>JACCZU010000129.1 GCA_013695835.1 Candidatus Aridivita willemsiae
CCCATGCCGGCTTCGGAGATTCGGGGCTGGCTTCTGGCCCACCTGGACGCGGACCCCTTCAAGGAGCTCGGGCTCAACCCCACGGCGCTTCCGTAGGCGACCCGCAAACCTTCTGAACCGCCCGGTCGCCGAGCGTCTCATTCCCCACGGCGCTCCCGCGTTGGCGCTTCGGTGGTTGCGATCGATCTGGCTCCTGCGTCCAGCTCCACCCTCACTCCAAGCGGGAGGGTAAGCATCGGATCGGTGTGACCGACGTCGAAATCCGCAAGCACAGGGACCCCGGCCGCCGCGGTGTGCTCCTCGACCAACCGCCACAGCGTGGCAGCCTCTTGCGCTCCGTACTTATAGGGCCGGCCGACGATGAGGCCGGCGATTTCGTCGAAGACGCCGAGGAGCCTGAGATCGGTGAGGTAAGCATCGGCGCTGGCCGGATACGGCGACTCCTCTGATGTCTCGATAAAGAGCACGGCGCCGGCGAGGTCGAGCCATTCCGTCGAACCCTTGAGGTGCATGCCGATGGTCTCGAGGCAGCCACCAAGTAGAGGGCCGCTCGCCGCCCCACTCCTTATGGTCTTCCAGCCGGACGCCGGCTGCATGACGCGCGCTCTCGTGAGATCGGCTTTGGCATCAAAGTCGAGTAACTCGTGGGTCCACTCGGTCGCCGGTTCGAAGGCCAGTGGCTCGTCACCGAACCAGGCAGAGCGCAGCCACCCGTCCGTGTGAGGGAGCACCTCCGGATACTCGGCCAGAGCGAGCGTGAAAGCAGGCCCGTAGAACGTGCTCAGCCCTGCATGCTTCAAGAAGGCCCAGTGCAGCACGGTCATGTCCGAGAACCCCTGAAAGATCTTCGGATGATCGGCGATGAGCTCGTAGTCGAGATAGGAAAGCACCTGGTTCGAGTGGTTCCCCCCAATGCCGGCAAGCACGACCGCCACGTCGTCATCCGAGAAGGCGGCGTGCAGGTCGTCGGCGCGCGCCTCGGGTGACGCCGATACCCAGCTCTCGCTGCTCGCAGCGTTCGGCATGATCCGAACCCGCAATCCGAGGGATTCAAGATATGCGGTGGCGCGCTCGGCGCGGTGCGGCCACCGACCGACGGCTCCGAATGAGGGCGAAACGACCGCGACCGTGTCACCCGGTCCGACGCGCCAAGGCTTGTGCGTCGCCACGCTAGCCATCGAGCACTATGTGGCTACGAGCAGCTCGGCGATCTGCACGGTGTTGAGGGCCGCCCCTTTTCTAAGGTTGTCGGCGACGCAGAAGAGCTCGAGCGCGTGGGGATCGAAACGGTCGGCGCGAATGCGCCCGACGTAGCAAGCATCCCGCCCCGCCGACTCGAGGGGCGTGGGGTATACCGCTCTGGCCGGGTCATCCCTTAGCTCGACTCCAGGCGCTTCGGCCAGGATGGCGCGGGCGTCGTCGGGGCCGATGGTCTCGGAGAACTCAGCGTGGACCGCAACGCCATGCCCAACCACAACTGGAACCCGCACACAGGTTGCGCTCACGGGGAGGTCAGGGACCCCGAGTATCTTTCTGGACTCGTCGCAGAGCTTGAGCTCCTCGCTTGTGTAGCCGTCGTCCTTGAGGGATCCGCATTGCGGGATCACATTCATCGCAATGGGATGCGTGAACGTGTCCCCTGCGACGAGGACGTTCCTGGCAAGGCCCTGTTCGACCGCGTCGCGTTCTTTGGCGGCGCGCTCGGTCTGGTCCCAGAGCTCGTCGATGCCGGGTTTGCCGGCGCCAGAAGCGGCCTGGTACGAGGCGACGATCAGGCGCCGGAGACCGGCGTGCCGGTGCAGCGCGCCGAGCGGGACAACCATCGCGAGGGTCGTGCAGTTGGGGCTGGCAATGATGCCGAGCGGGTGGTCGGCCACTGCAGCGGAGTTGACCTCAGGGACGACAAGCGGCACGGATTCGTTCATCCTGAAGGCGGCCGAGTTGTCCACGGCCACGGCGCCCCGCTCCGCCGCAACCGGCGCCCACTGCCGGGAGATCTCGTCGGGGACGTCGAACAACGCTATCTGCGCGTCATCGAAAACCTCTTCCGACAAGGCGACGACTTCGATGCCCTCGCCTTTGTAGGGAAGCCTCCGGCCGGCGGAACGCTGCGATGCAACCGCTATGAGCTCGTCGGCCGGAAAGTCGCGCTCCTCGAGGATGGTAAGCATCTCAGTGCCCACGGCCCCCGTCGCCCCTACGACCACAACCCTCATTGAGTACCCCTGCTCTCCGACCCGGCTGCATCCGGGCGTAGGGCGCGGATCTGGCCCGTCGCGGTTAGGGGATGCTCCTCGCGCACTACTGCCTCCTGCGCCAAGTCGAACTTCTGGTGGACGGTGCGGACGGCCCGCTCGACCTCCGATGCGCGCACGACACATGAGATTCGAATCGAAGAAGTCGAGATGATCTCGATGTTGATGCCGGCGTCGGCAAGCGCATCGAACATATCGGCGGCCACGCCCGGATGCGTCTTCATGCCTGCACCAACAAGAGAGATCTTTCCAATCGAGGAGTCGGTTTCCACGCCGGACGCGCCGACGCGATCAGAAATCGCATCGAGGATCGGCCCTGCGCGCCGAAGATCATCTTTCGGCAGCGTGAAGGAGATATCCGTGCGGCCGTCCGCCGAGCTGTTCTGCACAATCATGTCAATGTTGATCTCGCTGTCGGCGAGGGGCCGGAACACGCTCGATGCCACTCCCGGAGTGTCTGGGACACCCACGATGGTCACCTTGGCCTCGGACGTGTCGTGGGCAACTGCTGAGATGATTGCCTGTTCCATCCGCTCGTCCTCCGCTCTCACCCACGTCCCGTCGCCGGTCGTGAACGACGAGCGCACGTGTGTAAGCACACCATAGTTGCGAGCGTATTCGACCGAGCGCAGCATGAGGACCTTTGCTCCGGTTGCGGAAAGCTCGAGCATCTCCTCGTAGGAGACGGCATGGAGCTTGCGGGCGTCGGGGACGATGCGGGGGTCGGCGGTGAACACGCCCTCAACGTCGGTGTAGATCTCGCAGGCGTCTGCACCGAGGGCGGCCGCAAGCGCCACCGCTGTGGTATCGGAGCCGCCGCGCCCGAGCGTCGTGACGTCGAAGTCGGTGGACACACCCTGGAAGCCGGCAACGATGACTATGCGGCCGGCGCCGAGCGCCTCGAGCACGCGGCGCGCCCGAACGTCGACGATGCGCGCCTTGCCGTGAGACGTATCCGTGACGATGCCCGCCTGGGAGCCCGTGAACGAGATCGCCTCGTGCCCAAGCTCGTTGATCGCCATGGTCAGGAGCGCCATAGAGATGCGCTCGCCCGCCGTGAGGAGCATGTCGAGCTCACGTCCGTGCGGGGCCGGCGATATCTGGCCGGCGAGGTCCGTGAGCTCGTCGGTCGTACGCCCCATTGCCGATACCACCACGCAGACCTGGGCACCGGCGTCGGCGGCCGCCACAATTCGGCCTGCGACGCGTTTGATGCGCTCGGCGTCGCCGACCGAAGTCCCGCCGTATTTCTGCACGATCAAAGCCATGGAACCAACCTAACCGGACCTCACAACGAGTGGAGGGTTTCGGCCGTCGCTCTGAGCCCGGCGCGGCCCCCGGCTATGAGCACAGGGGGCTCAGCCCGACATGCGTCGCCGGCCCTCGAAAGCGCGCCCGAGGGTGACCTCGTCCGCGTACTCGAGGTCGCCGCCGACGGGTAGGCCACTCGCCAGCCTCGTCACCAGGATGCCGAGCGGGGAAATCAGCCTCGCCAGGTACATCGCCGTGGCCTCCCCCTCGATGTTGGGGTTCGTAGCGATGATGACCTCCTCGACGTTGGCATCCGGGTCGTTCGAGCCCGAGCCGAGGCCGTTCGTTTCTTGTCCGTCCTGGGGGGAGGAAGGTGGAATCGTCTTTAGCCTCTCGAGCAGCTCGGCAGTCCTCAGCTCAGCAGGGCCGATGCCTTCGATCGGTGAGATCGCCCCCTGAAGCACGTGATAGAGACCGCGGTACTCGCGCGTTCTTTCGATGGCGACGATGTCGGGGGGCTCTTGCACGACGCAGATCGCCGTTGGATCGCGGCGCGCATCTCTGCAGTACTCACACAGCTCTCGATCGGCGACATTGAAGCACCGGCGGCAGAGACGCACTTTGTCTTTGACCTCGATAATTGATTCAGCAAGGCGCCGGGCATCAGACGGCGTTGCCTTGAGCAGGTGGAAGGCGACGCGCTGGGCACTCTTGGGGCCTATGCCGGGAAGCTGTGCAAGCTCATCGATGAGATCCTGGATCGGACCGGCGTACATACTCAGGGCTCCGCCGCGTCCGGCATAACGATGGTCGAGCTAGGCGGCAGTCCTCGGTTCGGCCGGGCACCCACCTACATACCGGGGAGCCCCATGCCGCCCATGCCACCGGCGAGGGGGCCCAATGCCTTCTCTTGCATGTCGTGCGCTTTGGCCATCGCATCGTTGACGGCCGCCGTGACGGTGTCGCCAAGCATCTCGATGTCATCGGCGTCCGGGGTGCCTTCGAAAAAGTCCGGGTCGATCGTGATTCCGACAAGATGCTGATCACCCGTGACGACCGCCTTGACCGCGCCGCCGCCGGCCGAGCCCTCGACTTCGACCTCGCCGAGCTCTGCCTGAGTCTTTTGCATTTCGGCAGCCATCTTCTGAGCCTGCTTCATCATCTTCTGGACGTCTTTCATCGTTCTCCTATCTCCTCGACGACCTCGGCGTGCAGGCCCTTCTTCACCAGCTCGATCGGGTCGTCGGCGGGGACGGGGGTGTTCGGCGCCTCAGAGTATTCTGCTGCCGATTCGCTCGGTTCGGGGGCCGGGCCCCCGTCCTTTCTCAGGACGGTGAACTCGAGGCTTGGCCTGATGCCGAGTGCGGCATAGAGGGACTCGGCCACGATACTGCGATTGCGTTCCTCGCCCATCTCCGCTTGATGCCACGGCGACTGCACCTCGACGACCACGGCGCCATCGTTGAGCGCCACGGGCCGGGACGGGTTGAGCATGCCCCAAACACGCTTGCTGCGTTGCTTGACCTCCTGCAGGGTTGCCTGCCATGAGCTCTTTATCTCGCCGAGCCCAACCTGAGCTGGGACGCCGTTGCCGGCCCCAGTCACATCCTTGGGGCCGGCGGCGGGCCCCTCAACGGCCGAGGGCGGCGTGGCGACGGCCGGTGAGGGTGCGGGAGAGGCCTCACTTCCGGCCGCCGGCCGGCGACCCGTCATCGGGTCCTCCTTGGCCCCGCCCGACCCGCCGGGCTGCCGGGAGGGAGCCTCGAGAGGCTGGTCCTGGCCTCGCCCTGCCACGGGCGCGGGGATCTCGAGGGGGCCGGGGACCCCTGGCTCGATCCCGAACCTGCGCTCTAAACGCTCGATCCGGCCGAGCAAACCGTTGGCCGAAGGGTCGGTCTCCGGTGCGCCCGCCCTCACGAGGGCGACCTCGAGCAGCAACCTGTGGTCGGGTGCCGTGCGCATCTCGGTGATCGCCTTGCTGATGAGGTCGATCGTCCGCAGCAGCGCTGCGGCCGTGAAGTGCTCTTTCTGAACCTGGAGGACCGCAAGGTCCTCCTTGGAGGCATCGAGCAGAAACTCGGCGTCGGGAGCCGTCTTGAGCAGCAACAGCGAGCGGGCGTGCTCCATTGCCCCCATCGCGGTCTGTCGCAGATCTGCCCCGCGCGCAACCAGGGCCTGCGTGGAGCCAAATATCGCTCCAAGATCACCCGCAGCTATAGCGTCGAACAGCTCGGTGAAGGCGTCCTCCCGCCGGTCGCCGAGCAGCACCTCGGCGTCGGCGGCAGACAGGTTGCCAGCGGCGCTTGCCAGTTGGTCGAGCGCGGAGAGGGCGTCCCTGACGCCGCCCTCGGCGCGCCGGGCAATCTCGGCGAGGACCGTTCGGTCGATGGCGATGCCCTCGGCCTCTGCGATCTTTGCCAGGTGCGCCTCGAGCAAGTCGGCGGGGACACGCCTGAAGTCGAATCGCTGGGTGCGGGAGATTATCGTGTCGAGCACCTTGTGCGCCTCTGTCGTGGCAAGGATGAACAGGACGTGGGCTGGAGGCTCCTCGAGCGTCTTGAGCAGCGCGTTGAAAGAGCCGGCCGACAGCATGTGGACCTCGTCTATGACGTAGACCTTCTTCGCGCTGCCCGCAGTCGCCAGCGGCACCCCCGCAAGGATGTCCCTCGTCTCGTCGACCTTGGAGTGTGAAGCGGCGTCCATTTCGATGACGTCGAGCGAGGAACCGTCGGCGATCGCCGTGCATGAGTCGCACACGCCACAGGGGCGCGGCGTCGGTCCCTGAGCACAGTTGAGGGCCTTTGCGAGGATGCGGGCGGTGCTCGTCTTACCTGTGCCGCGCGGCCCGGTGAAAAGGTAGGAGTGGGCGACACGGTCCTCGACGATGGCGTTGGACAGCGTCGTCGAGACGTGGTCCTGACCCACTATTTCGTCGAATGTCTGGGGCCTGTACTTGCGGTAGAGGGAGAGGTAGGCCATCTCGATCATCCTATGTGGAGGGTGTGACACCCCGGCTCGGAGCGCGAAAAAAGGCCGTGCGGCTCGCCCTTGACCTCTGGAGCACCGGCGCCGGTCCGGTAGCCGGCTCCGGCCGGGTGCCCCTGCGGCACTCCCGGGACGCCGCTTACGGCTGCTCCCTTCCGGGCCTGACCGGGTTCACGGTTCCGAGTCGCGCAGGACTCGACCATCAACGCTGCTTGCCGGGGACTGCCCGGTCCTTCAGCGGCCGCAAGCGAGTATTCAACCCGGCGTGTCGGGGGTTTCCGGTATAGGGGACCCCGAGCCCCCCGTCTAGCACGGCCACCACCAGGATAGCCTCCGGGGGCGAAGCCGGCGCTCGCCAACTTGGAGGAGCGGAGACGAAGGGATTTGAACCCTTGGGCCCTTTGAAGGCCACGCGATTTCCAGTCGCGCCGATTCGGCCGCTCTCGCACGTCTCCACCCCTGAATCTACCGTTCAAGCGACGGCCTCCTTCGTGCCCTGCGGCGCGATTAGAGCGGCGGCACGGCGGCGGCGGGCTCGGGAGATGACTTGTACAGCGGGCGCACGCTCAGGTCCTCCCTGCGGTCCGGCCCTGCTCGGCCGGGGGGCTCATCGGCCGGGGGGCGTTCCATTGCACGCATGCCGGGCAGGAAAAACGCCGCCATCGTGACCCCTGCCCCAAGGACACCAGCCCCCATTAGGGTCGAACGCGCCCCGAATGCTGCGGCTGCAGGGCCTGTGAGGGCGAATGAAAGCGGCAGCAACCCTATCGAGATGAGCCAGTCGATGCTCGACACGCGTCCGAGCAACGCGATGGGAACAAGTCGCTGCTTGGTGGTGATCCACACGATTGTTCCTGCCGTCTCGAGGAAGTTGAAGGCAAAGCTTGCGGCCATCAGATGCCACGGGAGGTTTGCAAGTCCATACCCGCCGATTGCCAGTGTCGATAGCGTCCACGCCCCGTACATGAAAGTGATGTTTCGCCGCGGGAACTGTGAGCTGCTGACGGCGATCGCAGACAGGATCGATCCCACGCCCCCGACAGCGAAAACCAGTCCGAGATCAGCGGCGGAGCCTCCCATGTCCTCCTTGAGGATGAATGGGAGCAGGACCTCCGCCGGTCCCATGAACAGCAAATAAGCAACCGCTGCAGCGACGAAAGTCCCCCACAACCACACCTCTCCGAGAACAAACGCGTAGCCGGAGCGAAGCTCGGCGACGAACGACCTCCCGGTCCCTGCGGGGCGTTCCACCGAGCTCATCATCAAGAGAGCCATCGCAGAGAATGCGAACGTCGCCGCATCGACGCCAAAGGCGGCGCCGGGCCCCCACGCTCCAACTATCAAGCCCCCGAGCGCAGGGCCGGCGAGGCGAAGCGTGAGCGGTTTGACGAGCTGATCCAGCGCATTCGCCTGGGGAAGGAGACGCTCGGGGACGACGTCGGGCACGATCGCGTCGAAGGCAGGGCCGAAGAACGCGGTGCCAGCACCGTAAAGGGCGGCAAGTGCGGCAAGATGGACAAGCTCGAGCGCTCCCATCATGGACAACACGGCGATCGCACCTATTGCCACGCCGCGCACGACATCTGCGCCGAGCATCACTTTCCGGCGCGGGAAGCGATCACTGATGACTCCGCCGAACAACAAGAAGACGACGTGTGGCACGGTCATGGCGACGCCCACCAGTGACAGCGCGGTCGGCAGGCTGGAGAGCTCGTATGCCTGCCACGTCACCGCGATCAAGAATATCCCGTCACCGAGGAGCGAGATCGACATCCCCATCCACAGAAGGCGGAAGTCGCGCCCTTTCAGTGGAGAAAGCATGCCGGAACGATCGAACCCGCCCGCGCGATCGAGTCCCTCGTAGGTGCCGTGCACAGGGCGTTAAGCGCGCGGAGGCGCCCCGTTGGGAGCCACCGTGGACGACTCCGAGGCGAGGTACTCGAGAGTGGTGTCGATGTTCATGGGCTTCGAGTAGTAGTAGCCCTGGCCAAGGGGACATCCGAGCTGCGTCAACCTGTCCGACTGCTCGGGCCGTTCTATCCCCTCGGCCACAGTTTGGAGACCAAGCGCCTCGCCAAGCTTGACGATCGCGGCAATGAGGACCGAGCCTGGAGCAAGCCCGTCGATCTGGCTTACAAATGTCTGGTCGATCTTGAGTACGTCAACAGGGAAGCGGCTGAGGTAGCCAAGCGATGAGTATCCCGTTCCGAAGTCATCAACGGACAGCCGCACACCGAGCGCTTTCAGCTCGTGGAGCTTGGTGATCGTCGCCTCAGTGTCGATCATTAGCACGCTCTCAGTGATCTCCAGCGTCAGGCACGACGGCTTGACGCCGGCGGCGGCAATGGCCTCGGCTACGGTCGCAACCAAACCCGGCTGCTGAAGCTGCTTGACAGAGATGTTCACCGCCATGGTGAGACTTGGCGGGGCAAGAGCCAGATCCTGCATGAACCTTAGCTGGCGGCACGCCTCGCCAAGAATCCACTTGCCGAGCTCAACGATCATGCCGGTTTCCTCGGCAAGCGGAATGAACTCGCCCGGCATGACAATCCCCCGTTGAGGGTGGTGCCAGCGCACCAGGGCTTCCAAACCCTTCACGCGCCCCTCAGGCAGGTCCACGATTGGCTGGTAGTAGAGCTTGAGCTCTTTGCGCTCTAGGGCCTTCTCCAGCGCGCCCTTCATCTCGAGATGCTCGAGGACACTGGCATGCATCTGGGGCTCAAAGACCCTGTAGTGGCCCTTGCCCTCGCGTTTTGCCCGATACATCGCGACATCAGCGTTGCGCATCAGCTCGTCCGCCGCCGAGGTCATCGCATCTTCTCCGTCGATCAAAGTGATCCCGATGCTCGCCCGAATAACGACGTCGTTTTGCTCGACGCGGATGGGCGCGCTAAGCAGCTCGAATATGCGATCCGCGACGGCGGCCACCTCATCCAGCCTCTGGACATCCTCTACCAGCAGGGCATACTCGTCTCCGCCGAAGCGCGCCACCGTGTCCATCGGCCGCACGCAGCGCGTCAATCTTGCGCCGACCTCGGCGAGCACGACGTCGCCTGCAGCGTGGCCGAGGCTGTCGTTGATCAGCTTGAAGTCGTCGAGATCGACAAAAAGGACGGCGAGACCTCCCTCGTCCCTCGTCTGCCGCGCAAGCGCATGCTCCACCCGGTTGGTGAAGAGAGCGCGATTTGCGAGGTTGGTAACGTCGTCGTGGAAAGCCTGGTGGGTCAGCTGCTGCTCGAACTGTTTTCTCTCGCTGATGTCGCGCGCGTTCAGTACGATCCCCGCCACGTTCGGGTCGTGGGACAGGTTGGTGCGCAGGATCTCAAAGACGAGCCACTCCCCGTTGGCATGACGAAGCCGGCATTCGACGACCTGATCCGAGGCCTGGGGGCTGTCCACGTCTGCTATCAGGGCCAGCACGTGATCACGTTCCTCAGCGTGGAGGAGCTCGGCGAACGACGAGCCGACCAGTTCATCGGGCTCATATCCAAGCACGCGCTCGATTGAAGGGCTCTGATACTCGATCTTCGAACCGGGCCCGATCACCGTGATGACGTCGCTCGAGTTCTGAACCAGTGACTTGAACCTCGCCTCGCTCTCACGCCGGTGGAGATCCTCGGCGAGAATCGCACTCTCGAGCGTCAAAGCAATCTTTACGGCCAGAGTTTGCATCGCCGCCTTCATTGGCTTGGGGAACGGCGCCGTGCCCGCAACGAACACAAGTCCTCTGAGCTCTTGTCTGACGAACAACGGGAACAGCATTGACGCCTTCGCCTGATCCGGGAATCTGAGCGACCTGCGAACGGTGCTACCGTGGAGGTCAACTTCGAGGGCACCCAGCTCGCGCAGGCTCGCCGCATCCAAAGAAGTGAGGTCCGCAGCCCGAACGAGCCATTCTTCTTTGCCTCCGTCAACATCCCAAGCTTGGGCTCGCAGCTCGCCCGAGGGCGCCAGGAGCGTTAGGCGCACCCAGTGGTCAGCTCCCACGAGGCTTCGCATCGAGCTCAGCGCCGCACGGTGAACCTCGTCCAAGCTGCTCGCCCCGATAAGGGTGCGTGTGGCTTCGCGCAGGCTCTTCTCCTGAGCCGCGGCGCGCTCGGTCTCGCGAAGGAGTCCTGCCATTCGGGCAATCACGAGTCCGAACACGATTACGGATGTGGCGATAACGACCGGGAGCTCCGCCGGGGCATTCCTGATGGCCTGGACCGCTTGAACGGCAGGGGGCATCAGTGAAGCTGCTGTTAAAAGAGCCAGGCGCTGCCTCGTGAGCCTGCCGTCGGGGTTGCCTCCGTGGCGCTCGAGGCCCTTCATCGAGGGGTGGAGCGCAGCGGCGCCCCAGAAGACGTAGTAGGTAGCCCATCCTGCATCCAGCAGGCCGCCCTCGTTATAGCCGCCGTTGAGGGTAAGCACTCCCAGAATCGCGTCGGTGGTGAGCAAAGCCACGATGCTCAAGAGAAGAAGGCCAAGCGACCTCTGCCGTAGGCCCCCATCCACGGACAAACGGATGGCCACCGCGAGCAGGCACACATCCATCAACGGATAGGCGATCGAGAACAGCTTCTCCACCAATGAGAGCGTCGAGTCATGGGCGTAAGGCGCCATGAGAAAGACCCACGACACAAGGGCGAGCCCTGTCGTTAGGATGAGCGCATCGATCAGCCCGGCCCGGTCACCGCGCGGGTTCCTTCGCCGTACGAGGATGAGGACGCCTCCGATCAGCGCCGGATAGACCGCCAGATAGAAGATGTCCCCCAAGGATGGAAATGAGACGTCGTGGTGGAACACGGCGTCATAGCCATAGTAGAAAGCGTCGCCCGAGACAAACAAGAACTGGCCGAGGGCGAACAGGTACCATGCCAGGCGACTTTCGGGCTTGTGCAATCGAATGCCGAGCAAAATGGCTGCGGTCGAAGAGAGACCTACGAGGTTGAAGACCAAACCGCTGCCCTTGAACGGAGGCACAAGGTAATAGAGCGCCATTGCGCCCGCTCCCAACCCCACGTAGATCTGCCAGATCCTCCTCCGTGCCGGGGCCGAAGTGTAAGGACTCGTCGTTGAGGTCATATCAAGTCCGCCTCGCCGGCCTGCTCACGCCCTCCCACCATCTCACGATGGTTCCGGCAGTCTGCAGGCGGAACTTCTCTGAAAGGTCCGCCAGTACGCTTGTGAGGCACTTGATCTGAGCGTCATCGTTGGCAGCAGTGATCTGGATTCGGAATCCCACCTCGGATTTGGGTACGAGCGGATAGGCCGCGATCGTTGTATAGACGCCTTGATCGAACAAGAAGCGGCCCACCTCATCCACATCCTCGTGCTTTGCGAGCGGGATCTCGATGATCGGGAGCCCAGACGAGTTGGGTGTTGTGATCTCGAGATCCTGCAGGCAGCTCAGTACCACTTGCGTCTTCCTGTGCAACTCTCCTCTGAGCACATCGCCTCGCTTCTGATTGACCTTGAAGCCGGAGAGCACAGTGGCAAGCGAAGCCACTGGCGAGGGCCCCGAATACAGATACGGCGGCGCAGCAACTTTGAGCAAGCTCTTGAGTCTCGTGGGACAGGCAATGAACGCTAGAAGAGACGAGTACGACTTCGAGAAGCCTCCGACGAGGACGATGTTGTCATAGGTTTCTCCGACGTGGCGGACAATGCTGTTGCCACGCTTGCCGTAGCCGCAGAGCTCGTCGCCACCGCGTTCTCCGATGACGCCAAAGCCGTGCGCATCGTCGATGTAAAGGATGGCGTCGTACTTACGGGCGACGGCGGCAAAGGCGGGGATGTTGGGGGCATTGCCGGTCATGCTGTTGACCCCGTCCATACATATCAGGCGCGGAGTGGCTTTGTCGCTCTTAAGCAGGGCCTCGAGGGCATCCGGATCGTCGTGCGCGAAACGCTTCACCGTCGCCCCGTGATGGCGAGCGAACTGGCAACCGTCATAGACGGTCTTGTGGGCTCTTCCGTCGAGGAAGATCGTGCCGGCGCCGGCCAGAACAGATATGACCGACATGTGGATGTGGGTGATGGTCGGAAGAACCAGCGAGTCCTCCGCTCCAAGAAGAGCGGTCAGCTCGTCCTCGATCTGTTCGTAAAGAACGGGACTCCCAAGCAGCCGGGACCAGCTTGGATGCGTCCCCCAGTCATCGAGGTAACCCTTGACGGAGTCGATGATCTCGCGGTCGAGGTCGAACCCGAGATAGTTGCAGGAGGCGAAGTCGGCCAGCCACCGTCCATCAACCTTGATCATTCGTCCGTCGACCGCATCGATCACCGCATCCAACATGGGGTGAGAATCCTTGAGCCGGGCGAGGTCGGAACAGGTGTCAAGCCACCGGTCGAGCCACGTGCGCGGGACGGCAGGGCGGGCCGAACGCGCCCGCTTCGCTCCCGTAGCGCCTTTTAGCGCGGCGACGCCCGGGTGAGTGGTGGCCATAGAAGTTCATCGGAGATGGGAGTCTTTTCCTTGAACCGGGCGGCCTGAGGCTGCCCCTGAGACGATTGCTTGTGCGGAGGCGGTGGGGGCGGGATTCGAACCCGCGGGGGGCGGTTAACCCCCAATCGCTTTCGAGGCGATCGCGTTATGGCCACTTCGCTACCCCACCCGAGCCGAGATTATACGGGGGGCCTCAGACCCTCCGGGCTCCGAAGAAGCTCTGCAGGAGCGCTCGGGATTCCTCGGCAAGCACTCCGGTCGAGATCTCGACGACGTGGTTCAGGCGAGGGTCTTGCGGCACGTTGTACAAGGAGTAAGCGGCGCCGTACCTGGCATCCTGAGGGCCGTAGACGAGACGGGCAACCCTGGCCGCCACAAGCGCTCCGGCACACATCACGCACGGTTCGAGTGTCACGTACATCGTCGCGGCCTCGAGCCGCCAAGTGCCAAGGACGGCGGCGGCCTCCCTGAGCGCCAGGATCTCTGCATGCGCGGTGGGATCGCCCCTCAGCTCCCGTTCATTGTGGGCAGAGCTGAGCATTCCCTTCGAGGACACCACGACCGCCCCGACCGGCACGTCGCCGTGACCGGACGCTTTGCCGGCTTCTCCCAGGGCAAGCCGCATGAAGGCGTCGTCGCCCTCTGGGGGTGGGCGAGAAGAAGAGCGGCTCACTCAGGATCGGCCGGACGGCGATGCCCAAGCCGCCGGCGGCTGCTCCTGTACTTATCCTGCGCCCAGCTGAGGCCGTCCTTGGCCCAGTCGAACTCGGTGGAAAGGAGAGCAAGCCCCCCGATAACCAACAAGAAGCCGGGGCCGGGCAGGAACAGCAGGACGACGCCCACACCCAAGAGGCCGGCGCCGGCGACGGTCACGATCACCATCCGCGTTCGCCGTGCCAGTGACTTTCTTTGGGGAGTCACCTCTACGAGGCCGGTAGCGTCGAAGAGCCGGAAGTTGTGGGACCGGCCCCGGGCACGGCGACCAGGCCGGGGAGCGAGCTCGGCGAAGCAGCGCAGGAAGTCCCTCACCTTGCCTGCAACCTGGTGCGAGGCGGCGGGGAGCTCCACGTAAAAAGACCTTTCGCCGGCCTCGATCCCGAGCACGGGGCTGCCTGAGTGCTCCTCAGCAAGCCCCCATGCCTGGATCTCATCCCACCTGACCGATCTCGCCTCCGGCCTGCTGCCCTGCCAGAACACCACCCAGCGGCTGTTCGTCAAGTAGGCGAACCCCTCAGCACGGCCCTCCGCAGGCCGGGCGCGCACCCAGTAGAGGACGTCTTCGCCCTCTTCCAGATGCCCATCGACATAAGCCAGGATGCGCTGCTGGCGGCGCTCGGCAAGCCAGGAGATCGGTCCCATAGTCCCAAGAGCCTAGCCCGGGTCCTTGCGAACCTGATCTGAACAGATACGGCTTCCGGGCGTGTGAGCGCAGAAAAAAATTGGTACGCCCGGAGGGATTCGAACCCCCGACCTTCCGGTCCGTAGCCGGACGCTCTAATCCACTGAGCTACGGGCGCGCGTTCTCTCTAGGACTCTAGCGCCCTCGGATGAGCCGTTCCAACGCCGCAGTCCACGGGGGGACCTCTGCGGGGCGGAGGCGCAGGGATTTGAACCCTGGAAGGAACTTTCGCCCCTTAACGCATTAGCAGTGCGCTCCCTTCGGCCGCTCGGGCACGCCTCCTTCCGCATGATAACCGTGGACCCCGGCGCGGTAGCTGCTCAGTATTCGTAGGGTGGGGCGCCGAATGTTTTTCCATCGTTGTTCCGCAGCCGGAACCGAACCAAGGAGAGCCTCGCCATGAAAGGACTTGCACTCGTCCTCGTGATCGCAGTCCTGGCGGCGCTCTACCCGAGCGCGGCCTTCGCCCTGCCTTCGGGGACGCGCGTGCAGAAATACAAAGGCGGTCTCAACTTTCCCGTCGATATGGCGTGGGTCCCGGGATCCAAGAGGATCTTCGTGACCGAGAAGGCGGGCCGCATCCGCATCATCAACAAGGGTCGCTTGCGCGCCCGCGCGTGCAGGAGGATCAACGTGAGCTCATCCGGCGAGCGGGGGCTCCTCGGCATCGAGCTCCATCCCAACTTCAAGCGCAACCGCTATCTCTATGCCTTCTACGTCAACGCATCACCGCTCGAGAGCCGCGTCACCCGCTACAAGGTCAAGAAGGGCCGCTGCCGCTCGGCTCGCAATGTCGTCAAGAACATTCCTGTCTCGTCCGGTTACCACATCGGGGGCCAGATCGAGTTTGCCGGCGGCAAGCTGTTCGTCAGCCTGGGAGATGGGCACAGCGCAGGCAACGCCCAAAACAAAGACAACCGCCTCGGAAAGATCCTGCGCTATAACTCCGACGGCTCAATACCCAAAGGAAATCCGTTCTCGAGCCGGGGGGACCGCAGCCCGGTGTGGAGCTACGGTCACCGCAACGGCTTCGGCCTGACCCACAAGCCGGGAACCGGGCGTCTCTATGAAACAGAAAATGGGCCGCAATGTGACGACGAGCTCAACCGCATACGCAAGGGACGCAACTACGGCTGGGGGTCAAGCTATGCGTGCGGCACCGCCGGGGTCGGGCCCAACCCCAAACGGCCTTTGAAGCGATGGAGCAACGTCATCGCAGTCACCGACCCGTGGTTCTACAAGGG
>JACCZU010000152.1 GCA_013695835.1 Candidatus Aridivita willemsiae
AAGCTCTGCTGCGGCATCCGTGCACAGTCCAACCGTGCGTGCAAGACCGATGAGGGTGACGTCTGTGCGACGGCGCAGGACCGCAGCGGCCCCGAGGGGCACGATGTGCTCGTCGTCCGGCACCTCACCCTTTACCGGATAGAGGGCCTTGTGCTCGAAGACGAGGACGGGATCATCTGACCTGATGGCGGCCGCAAGCAAACCCTTGAGATCGGCGGGATTCGAGGGCGCAGCGATCTTGAGGCCGGGCACGCACATAGCCCAGTTCTCGAGCGACTGGCTGTGTTGCGTTGCAAAGCCAATCCCCCCCACCGTTTGCGCTGCGCACCACCAGCGGAAGCGAGAACTGCCCGCCGCTCATGTAGCGGGACTTCGCTATCTCGTTCGCGATGATGTCCCAGCAGGTTGCATAGAAGTCGGAGAACATGATCTCGGCCACTGGTCGCAGGCCGGTCATTGCTGCACCCATGGCGCAGCCCGGTATTGCCTGTTCGGAGATCGGCGTGTTCCACACCCGCTGCGGCCCGAACTGCTCATAGAGGCCTTTGGTGGTCTTGAACACCCCTCCCGACACGAGGTCCTCACCGAGCAGCACGACCCGCTCGTCGCGCTCCATCTCCTGAGCGAGGCCGGCGATGACGGCGTCCCGGTAGCTCAGTTCCGCCACGCTGAGCCCCCGTCCGCCCACACGTCGGTGTGAGCTTGCAGGACATCGGGGACCGGTGCGCCGAAGGCGGATTCAAACGCGGCTTCGACCTCGGCGCCGGCTTTCGCCTGGATGTCGTCCAACTCTCCGGGATCGGCGCCGCGGTCTTCGAGAGCGTTGCGGTAGGCCGTGATCGGGTCTTTGGTGAGCCACTCGGCGACCTCGTCCTCCTTCCGGTAGTCGCCCGGATCGGCGCGCGAGTGCCCGCCCTGTCTGTAGGTGATGGCCTCGATCAGAAGCGGCCCGTTTCCCGAGCGAGCCGCAGCGACGGCGTCACGTGCGACCTCGAGGACAGCCGTGACGTCGTTGCCGTCGACCACGAGCGCTTCGAGGCCGTAGGAAGCGGCGCGATCCGCGGCCGGTCGCTCGACCGCTGTGACCTCCGACGTGCGGGTGTATTCCATGTAGAGGTTGTTCTCGCACACGAACAGGATCGGCAGCTTCCACACGGCCGCGATGTTGAGGGCTTCGTGGAACGCCCCGATGTTGGTGGTTCCGTCGCCGAAGAAGCACACCGTGACCTCATCGGTGCCCCGCAGCTTTGCCGACCACGCCACGCCGCAGGCAATCGGCAGGTGCGCGCCGACGATGGCGTAACAGCCGTAGTGGCCGTGGTGGGCGCTTGCCAGGTGCATGGACCCGCCCTTGCCCCCGCACAGCCCCGTCGCCCGGCCGAGGATCTCCCCGGCCACCTCATCGAGCGGGGCGCCGACGGCGATCACGTGGTCATGGCCCCTATAGGTGCTAAGCACGCTGTCCTTGGGCTCGAGCGCAGCAGCGAAGCCGGCCGCAATCGCCTCCTGGCCGATGCCGAGATGTGTTGGCCCCCGTAGCTTGTTCTCGGAGAAAGCATCGTAGATGCGCTGCTCGAAGGCGCGCATCCTCAGCATCGTGGCGAGGAGGGAGAGATCCCCTGAGGTGACCTCTCCCTCTTGCGCCTCTGCTTCCGCTGCGGCGTCCGCGCTGGCGGTCTTGGACCGCGTCACCAAGCTTGGCTCACAGTTCCTCGCGCATCATTCTCACGCCGTCGCCCATCGCCTTCAGCTTCGCCGAGGCGACGCTCCGGCTGAAGTAGCCGAGTCCGCAGTCCGGCATGATCAGAAGCCGCTCCGGCGGGACGATGTCGGCGTTTAGAACCTTGCGGATGCGGTCGGCGACCTGTTCCGGGGTCTCGACGTTCGTGTCCTTCGAGTCGAGGACACCGATGCCGAGCGCCTTGTCGTCGGGGAACCCGCGGAAATCCTCGAGCTCGCCGAATTCGCGGTGCGTGAACTCGATGTGGACGGCGTCGACGTTTGCCTCGGAGAACAGCGGCATCATGTCCTTGCCCTTGTCCTCCCATACGTCGGTCTGGCCGTCGACGCTCCCGTAACAGATGTGCCATAGCTTCGTAACGCCCTCGAGCCCGTCGAACATGCGGTTCATGACCTCGATCTGCCACATCTCCTGGGTGTAGGGCGGCAGGACGTCGTGAGCTGGAGGGCTTCGAGGCCCTGGCCCTGCAGGTACTTGAGCTCAGTATTGAGCGCTGCAGCTATGTCCATCGCCAGGGCGACGTTGTCGTTGTAGTGGCGATCGTCCACGATGATGCTGTTCTGCGCGGGCCCGAGGAAGGCGACCTTGAAGGGCTTGTCGGTCGCGGCTTTCATCGCGGCCACCACGCCTTCGAAGATTGGCCTGACCCACTCGATCTTGTCGGTCACCACGGCCGTATAGAACTTTGCGTACTTCTGCTGCTCGTTGGGAGGCCCCCATGGCTGGACGCCACCGAGCATCTCGGTGATGTAGTGGAAGATCGGCTCGAGCTGAAGCCCCGGCGACTCCCAGTCGAAGTACTGCTGGGCGTCGGCGATTATGTCGAGCCCGGCTCTTTCCTGATCCTGTGCAGCGAGACGGCATGCATCCTCATATGCCACCCGTATGGCGCTGCTCCGATAGAGCGGCTCATGCAGTGAGCCGAACACCCTGCCCTGGAGCCAGTGCGGCCGGGGGTAGCCACCGACCATCGACATTGGCAGAACTACCTCTTCGTTCGCAGCTTCATTTTCCCTCCCTCTTCTCGGCCTGCCTTCGATACATGCTTTCCCTCAAACGCTTTTTCCAAGCTCACGCGCCGCAATCAGCAGCGGATCCCACACCGGTGCGAACGGAGGCGCGTAGCTGAGATCAAAGCTTCCGACGTCGTCAACGGTTGCGCCGCCGTACAAAGCTGCCGCGATGACGTCCACGCGCTTGGCTATCCCTTCTTTCCCCGCGAGCTGTGCGCCCAACAGCCGCCCCGATCCTTTCTCGGCCACCATCTTCACGGTCACCGGGCTCCCGCCCGGGTAGTAGCGAGCGCGCGACTTCTGCGTGATGGTTGCCCCGGCTGCATCGAGGCCTGCGTGGACCGCCTCTCGTTCGGACAAACCGGTGCGTGCGACGTGGAGGTCGCAGACCTTGACCGCCGCCGTGCCGGCAACGCCTGCAAAGGTCTCCTCTTTCCCGCACATGTTCCCCCCTGCGATTCGCCCCTGCTTGTTGGCCGTGGTCCCCAGGGGGACGTAGGCGGGGCCCTCGTGGAGGAGGTGGCGCGTCTCGGAGCAGTCGCCGGCCGCCCACACTCCGGGAATCCTTGTCCGCATCCCCGCATCCACGGCGACCGCACCGTGGCTGCCGAGCGGTATCGCCGCTTCCCGTGCGAGTGAGTTGTCGGGGCCAACCCCGACTCCAACGATCACGAGATCGGCGTCGATCGGGCTGCCGCCCGCGATGACCCGTCTGACACGGGAGTCGCCCTCGATGCTCTCGACCCCCGTTGCGCAGCGGAGGTCGACCCCGTGCGCAATGAGCTCCGCCTCGACTTCGACGGCGACCTCCTCGTCGACCAGGGGCAGGGCATGAGGCAGCATCTCGACGACCGTCACCTTCATGCTGTGAGCAAGCAGGGCCTCCGCCATCTCCAACCCGATGTAGCCGGCGCCGACGATGACGGCCCTCGTCGCATGCTGTTGCTCGATCCAGCGTCTGATTGCGATGCCGTCCTCGACGGTACGGACCGCGAAGACACCGGGGAGGTCGAGGCCGGCAAAAGGAAGGCGCGCGGTTCCCCCGGTCGCGAGCAGCAACTCGTCGAAGGGCTCGTCGCGCTCGGTCCCGGCGTCGAGGTTGCGAACCCGGGCGTGGCCGGCCGCCACATCGATGCCCATGACCTCGTGGTGCAAGTGAACGTCGATCCGGTCCTCTTTGAGGTCGCCCGGGGTGCGGACCACGAGATCGGTGTGCTTCGGGATCACTCCGGCGACGAAGTAGGGGAGCCCACATGCGGTGTAGGAGCAGAAGCCGGTCCGCTCGAACACCGCCACCTCGAGGTCATCATCGAGGCGCCGCGCCCGCGTCGCTGCGCTGAGGCCGGCCGCGACTCCGCCGACGATCACAAGGCGCCTCGAAGACGTGCTCACCCGACTATCAGATCGCAGGCCGGAGCCCGTCGCTTGTGGCCCGGGAGATAGAATGAGGGGCGGGGTTCCTCTCCGAAGGAACATGCCCGGGCAGCCGTATCCGCTTTAACCTGTCGAAAGCATCGCCGCCTGGGCGAGAGCTCCGCGTCAACGACTCGAGGATCGCAAATGGACCGGTTGAGTGACAAGGTCGCAATCGTCACCGGCGGGGGCTCCGGCATCGGCCGCGCCACCGCGCTGCTCCTCGCCGACGAGGGGGCCAGGGTCGCAGTCGCCGACCTCAGCGCCGAGGCCGCCCAGACCGTCGCCGGCGACATCACAAAAGCGGGGGGCGACGCCGTCCCTGTGACCGTCGATGTGTCGTCGAGCGGTGACGCCGCTGCCATGGTCGACCAGACGATGGACGCCTTCGGCGCGCTGCACATTCTCTACAACAACGCAGGGGTCGACAGCTCCGGCGACGTCGTCGACGGGGACGAAGACGATTGGGATCGCTGTCTGGGGGTCAACGCCAAAGGCACCTTTCTCTGCTCCAAGTTCGCGGCGCCCGCTATCGAGAGCTCGGGCGGGGGCGCGATCATCAACCAGGGATCGGTCGCCGCGCTTGTCGGGGTGCCAAACTTCGCGGCTTACTGCGCCGCCAAGGGCGCGGTGGTTTCTCTTACCCGCTCCATGGCCGTCGACCTCGCGTCGCGCCGGATTCGCGTGAACTGCATCTGCCCTGGCACCGTCTTCACCCCCTTGATGGAACCGATGCTCGCCGCCAGGGGCGGCGGTGACTTGGACAAGGGTCTCGAGCTGACCATCGCCAAGTATCCCGTGGGCCGGCTCGGCGAGCCGGAGGACATCGCGCGCGTTGCGCTCTTTCTTGCCAGCGACGATGCCGCTTTCGTAACCGGTTCGATCTATACCGCCGACGGCGGAATGACGGCGCAGTAGACGATGCCGTCCTCATTCACGGCCGACGACAAGGTCACGACGCTCGCCGATGCGATCGCCGAGGTCAAAGACGGCGACACGGTCGCCCTCGGCGGGGCCCTTTCCTATCGCGAGCCCATGGCCATGGTGCGCGAGCTCATCAGACAGGGACGGCGCGAGCTTCACCTCGTCGGCTCGGCTCACGGAATGGACGTCGATCTTCTCGTTGCAGCGGGCGCGGTTGGAGTCGTCGAAGAGAGCTACGTTGGATATGAGCAGGACTTCGGGCTTGCGCCTGCCTATCGAAGGGCAGCCGAGTCGGGAACGGTTGCCGTGAAGGAGACGTGCTGCTACACGCTGCTCCAGCAGCTTAGGGCCGCCGAGTACGGGATCCCGTTCATGCCCGTGCGCGGGATAAGGGGCACGGGCATAGGCGCGTGGCATCCCGAGTATGCCGAGATCGAGTCGCCGTTCACGGACGAGAAGCTCGTCGCCGTTCCCGCACTCGCGCCGGATGTGGCGCTGATCCATGCACCGATGGCGGACCGGCGCGGCAACGTCGCCCTCACCCGCCCACTTGTCCTCGACGAGCGGTTCACGTTCGCGTCGCGCAAGGTGATAGTGACCGTCGAGCGGGTGGCCCCGGCGCACGAGGTTGCAGCCGCCGGCATTGTGCTCCCGTACTTTGCGGTCGCCGCCGTGGTCGAGGCCCCCTTCGGCGCCCACCCGACCTCTTGCTACCCTCACTACACCTACGACCGTGACCACCTCGGCGCCTGGGTGAAAGCTGCAAAGAACGACCAGGGGGTCGGCGACTACCTCGAGCGCTTCGTTTCCGGCGCGCCTTCGGAGGAGGCCTACCTCAAGATGATCGGCGAGGACAGACTCGCCGAGCTCGGCGAGTGGGACGTCTCGAGCGCTCGCTGGCAGGAGCTGTTGTCGTGACCGGCCGCGGGGCCGGCTCGGCGGGACCGCAGAACGAACCCGGGGCCGGTTCGGCGGGACCGCAGACCGAACGCGGGGCCGGCTCGGCGGGACCGCAGAAGAAAGGTGCTCCCGTGCGCGAGTTCACCATCGACGAGTGGATGTGCGCGGCCATGGCGAAGACAATCACCGACGGCGAGATCGTCTTTCACGGCTTCGGTAGTCCGTGCGCGACCATCGCGATGCACGTTGCAAAGCGGACGCACGCCCCACACATGGTCCTCGTCGAGGGCAGCACCTACGCGCTCGACCCCGAACCCGCCTTCATCCCACCCACCTCCAACGACTGGTCGCTCATGCGCAGGGCGGGCCACACGCTGCGTTTCGAGGAGCTGTTCGACCTCGGGGCGCGCGGCGGGCTCGACCGCATGTTCCTGTCCGGTGGTCAGATCGACGTGCACGGCAACACCAACGTCACGGCGATCGGCCCACCAGAAGCGCCGAAGGTCAAGCTCGGGGGAGGAGGGGGAGGGTGCAACCTGTCCGCCACCGTGGGGGCCTTGACCCTGTGGGCGACGCGTCACCGCTCGGGGCGCGC
>JACCZU010000154.1 GCA_013695835.1 Candidatus Aridivita willemsiae
GGGGAGGGAAGCTTTCACGTCGCTATCCAACGTAATCCGTCAACGCGATTCGGATGGCAGCTGGTGCCTGAGTTTCATGTAAGCCAGAATCCAGAACGTGCCTCGATCCTGGAGCTACTGCAGATTCGCTTGGGTTGTGGACGCATACGACCCAATGCGGGAAGTGGAAGCCGGGACAAAGCGCTTGTGTATGTCGTTCGCAATCGTCGTGACCTTATGACCAAGGTGATCGCGTTCTTCGAGGCCCACCCCTTACTAAGTAGCAAGGGCCTCGAGTTCACCATCTTCGCTTCCATCGTGAAGGCAATGAATCAAAAGGAGCATTTGAGCAAGGCCGGTTTCGACGGCCTTGTAGAGCAGGCCCTCCACATGAATGGAGATGGACGGTATCGACGGACGGATTGGACGACCAGAATCCTCAGAGGCCATACGCCGAACACGGACCAGGATCCGTGAAGATATGGTCCGACCCCCATGGCGACATGGGGAGCCAGGCGGAACAGAAACGACCTGGCCGCCGAGATCAACAACTCGGAAGTAACAGAAGTGTCGGTCCCTATCCTCCGCGGGCGTAGGAGACTTGAAGGGAGCTGTCCCTAGTACGAGAGGACCGGGACGGACGCATCTCTAGTGTGTCAGTTGTTCTGCCAAGGGCATGCTGATTAGCTACATGCGGAACGGATAAGCGCTGAAAGCATCTAAGTGCGAAGCCGACCCTGAGATGAGGTCTCCCACCGGGTAAACCGGGTAAGGCCCCTTGCTAGACGACAAGGTTGATAGGCCGGAGCTGTACGCACAGCAATGTGTTCAGGCGACCGGTACTAATAGGCCGAGGGCTTGGTATCGCTCGCGCTCGCTCTGGAGGGTTCAAGGTTCCCTCCTGCAGCAACTTGACAAGTGAATACAGGTTTCCGGTGGCAATGGCGGAGGGGATACACCTGGTCCCATTCCGAACCCAGAAGTTAAGCCCTCCTGCGCCGATGGTACTTACCTGGAGACGGGTTGGGAGAGTAGGTCGCCGCCGGGATTCTTCTCAAGAGAGGCCGCCTTCGGGCGGCCTCTCTTTGTATTGCTTAGGAAGTCGCTCATCGCTTCGGGGGGCATCGGTTTCCCCAGGTAGTAGCCTTGGCCGAGATGGCACCCCATCGCCTCGAGCGCGCTCAGCTGCTCGGCCGTTTCGATGCCTTCAGCAACGATCCTTAGGTTCCAGGTGCGGCCCAGGTCGGTAACCGCGCGCGCCACCGCAGACGCCTCGGCCCCGTCGGCCACGCAAGCAACGAAAGACTTGTCGAGCTCGATGATGTCTATGGGGAATCGCTGGAGGTAGCTCAGCGATGAGTACCCGGTGCCAAAGTCGTCTATGGCGAGCGAGACACCGAGGGCTCTGAGCCGCTCCAGATTGCCCATGACCGCATCTCCCTCATTCATGAGCACACTCTCTGTGATCTCTCTAAGGTTAGATTGGAATGCCCCACCTGGGCTCGCTCCATCGCGCTCTTAACATGCTCGATGAGGTCCGTGTCTTGGAGCTGGATACCGGAGAGGTTGACGCAGATGGTGGGTGGCGGTTCTAGCCCCTCCTCGGAGCGCCAGGCAAATGCCTGTCGACAAGCCTCCTCCAGCACCCACCTCCCAATACCTCCGATCAGTCCCGTCTCTTCTGCAATGGATATAAAGGCGCCTGGGGACAGAAGTCCGCGGTCCGGATGGTTCCAACGAACCAAGGCTTCCACGCCGGCAAGGTCCCCGGTGTCGAGGTCGATGATTGGCTGATAGTGCAGGGTTAGCTGTCGCTCCTCAACGGCTCGCTGAAGTGTGGCTTGGATCTCGAGACGCTCAACAGCGGCGGCGTGCATGCTCGGCAGAAATAGCTCGAAACGCGCCTTGCCGCTGGTCTTAGCGGCGTACATTGCAGCGTCGGCGTTGCGCAGCAGCTCGCTTGCACCGTCAGCGCCGGCCATTGCTGCGGAGATGCCGATGCTGGCATTGACGAAAACCACTCGTCCTTCGAGAAGGAAGGGCTCGCGAAACAGGGTCAGAATCCGCTCTGCGACTAGAGTCGGTCCAAGGTCATCGGTGTCCTCGAGCAAGACCGCGAACTCATCGCCCCCAAGCCGGGCGGCGGTGTCTGGAGCTCGGAGCGTGAGGCTCAAGCGGCCGGCTACGGCGATGAGCAACTGATCTCCGGCGGTGTGGCCCAGACTGTCGTTGATGGTCTTGAAGTCATCGAGATCGATAAAGAGGACACCGACCACTCGGTTGTACCGGCGGGCACGCAGGAGTGCTTGCTCGATCCGGTCGGAGAACAAGGACCGGTTGGGCAGGCCGGTAAGCGAGTCTCGAAAGCCCTCTTCATTTAGCCTCCAAGCGGTCAGGCTCGCAACGCTGGCAGCGAGAATGAAGCCCCCGTGAATCAGGGCCCACTTGAAAGGGTTGTTCCATGCGGCCGGATGGTTGTACACGGACGTGGGGCTCAAGATACCCACGGTGCCATGGTGGATCGCCACGAAAGCGATGGCAAGCAGGAATGGGAGCCAGTCCTGATAGAGGGCGATGACCCCCACCACGACAAAAAAGTGGAAGTGCATCTCGATGACCCCGCCGGAGACGTGAACGAGCAGGGCCGACGACGCGACCAGCCCAAAGGTCGCCAAGGAGGAGAGAAGCGCCCGGGGGAGCTTGCAATTACTTGCGGCGAGGGGCCACCAAAGCGATAAGGGAAGACTCGGCGACGCTGTGAGCAATCCCGTAACCATTCACGATCCCCAAGCCGGCGATGGCGGCGGCGTTGGCGCCGAGCAGTGCAAGGATCACGCGATGACGCCGCCACCACACCTCGTTTGGAAGCAATCCTCCGTTGGGCAGGACCCGCCAAGCGTGAGTCGCGACGAACTTTGCTTTCGAGTGCATTAAGAAGAGGAATCGGAAGGAAATGGGCATTTCTGTAATCTGCCTTCTTAGGCATCGAACGAGGGCTCGCAGGTAGGCTTCCGAAAGGCCCTAGATCAGAGGAGGTTTGGTGCCGGAAACCAGTACGGGCAATGAGCCGGCGAACGCCGGTCTGGGTGCCGGGGCAACCGAATGAGGCGTTCGGAGGACGGGACCGGCAAGGTGATATCGGCTGCGGCGCTCGACTTGCTCGACCGCTTGCCGGAGGACCTTCGCGGCAAAGCGCAGGGCTCCTTCGCCGACGCGACCGAGCGGCGCCGGTGGACCTACCTGCCCGGCGAGCGCGCGGGCGTCTCCTTTGGCGAGCTCGACCGGGGGGGCCGTAAGGCCGTTCACCGTCTCGTCGCGGCCGGGCTTCAGCCGCACGCTTACGCGCAGGTCGCCGCCATCATGGCCCTCGAGGACGTGCTCGACCACAGCGAGGGCGCTCGCCGGGGGCGCCACAACACCGACTATTGGGTCCTGATCTTTGGCGACCCAGGCGGGAGTGACCCGTGGGGATGGCGCTTCGAAGGTCATCACACCTCCCTCAACATGACGATCGAGGACGAGCGCGTGTTGTCGGCGACCCCGTGCTTTCTCGGTGCTAACCCCGCGACCGTCGGCTACGGCTCCGGGGTAGTTCTCCGCCCCCTTGCCCAGGAAGAAGAGCTGGCTCGGAGTGTGCTCGAGGAGCTGGGGCCGAAGGAGCTTGAACGAGCGGTCGTAGCGCCGAAGGCGCCGTCCGACATTCGCACCAAGTCGCGGCCCGAGATCGAGGCACAAGAAGAGCCCGTCGGTGTGCGCGGCGGAGACCTCTCGGGGGACTCGGCGGAGGCGCTCAAAAGGTTGGTCGGCTACTACCTCGACAGGGTGGCCGCCGACGTGGCGCGCAAGGGCGCCCAGGCCCTCGAGGGAGACGGCTTCAAGCGGCTTGACTTTGCTTGGGAGGGTCCGCTCGAACGGGGCCGGCCCCACTACTACCGGGTCCAGGGGCCTGGGCTGCTCATCGAGTACGACAACACGCAGAACAACGCCAACCACATCCACTCGGTGTGGCGGGACCCCGAGGGTGACTTCGGAGGCGACGTCCTTGCTCGCCACTATGCGAACCATCACCCCGGTTAGAAGGCGGCCTTCGCCGCGCTACCCGAGGCCCCTTAATCTGCCTGGGTGAAAGCCACTACCTCCGCGGCGCTCCTCATTGGGGGTGCGATGGTCTCCGGGTTGATCGGCGGGGGTCTTCTACCTGAAGGGATCGACCTGTCGGGGGTGACCCTGCCGGCGCTCGCGTTGCAGACCGGGTTGATCGTCGGGGCACTTCCCTCGGTGCGCGAGACCGGGGCGGTGAGAAGAGGGCTCACGCTCGTGTGGCTCCACCACCTCTGCATCACGCTGCCGCTGGGCGCGGCCGCCTTTGTCATCGGCGTCCACAGCCCCCTTGGAATCGGTGTGTTCCTGATGGCGGCGGCCCCACCCGCTGCGCTCGTGCCAACCTATGCAGAGGCGATTGACCTCGACCTGCGCGCCACGCTTGCCTTTGTCTTCATCTCCTACCTGAGCGGCCTCGTGCTCACGCCGGCGCTGCTCTTGGTCGTGGCGGGCACAACGGCGGGCACGGACTCCATCATCGTCACTTTGGGAGTGGGCCTCATCCTGCCGTCCCTTGCGGGTCGCGCCCTGCACCGGCCGATCGGACGGATTCCTCAGAACATCCGCAGAGCTACGTCGGCCTTCTTGGTGTTCTTGATCACCTTGGGTCTGGGGGCCGATCTGGTAGCGAGCATTTCCGCAGGGTCGGTCACGCCGGAGCTGATCGTCGTGACGCTGCTCGTCCTCACCGGGAGGACCCTCGGGACGGGGTCGCTCGCTGCGCGCCTCGCCCCCAGAGAGCTCGCCTACGAGGCGAGGCTGGCAGGAGGCTTCAAGAACATCGCGCTTGCCGCCGCCGTGGCGGCGCAGCTCTTTGGGCCGACGGCCGCACTTCCGTCTCTGCTCGGCTTCCCCTTCGAGGCGGGCTACTTCATGTTCATCGCCCGACACCGCGCCCGCTCCACGCAGGCGGGTGCCAAGACGGACCTGGTGGGGCGCGCATAGGTCGCAAGTCGAGCCGAGCAACCACGGCCCCGGGTAGGGTCGTGCCATGACCCACAAGCCGAAACCAGCGGGCAGTCATTCAAGAACCTCGAGCCCGTCCCCGCGCCCGGGGCGCAACCTCGGGAGGGCGGCGGGCGGGCGCAACGCAGGCAGGGGCGCGGCGCGCTCCGGGGGAGAGCGCGCCGAGCGGCGGACTTCCAAATATGAGCCCGCCCATATCGCCGACGACATCGTCAAGGAGCTTCACGCGACCGCGCGCCCCGGCAAGGGCGAGATCCTCGTGCAGGTTTTCGCCGATGCGGTCGCCGGCTTTCTCGCAGAAGACTACGCGGAGGCAATAAGGCTCGGTGACCAGGCAAAGCACATCGCGCTCCGCTCGATCGCGGTGCGGGAGTTCTTGGGGCTCGCGTATTACCGCGCCGGGCGGTGGAAGGAAGCGGCGCGTGAGCTTGCCGCCTACAAGCGCATCTCGGGCTCCACCGATCAGAACCCCGTGCTCGCCGACTGTTACCGCGCCATGGGGCGGCCCGAGCGTGCCCTTGAGCTCTGCGGCGAGCTGCGGTTCAAGGACAGCGAGCCCCCCGTTTATTACGAGTGCGCCATAGTGAGCGCCGGGGCATTCGCCGACATGGGGGAGGTCGATGCAGCCATCGCCCTTCTCGAGCGGCTCGATCTGCGCCCCGAGGTCGCCGAGCAGCATCACCTGAGGACCTGGTACGCGCTCGCCGATCTGCTCGAGCGACGCGGGCGTTTCACCCAGGCGAGCGAGTGGTTCGAAGCGGTAGCGGCCGTCGACCCGGACCTGACCGACGCTCCCGAGCGCGTCGGGCTCCTCCGGACGATGCCGCCGGAAAGGAGGAGCGGTGCTAACTGATCCCGCCGAGGCGGCCGGAAAGCACGCCGCCGAGTGGCTGAACGGACTCGCCGAACGAAAGATCTCCCCGAACGCCTCGGTGGATGAGCTGCGGGCCGCGTTCGGCCACGGCCTCCCCGAGGGGTCGGCGGATCCGGCGACGGTGATCGCCGAGCTTGCCGAGGACGCCGGCCCCGGGCTGCTTGCGACGGCAAGCCCTCGCTTTTTCGGCTTCGTTGTCGGCGGCAGCCTCCCCGTGGCTGTCGCGGCCGACTGGCTGACGACCGCATGGGATCAAAACGCCGGCCTCTATGCATTGAGCCCGGCCGCCTCGGTCGTCGAGGAGGTCGTCGGCGCGTGGCTCATAGACCTCTTCGGGCTCCCCGAAACCGCCTCCTTCGGCTTCGTCACCGGGGCCCAGATGGCCAACTTCACGGCACTTGCCGCGGCGCGAAACCACGTCCTCGCAGGTGCCGGATGGGACGCTGAAGCCGACGGACTGACCGGGGCCCCGCCCATCGATGTGATCCTCGGCGAGGAGCACCACGCCACCATCGCGGTGGCGCTCCGGTACCTGGGGCTGGGTACGTCTTCGGCGAGGCTCGTTCGGGCCGACGGCCAGGGGCGCATGCAGGCCGAGGGCTTCCGGGAGGCCGTTTCTCACGCGCGCGGCCCCACGATCGTCTGTGCCCAGGCCGGTAACGTCAACACGGGGGCCTTTGATCCCCTTGGCGCCATCTGCGACGCAGCTCATGAGAAGGGGGCCTGGGTTCACGTCGACGGCGCCTTTGGCCTGTGGGCTGCCACGGCGCCGAGCCTGCGGCCGCTTGTCGATGGCCTCGAGCGGGCCGACTCGTGGGCCGTGGACGGCCACAAGTGGCTGAACGTTCCCTACGACTCCGGGTTCGTGTTCTCTGCCCACCGAGAGCCCCACCGCAGCGCGCTCACCATGCACGCCAGCTACCTTGTGAAGAGCGAAGGCGATCGCGAGCGCGACCCCGCCGATTGGGCCCCTGAGGCGTCTCGCAGGGCGCGCGCCTTCACCGTCTACGCCGCTCTCAAGTCACTTGGCCGCACCGGCGTGGCTGAGATGATCGAGCGCTGTTGCGCATGCGCACGCCGCTTTGCCGACGCTCTCGGCCGGGAGCCGGGGGTTGAGGTCCTGAACGACGTCGTCTTGAACCAGGTGCTTGTCCGGTTCCTCGACCCAGAGGGCGGCGACCACGACGCACGGACG
Source organism: Candidatus Aridivita willemsiae (assembly GCA_013695835.1). GTDB lineage: Bacteria > Actinomycetota > CADDZG01 > CADDZG01 > WHSQ01 > JACCZU01. The sequence goes on from JACCZU010000154.1 coordinate 7,116, forward strand.
CGCGCCGTGCTGCACGCGGT
>JACCZU010000161.1 GCA_013695835.1 Candidatus Aridivita willemsiae
GGCGACAACCAGGGGATGGGCGGCGTGCATGAGCAGGGCGCGCGCCCCGCCGATCATGACCGCCGCCTCGCGATGAACGCGCCACGATTCACTGTGGGGGCCGAAGAAGCCGGGATCCATGCTCACCCATTATGGGGGTGTGGCCGGACGATCAGTTCCAGTCACACCGAGCCAGAGCTCGAGAAGTTCGGAGACTTTGACTCCCTCGCTTTGACACCATAGGGTTCGATTGACCGTGCGAGACCCGGTGCGAGATCGGTGACTGGGGGGACGATGTCCTGGATCGGCAAGAAGACCGTCGCCTTCTTTCCGGTAGTTCGCCCCCGCATGGACGCTCTGCCACCTGACTGGGCCGCTCAGATCGAACGCAGGGTCTACTTTGACCCCGACTCCAAGGGCGCTGATGTGTCCCTTCGGACTTACATCCACACCACGTCGTACGGACGGGCGGATCTCGAAGGGGTCGTTCTTCCCATCGTCGAAAAGGATCAGATCGACGTCCGCGTCGACGCGCTCTCTGATCGGACCGATTCGCTGCGCGACCAGGGTTTCGACGCTGCGGCGATCGTCATGCTGGGCGGGCCTGGGGCAGGCTCGGCCGATTGTCCAGGATTCTGGGCGCGCTTCGTGATGCTCGAGAAGGTGGGGGTTTGGGCATGGAGTTGACTCATGCCCTCGCCGGCTACGGTGACCTCTACGCCAACCCGAGGGGCCCCGTAACCGATCACCTCGCTGTCTTCGACAACATGGCTTGCGATTGCGGTACCCATCCGTCGGCGTTCACCAAGCGGGCTCTCGGGTGGCTCGACCCAGCGGCTGTTACTCAGCACAAGGGGAGGCGCTCCCTGTACGGTCTGCACACCGTGGGGCTTGTGCAGCCGCCTCCCGAAGGAAGAAGTACGGCAGTGCAGGTCGGCGACGACGGCAACTCCTTCATGGTCGAGGCGCGGCAGATGGTCGACCCATTCGACGCGGGCATCGCACGCAAAAATGGCAAGGGTGGCGAGGGTGTGATCGTGTACGAGGTGGAGACGCCGGACATCAATCGCGACGCGAGTTGCGTTTCTCCGCTGATACACCTGAAAACGCCGGCCGCGCTCGCGCCGGGCACTACATTCGCGTCGGGCACCGGACTCATCGTGCAGGTGATCAGCGCGCTCCCCGGCGGATACTCCGTCATCATCGATGACACGACACTGCCGTGGACCAGTGTCTCCGAGGGCGCAAGCACCCCCGGCGCCCCGGTCTCAGCCGTCGTCACCGGCGAGGATCGCGTTGCACTGTTCCTTGCCGATCCCAATGGCGGGATCTACACAACCTCGGGCAGCGCCGCCGCCGGCTGGGAGCCGTGGTCGAGTGTCTCAGAGGGCGCAAGCACCCCCGGCGCCCCGGTCTCAGCCGTCGTCACCGACGAGGACCGCGTCCCGCTGTTCCTTGCCGATCCCAACGGCGGGATCTATACAACCACGAAGTTCCAGCTCCATCAGGGCGACTTTGATTCCGGGAGCTAGGGAGAAGGCGGGAGCTAGGGGGGAGGCGGGAGCTTGATCGTGTCGCCTATCCGGATGTCTCCGGCCTGCCGGATGCCGTTGGCCCTCTTGATCAGCTTGACGAGCGAAGGGTCGCCGTAATAGTTGGCGGCGATGAGGTTGAGGCTGTCACCGCTTTGCACGGTGTACGTCTCGGCGACCTCCGTGGAGGAGTCCCCCCCGCCCGAGCCACCGCCACCCGAGGCCCCCGCGGCCGTGTCGCCCGCTTGGGTGCCGGTCCCAGCGGCCTTGTCTCCAGCGTCTTCCTTGGCGCCGCCCGCTGAGTTCTGGTTCGCTTCAGTCACTGCCTTTCCATCCGCCGCGGGCTCGCCGCCGCCTTGGCTCTCGGCTTGGGCGACCTCGCTGCCCGAACTCTCGGTTGAGGCGGCCGCTGCCGGGTCATCGATGGTGCGCTCGAGGGCCGCGATCCTGTCCTGCGCAGCGGCCAGCTCGGTCTCGAGGCGGTCGACCTCCCCGACGCTTGCGGTAGGCGGCGCCGTGATGCGGCCGACCACGTAGATGCCTATAAGGAGGATCGCGAGGGCCAGAACCCGCCCCCACATCACCCTCAGCGACGGCTGGTCGTAGTCCCATTCGTAAGGCGGCGGCCTGCGCTCGGTTTCCTCGGCTTGTCTCAGTGCGCTGCTCATCGGTCTCCCTCGAAGCTCACTCCCCGGAGATGCTAGCGGGACTCTAACCCGCCGGAGCGGATCCCCGCCGAGAAAGGGTCAGTGGCGGCGCAGGCGGCGGACGAGGTCGCGCCGCAGAGCCTTGACGAACGCCTTGGCCGCCCTGCCAGAGCGAACGAGATCCCGGGGGACGAGATTGCGCGGGGTGTCGGAGGGGGAGTGGTAGTTCGGTTCGGGTCCCGAGTACATGAACCCGGCGGGGATGCCGGCACGCTCGAACGGCCCGTTGTCGGAGCAGTCACACAGGGTGGTGTATCGAGCCTTGATGCCGGCGGCCCTCACCCGGCGATAGGCGAGCCTCCCGAGCGCACGCGGGCCGATGCCGAAGCTGCCGACGAGAAGCGGCCTCCCGTCGGCGACCATGTCGATGGACAGCATCCCTGCGAGCTTGCGCCTGCCCCGTGGTCCCAACCGGGCGACGAAGGACTGTGAGCCGACGTGATGGGCGCCGTTGGCCCCGTACTCCTCGGAGCCGAAGGCGACCAGTCTGAGGAAGCGAGCCTGCCGCTTGCCTGCCACCAGCCTTGCCGTCTCGAGCAGCACGGCTACCCCTGAGGCGTTGTCGTTGGCGCCTGGCGCGCCGGGGACGGTGTCCATGTGGGCCCCCACGACGACCGGATAGCGGCTCGCTCCCGGCCACCATGCCACCACGTTCCTCGATGTCGCCCCGTCGACAGGAAAGGTCCTGATCTTCGTCCTGTACCCGAGGCGCCTGAACCGGGAGGCGACGTAGAGTGCCGCCCTGCGTTCTCCACGGTGGGCTCGGACCCTCGTGCCGATCCTTCCCGCCAGGTGGCGGACGTGGCGCATTGCCCGCTTTCTCGAGAATGACCGCAACTTCGGGCCCGCCAACCTCGCGGCCGCACCGGCCGAGTGCTCGCTCCGTTGTGCGCCGGCCACATCGTCGGCCGCCGGCCTCGTCGATGGCGCGCCGTTGTCAGCGTCATGAGCTGCGGCTCGCTGGGCGCCCAGGGACGGGGAGGCGGAGGTCGGGGCGCACGCAGCGGTAAGCGTTACGACCAATGCGAGGGCCAAGGCCACTCCTCGAGCACGTTTCACGGCACTTACACTACAGACGCCGATGGCAAACGATCGCAGGAAAGACCCCCTCCCGACCGGGCTCGTGCAGCGCAGCGCCAGGCTTGCGGGCCAGACGGGCAAGTCGGCAGCCCGTTTCGTCGGGACCCGCATGAAGGCCTTCGCATCGCCGGATCGAGCGCAGGAGTACCTCGACGACTTTCACGAGCAGACTGCCGAGCAGCTCGTCGACATGCTCGGCAACATGAAGGGCGCTGCGATGAAGGTCGGGCAACTTGCTTCCTTCTATGAGCTTGCAGGGCCGGACGAAACCATGTCGACATATCGCGAGAAGCTCACGATGCTTCAGAGCTCGGCCCCCGCGATGGAACCTGAGGCTTCGCGCAAGGTCATCGAGGACGAGTTCGGGCGCCCGGTCGAGGCTGTGTTCGCCGACTTCGAAGAGGAGCCGGTGGCGGCGGCTTCAATCGGACAGGTGCACAGGGCACGGCTTCTGTCTGGTGAGACGGTGGCCGTCAAGGTGCAGTATCCGGGCGTCGATCAGGCGATTCGCAGTGATCTCAAAAACCTCTCGGCGATGATGAAGGTGTCGGTCGCGATGGCACCCAATCTCGATCCCAAAGAGGTGGCCAACGAAGTGCGCGATCGCGTTCTCGAAGAGCTCGACTATCGCAGAGAGGCGCGCAACCAGCAGCGCTTCTCCGAGCTCTACGAGGGCCATCCCTTCGTGGTCGTCCCCAAGGTCTTCCCCGAGTACTGCCGGCGGCGGGTCATCACTCAGGAGTTCATCGTGGGCCGGCCCTTTCAGGAGGCCATGGGCTGGTCGCAGGCGAAGAAGGATCAGCTTGCCGAGATCTTCTTTCGCTTCTTCTACGGGAGCTTCAACCGATTCAACATCTTTTCCGCCGACCCGCATCCCGGCAACTATCTGCTGCTCGAGCGCGGGAAGGTCGCGTTCCTCGATTACGGCCTGGTGCGAGAGGTCGATGCCCAGTCTCTGCACCTCCTCCACGAGATTGTCTTTGCGTTGATCGACGACGACAGGGACAGGTGCAGGAGGGCCCTCGAGGGCATAGGCATCCTCAACCCGAGAACTCCCGAGATAGACGCCATCTGGGAGCATCTCAAGACCATCAACATCCTTGTGCTCGAGAACAAGCCGCTAACGGTCGACCCGACTCTCGTCCAGAGCATGACGGCGGCAGGCGTTGATCCTCGCTCAAGCGCCTTTCAGACGTTGCGCAAGGTCGGCGTCCCCGGCGTGGTTGTCACTCTCAACCGGATGTCTTTCGGTGTGGTGTCGCTCCTTGGGCGCCTCGAGGCGACGGCTAACTGGCAGGCGATGGCGCGCGAGCTGTGGCTTGGTGATCCGTCGGACACCGAACTCGGTAAGCGGGAGGAGCGCTGGCTGGCAAGGTTCCACCCGGAGCTCGCAGAGTCGCTCGCCATGAGACGCCGCACAGCCTCATAGGCTAAGCATCTCTTGGCGGCGGCTTTGACATCGTGCAGGTAGACAAGGACGTTCGTGTCGAGGATGGTCTGTGGCCGCGCTTGGCTCATCGCTTCAGGAGCTTGGCCTCACGTTCCGCGTAGAGCTCGACCCGGTTTAGCCTGCCAATACTGGGCCCGTAGTGGTCGACTATCGCATCGGCGCCTGCGAAGAACTCTTCCAGCGCAGCCCTCCTGGTGTTCTGCACTGCGAGAGGCTCGGTGTCTGAGGCCAGCGCAGCGTCCAAGGCTCTTCGCACGAGCTCCGCTTCGCTCATCCCGAGCTGAGCCGCTCGCCGTTTGAGGCGTTGGTCTTGCTCGCTGGTGAGGTACAGCTGCTTCCTAACCATTGGGTTCCCCTCCATGCGCGAGGTGCGCGTCTTACGATATGTACATCGTTTACATTGCGGAGCGGACGCCCCGGTCCTTATCCGGCCCTCGGCTGGATCTCGGGCGGGTCAGCGGGGGGTTGTTACGGCCCCCGTGGAGGCGCTCGACACCGAGGCTGCGTACTTGGCGAACACGCCGGTCTTGTAGCGCGGCGCCGGCGCCGACCAGTCGGCAAGGCGCTTGTCGATCTCTTCCTGAGAGGACATCACGTTGAGCTCACGCCTGCCGACGTCGAGCTCGATGATGTCGCCGTCCCTCAGGGCGGCGATGGGCCCCCCGTGGGCCGCTTCGGGCGAGATGTGGCCCACCATGAGACCGCGCGTTGCGCCGCTGAAGCGGCCGTCGGTGATGAGAGCGACCGAGTCCCCAAGGCCTTCACCCATGAGCGCTGCGGTGACGGCAAGCATCTCGCGCATACCGGGCCCCCCGGCAGGCCCCTCGTAGCGGATCACAACCACCTCGCCGGCCTCGATGGCGCCGGCCTTGACGGCCTTGAAGCAGGCCTCCTCCGAGTCGAACACGCGCGCAGGACCGCGCTGGTAGTTACGTTCGTGGCCCGCAAGCTTCACGACGCATCCCTCGGGCGCGAGGTTTCCTCGAAGGATGGCAAGCCCCCCGGTCGGCTTGAAGGGCGTCTCGATCGGAGCTACGACCCGTTGCTGCCTTTTCTCATCGGCGCCGGCGCCGATGTCGCCGATCGTCCTTCCATCGATCGTCGGCGCATCAACGTGCAGGAGGTCCCCCTTTGCGAGCTCCCTCATGAGAAGGGGGACGCCGCCGGCCCTGTAGAGGTCGGTCGCGACGAACTCCCCGCCGGGCTTGAGGCTGGCTATCACCGGCGTGCGCCCCGCGATGATGTCGAAGTCGTCCATCGAAAGCTCGAGCCCGGCCTCTTGCGCGATCGCCAGGAGGTGCAGCACCCCGTTGGTGGAACCACCCGTTGCCGCGATCGAGGTTATGGCGTTCTCAAGAGCGTTCCTCGTGATGAAGCGAGACGGCCTTGTGTCCTCCTTGACGAGCTTCATCGCCATGCGGCCGGTCTGCTCGGCCGCCGCGCGCTTGCCGGGCTCGGTCGCAGGGATGCCGCTGAGGCCGGCCGGGCTGATCCCGAGAAAGTCGATGACGGTCGCCATGGTGTTAGCGGTGAACTGGCCCCCGCACGCGCCGGCGCCGGGACAGGCGACGTTTTCGAGGCCGTGCAGATCCGCGCTCGAGAGCTTGCCTGCGGCGTGGCCCCCCACGGCTTCGAAGACGTCCTGGAGCGTCACGTCCTTCCCGCGCCATCGACCGGGGGCGATCGAGCCGTTGTAGAGCACGGCGCCCGGTATGTCGAGACGGCAAAGCGCCATCACTGCGGCGGGGATGGTTTTGTCGCACCCCACCAGACACACGATCCCGTCGAAGAGGTGCCCGCGCGCGACCAGCTCTATCGAGTCTGCGATTACCTCCCGGCTGATGAGCGACGCGCGCATGCCCTCTGTGCCCATCGTTACTCCATCGGAGATGGCCACCGTGTTGAACTCCATGGGCGTGCCGCCCCCGGCCCGGATGCCCGCCTTTACCTCTTTGGCCAGCTCGCGCTGGTTGTAGTTGCACGGCATGGTCTCGATCCATGTCGTGGCGACACCGACGATGGGCTTGGCGAGATCCTCATCGGTGAAGCCGATCGCCTTGAGCATCGATCGGTTCGGCGCCCTGTCGGTGCCGTCGGTGAGTGCTGCGCTCTTACGCTTGGCAGGGTCCGAGGGACGTTCGTAAGGGTCGGTCATCGACAGACACTAACCAACTCAAGGGCGCCCCACGGCATAAGGTCTCGTCATGGGTGCGTTCGACGGGCTTGCCTGCATCGTTACCGGTGGCGGCTCCGGCATCGGGCTGGCGACCGCCCGCCACCTGGCGGCACGGGGGGCGGACGTGGCGGCCCTCGATCTCCGGCCAGGAGGCGGGCACGAAGGCGTCGTTGCGGTCGAGGCAGACGTCACCGACCAGGCATCGGTCGACGCCGCCGTTGGGACGGTCACGGAGCGCTTCGGCGGCATCGACATCCTCGTGAACAATGCGGGGATCGGCGCTGCCGGGACCGTTGAGGACAATCCCGACGACGAGTGGCGCAGTGTCTTCGACGTCAACGTGCTCGGCATGGTGAGGATGGTGCGCACCGCCCTCCCGCATCTGAGGAGATCAAAGGCGCCTGCGGTCGTGAACACCTGCTCGATCGCGGCCGTCGCCGGCCTTCCCGAGCGAGCCTGCTACAGCGCAAGCAAGGGAGCGGTGCTCTCGCTGACCCTTGCGATGGCGGCCGACCTCCTCGACGACGGCGTCAGGGTCAACTGCGTGTGCCCTGGCACCATCGATACGCCGTGGGTGGGCAGGCTTCTCGAGGCGGCCCCCGATCCGGTCGCCGAGCGCGCCGCGCTCGAAGCGCGCCAGCCGATGGGCCGCCTCGGCACCGCGGAGGAGGTGGCCGACGCGATTGCCTGGCTCGCGGCCCCCGCGTCCGGCTTCGTGACCGGCATCGCCCTCGCCATAGACGGCGGCCTCGGGGGCCTGCGCGTTCCATCCAAGAGCCGGGGCGCCGGGCCCTGATGACCGAGCTGCTTCTCGGCTTCGACGTCGGCACCTCGAGCTCGAAGGGGTGCCTCGTCCGTCCCGGCGGTGAGGTCGTGGCGCGTGCCGAGCGCGCCCATGAGGTCACCCGGCCGCATCCGGGATGGGTCGAGTCCGATCCCGAGAAGGTCTGGTGGGACGACTTCGTGGCCATCTGCAGGGAGCTCCTCGACGGCGCCGACGATGAGGTAGCAGCGGTCGGCTGTAGTGGGATGGGGCCCTGTCTCGTCGCCGCCGGGGCCGACGGACGGCCCCTTCGCCCAGCAATCCTGTATGGGATCGACTCACGGGCGTCACGCGAGATCATCGAGCTCACCGAGCGTTATGGAGCCGACGCCATCCTGGCGCGCGGCGGCTCGCCGCTGACGACTCAGGCGGTCGGCCCCAAGCTTCTGTGGCTGAGGCGCAACGAGCCCGAGGTGTGGAGCAAGACCATCTTCTTCTTCACGGTGAGCTCCTATCTGGTGCACAGGCTCACGGGTGAGTACGTCCTCGATCATCACTCAGCGAGCCGCTGCGATCCCCTCTACGACATGAGCGCCAACGCCTGGATAGACGAGTGGTGCGAGGAGGTTGCTCCCGGGCTCGACTGGCCGTCCCTTTTGTGGTCGACCGAGATCGCAGGGAGCGTGACCGGTGAGGCGGCGGCTGCAACCGGGCTCAAGGCCGGCACACCGGTAACGGCCGGGACCATGGACACCTGGGCGGAGGCGGCTAGCGTCGATGTGCAGGAGCCCGGTGACATGATGCTCATGTACGGGACGACGATGTTTTTGATCGAGGTCGCAAGCGAGGCGCGCTCGCACCCCAAGCTGTGGAGCACGGTCAGCTTCTCTCCCGGCACTCACAACCTGGCCGGAGGAATGGCGACCTCGGGAGCCATTGCCCAGTGGTTCCGCAAGATTGCGAGCGACCCCGACTGGCAGGTGCTCGAAGACGAGGCCTCTGCGGCGCCCCCTGGGGCCAACGGGCTTGTCGTGCTCCCCTACTTCTCGGGCGAGCGCGCGCCGCTCTTCGATCCCAAAGCGCGCGGCGTCATCTTCGGGCTCACCCTCGGGCACGGCCGGGGGCATATCTACCGCGCTCTTCTCGAGGGCACCGGTTACGGCGTCAGGCACATGCTCGACACCATGAAGGAGGCGGGCGGAGGGGCAGGCTCCAGGCTGGTGGCCGTGGGAGGCGGGACCAAAGGGCCGTTGTGGCCGCAGATCGTCTCGGACATCACCGGCCGAGCGCAGCAGCTGCCCACGGAGACCATAGGGGCGAGCGCGGGGGACGCTTTCCTTGCCGCAGTGGGCAGCGGTGTGGCCCAACCCGATGATCGCTGGAATGCCATCGGGGGCACCGTGACCCCGAACGCCTCTGCGCGCTCGACCTATGACGAGCTCTATTCGATCTACAGGGACCTCTACACCGACACGCGCGCCCAGGCACACGCGCTTGCGGACTTACAAACGGAGGAGTGAGGCGAGTCGGCGCTTGATCCCACGGTTGTAATTGTCAAGTCGTCGACCTGGCGGCGGAGGAGATCGGTGACGCGGTCCCGACCTTTCGACTGCGTGATCACGAGCGGCTCGCTGAATGGTCCAGCTGGTTACGTCCGGTCGTGGTCCGGCGCTCGTTGATGGCCAAGGGCCAACACCGCGGCCCCGATCAATCCTGCGGCCAAAGACGCGAACAAGACCCCGACCTTGGCTTCAGCAACGAGCCGGCCATCATCAAACGCGAGCGACCCCACGAAGAGAGAAACCGTGAAACCGATGCCTGCGACGATGGACGCTCCCACAACGTGCCGCCATTGCACCCCATCGGGAAGACGTCCAAGTCCCAATCTCACAGACAGCCACGTAGCACCCGAGATGCCGACGGTCTTGCCCACAATGAGTCCGGCCACGACCCCAACCGCTACGTTCGAACTCAGGGCATCGCCGATGCTGCCTAGGCTCAAGGCAACGCCGGCATTCGCAAGGGCGAACAGCGGGATCACCAAGTAGCTCGTCCACGGATGGAGAAGGTGCTCGAGTCGCTCGGCCACCGACACAACCTCATTCGATTGCAACTGCACCGCTCTGAGACTCTCTGCATCCGGCTCGACCGCCAATGCACTTGTCTCGTCGAGCACATCTGCGAACCCTCGGGGGTCTGTTGGGCGCGCTGGGGTGAGCAGTCCCAGAGCAGCCCCCGCGATCGTGGCGTGAGCACCGGACTCGAACGTCGCCACCCAGACCCCAACCCCGATGAGCGCGTAGATAGGGGTCCAGTAGACCCTCAGCCTGCGAAGAAGGATGACCGCGGTCAGAAGACCAGCCGCAGCGAGCAGCCAGCCGACCTCGATGCCGGCGGAGTAGAACAAAGCGATAACCAAGATCACTCCGATGTCATCGACGATCGCGAGGCTCAGGAGAAAGACCTTGAGACCCGAAGGGATCCGATTGGACAACAGCGCCAGCACCGCGACCGCGAAGGCGATGTCTGTCGCCATCGGGATGCCCCACCCGGCGACTCCAGCGCTGCCTGCGTTGAACATGACGTAAACGAGAGCGGGAGCCATCATCCCCCCGATCGCGGCGGCTACCGGAATCATCGCTTTCCGCACATCATTCAGCTCTCCCAATACGAGCTCACGCTTGATCTCCAGACCGACCACGAAGAAGAAGAGCGCCATCAAGCCGTCGTTGATCCAATGCCGAATGTCCTGGGCGAGCTCCAGGCTTCCGAGGGCAAACCGCAGCTCCGTTCGCCATAGTGATTCGTAGGAGTTGGCGAAGGGCGAGTTCGCCCACACAAGCGCCGCCACAGTCGCACCAAGAAGAACGATCCCACCAGCCGCTTCTGTCCTGAGGAACGTCCGCAGCGGGCGAGCTATCAGACGGGGCAAGACGCGGTCACTCGACAGCCACGAGTTCCGAAGTGGGGACTTTGGGGGCGACATCACATCTCCTGGTCCGCGCCGATACAATCGCCGACCAGGCTTCCCGGCACACCTGACATCAGGATAGACGAGTCGGAGCAATCAGGCTTCGTGCCTCGGAAAGTCGGTGCTCACCCTCCGGCCGGCCGAGAAGTCACCTTCGCATGAGGCGACGAATCCATTAGGAGAAAGCTGGGCGCTCCGACCAGCGGCCCATGTTGGCGAGCACGGGCTCGGGGTTGTCGTAGGCGTCGACGAGGAGACGGTGATAGAAGCCCTCCTCGGACGAGCGCAACCCGGCCCCTTTGTGGCGTTGACGGTAGTCCCTGAGCTCGCCGGCGCCGGAGCTCAACCCGGACACCCCGGCCAGGAGATCCACGGTTCCGCTTCCTTCGTCGAACTGCTCCTTGTCGCGCCACACTATGGCGTGGGGGAGCAGGTCCTCGAACGCCTGGCGGAGTATCCACTTCCCTTGCGGGTAGTCCTTGGAGAGCTTGAGCTCGGCGGGGACCTTGCGCCCAAGCTCGACCGCCTCGAGATCGAGGAAGGGCACCCGGCCCTCGATCGAGTGCGCCATCGTCATGCGATCCACGCGCTGAAGGTTGATGTTGTGCAGAGAGCTAACCGAACGGTACAGCTCTTCTTGGAGCGTGGCCTCGCTTGGGATGCCCTTGTAATAGTCGTACCCGGCGAAGATCTCGTCCGCCCCTTCGCCCGTGAGCACGACCTTGACATGCTCGGCGGCAAGCCGGGAGGTGAAATAGCACGGGATGGCTGAGCGAACGAGATCTTGATCGAATGACTCGAGGTAGTAGATGATCTCGGGCAGGCAGGCCGCAACCTCGTCTGGAGTCATCACATACTCGTGATGGATGGTGTCGAGATGGCCTGCGACCACGCGTGCCGCTTCGAGGTCGTTGCTGCCCTCGACGCCAACCGCGAATGTGTGCAACTCATCGAGCTGGCTGCGCGCCAGCGCTGCGATGATGCTGCTGTCAAGTCCTCCGGACAGAAACGCCCCGACTGGAACGTCGCTCATGAGGTGTTTGATCACCACCCGCTCGATGGTTTCGCGAACCATTGCCACATAATCGGCGATGGTGCGGCCCTCGGCGTGCTTGGGCGCCGTCGCGCTCGCAAGCGAGTGGAAGGACGAGAGCCCACTCGCGGAGTCCCACACGTGGCCGGGTGGGAATTCCCTGACCTGGTCGGCCCGCGGGTCGAATGCCTTCAGCTCGGAGGCAAACACGGTCGCATCGCCTAGCCGGCCGAGATAGAGGGGTTTGATGCCGATTGGGTCTCTCGCCACAATCAGTCTGTCCTCATCGGCAATGGCGAAGGAGTACATGCCCTCGAGATGCCGTCCCAGGTTCGGCCCGTGCTCCTCGAAGAGGTGAAGGATGGCCTCGTTGTCGCTGCTGGTCGAGAATCCGTGGCACTGGGCAAGCTCAGGCTGGAGGGCGGGGAAGTTGTAGATCTCTCCGTTGGCCACGACCGCCCGCTTGGAGTCGTTGCTGAAGATGGGTTGCGCCCCACCATGCGGGTCCACGATGCTGAGCCTGCGATGCCCAAGCGAAGGTGAACCGCCGGGGGCCGAATAAACGGCCTCGTCGTCCGGACCACGATGCGCCAAAGTGTCGATCATGTCTTGGACTGCGGCACCGCTTACGTCGCCGAATGCCCCCGCTATGCCGCACAAGGTCGAGTCACCTTCTCTTTCTTCTGCCGGATGAAAAAACCTGAGGCCAAGCCTACAGGAGGGGTGGGACTGGGCCGTGTGGTTAGAGGTCGCCGCCTTCGTAGATGAGGCGCTCGAGCTCCTTGCGAAGCAGGCCGAGGCGCGCCTCCTTGATGAGGGGGAGCTGCCATCGCTCGCGCCGCACGCGCGTCATGTCGACATCGACTACAAGCAGGTCTTCCTCATACCTCGGAGATTCTGCGACGACCTCTCCGGAGGGATCAACGACATGCGAGCCGCCCCAGAACGACAGGCCATCTTCGGTCCCCACCCTGTTGGCGAAAACGACGTAGCACTGAAACATCACGGCGTAGAAGCGCGTTATCTCGCGCCAGTGCCGGTCGAGGTCGGCCATTCCTGGGACCTCGCCCAGGGCGCTGCTTGCCGGTATGATCAAGATCTCGGCGCCGTCTTGCACACCGACGAAGGGCAGGCTCGGCTGCCAGGCATCGTTGCAGATCAGAAGCGCCATGCGGCCCACGAGGCTGTCGAAGGCCCGCATTGACTGGCCTGGGCTAAAGTGCTTTCTCTCCTCGAAGACGCCGTAGGTCGGTAGGTAGAGCTTGCGGTGCACCTGTGCAACCCCGCCACCCTCGACGTACGCCGCGCTGTTGTAGGTCCGTAAGGAGCTGCCCTCGAGGAAGCCGAGCACGCTCGCCATGCCCGAGGTCTCGGCGGCGTAGGTCCGAAAGCGCTGGTCCTCCGGCTCCATGTAGACGTGGTGGCCGATGCGCCCGAGCGAATAGCCGGTGAGGCTGAGCTCAGGAAAGACCACAATGGAAGCGCCCCCGGCCCGCGCCTCGAGCGCCACCTCGGCGGCCCGGGCGAAGTTCTTGTCGAGCTCGCCGAGGGCAGGGTTGGTCTGAGCTAAAGCGATCTTCATTGCGAGGTTCCCGTTAGGTGGGCTAGGTGGGCTCGTGGACGGCCGACCCGCTCAACTCGGGCGGCGTGGTCATCATACAGACCCCACCGGCGTCCCAAGGGAAGCGAGCTTGCTAATATGGCAACCATAGTTGCGAATAACGCTACACAGTGATAGGGATAAAACGCAAGTCCAACCGGCCACAGGCAAGGAGTAAAGCAGTGCGAGTTCCATACGACAGCCCCAGGATCCACCTCTACACGCGCATCCGGAAGTCTCCGTATTTCTATGCGTCGCGCCGCCACGGTGTGCAGTCCTACTCGGTCTGCAACCGCATGTACCACCCCCGCCACTACGACGACCCCATCGCCGAGTACTGGAAGCTCGTGAACGACGTCACGCTGTGGGACGTCGGAGTTGAGCGCCAGGTCGAGATCACCGGGCCCGATGCCTTCGCCCTCACCAACATGCTGACCCCGCGCGACCTCCACAAATGTGCCGTCGGCCAGTGCAAGTTCGTTCTTAACACCGACGGCGACGGCGGGATCATCAACAACCCGGTGCTGCTTCGCCTCGGGGAGAATCATTTCTGGCTGTCCGTCGCCGACGGTGACGTGCTCCTGTGGGCCAAGGCCGTCGCCGCCGTCTCGGGCCTCAACGTAGACATCAAGGAGCCCGATGTGGCGCCCGTGCAGGTTCAGGGACCGAAGTCCAAGGACACCATGGTCGACCTCTTTGGCGACGGGATCCTCGACCTCCGCTACTACTGGATGAGTGAGTTCGAGCTCGATGGGCTCGACGTCGTCGTGTCGCGCACCGGTTACACCGGCGAGGTCGGCTACGAGATTTACCTCCGCAACGCAAGCCGGGACGCGCTCACGCTGTGGGACAAAGTGCTCGAGGCGGGTCGGCCCCACGGGATCGCGGTGATCGGGCCGTGCCAGATCCGGCGGGTCGAGGCTGGCATCCTCAGCTACGGCTCGGACATTGCGGTGGACAACAACAAGCTCAACAACTACGGGTTCCTAAACCCCTACGAGGTCGGGCTCGATTACACGGTGAACCTCGACCAAGAGGCGGACTTCATCGGCAAAGAGGCGCTGAAGCGCATCGCCGCCGAGGGTGTTAGCCGCAAAGTGGTGGGGATCGAGCTCGAGGGGGATCCAATCATCGGCTACATCGAGGACTATCTCGCAGTGATGGACGACGCCGACGACCTCATCGGCCAGGTCTCGAGCGTCTTCTACTCGCCCAGGCTCGAGCGAAACATCGGTTATGCGCTGGTTCCGAGTGCGTACGCCGAGCTCGGCTCGAAGCTGAAGGTCAGGTCGGCCAAGGGCGACTACACGGCGCTCGTGGTGGAGAAGCCCTTCATTGATCCACGCAAGGAGACGCCCAAGATCTGAACCGCCCGGCGCCGGCGGCGGTCACAGGGCCGCCACTCTGCCTGCGACGGTCACAAGACCGTCGCGGTCGCCCGCTCGGCGGCGGTGGATGCGGTCGACGCATAGGCTTTGCCCTGCGCGCTGCGCCCGTCATCGTCGCCGGGGCCGAGGTTGATGGCAACGAGAACCGCAGCGCTGCGAGCCCCCGCCGCCGCGAGCAGAGCCGCAGCGACGGCGTCTCCCCGCAGGTTCGGGTTGCCGTTCTCGGCAAGCACGGCCGCCATGGGGCCGAGCTCGGCCGCCGCCTCTGCGACTGCAAGCGGCACGTCGGCCGCCGCCGACAACGCGGCGCCGATCAACTCTGCGCGCCGCTCTGAAGGCAGGTCCTTAAGGGGCCGGTTGGCGGCGAGAACGCGCGTGTACGCCTCTGCATCTGCTTGCGCAAGGGGTGCGGTCCTTGCTCTCAAGTCCTCGGCCCGCGCCACGAGCTCGGCCGCCCCGTCCATGTGCTCGAGGGAAAGGCGCGCGGCCATCGCGACAAGCGCCGCAGCCATGCTCACAGATGCGGCTGTCGCCGCACCTCCGCCCGGCGCAGGCTCCCCGGACGCGATGCGGTCGAGGAAGGCGCCGAGGCTCCCGTCAAGCAAGTCCGGGCCCTTTCTCGTCAGTAAAGCCCCACTACCTCACCGTTTTCGTCGATGTCGATCGATTCGGCGGCGGGGTGGGAGCTGAGGCCCGGCATCGTGCGCATGTCGCCCGAGATCAGGTACACGAAGCCTGCGCCGGCCGCTGCACGCGCCTCACGCACCGGCAACGTCCATCCCGTTGGCGCTCCCTTTAGGGACGGGTCCGAGGAGATGGAGAGATGGGTCTTGGCGATACACACAGGGAGACGTCCGAGGCCCATTCGCTCGTAGGCCTCGAGGCCCCTGGCCGCCCCCGTGCTGTAATCGACCGAGCCTGCCCCGTAGACCTTGGTGCCGACGGTCTCGATCTTGTGCCGCAGGGTTGCCTCGTCCGGGTAAAGCAGCCGAAAGTCGCGCGGCTGCTCGACCGCCTCGGCGACGGCTTCTGCAAGCTCGACTGCTCCCTTGCCCCCGTCGGTGAAGTGAGTGCATACGGCCGCGCGCGTCCCCATGGTGGCGGCGATCTCCCTGACGGCGTCGTGCTCGCTTGGGTGGTCGTCGGGAAAGGCATTGATCGCTATGACCGGCTCGACCCCGTGCAGACGAATGTTTTCGATCTGCTTGCGCAAGTTGTCGGCGCCGGCGTGCACATCATCGGGGCTCTCGGCAAGAAGCCCTTCGGGAAGCGGTCTCCCGGCCGCCACGCGGTGCCGGCCCGAGTGAACCTTGAGGGCGCGCACCGTGGCAACGAGGACCGCAGCGTCGGGCTGCAGGCCCGATGCACGGCACTTGATGTTGAAGAATCGTTCGGCCCCCATGTCGGCGCCGAAGCCCGCCTCCGTGATCAAAAAGTCTCCCGTGCCCGAGCCGATGAGGTCCGCAACGATGGAGGAGTTGCCGTGGGCGATGTTTCCGAACGGCCCGGCGTGCACGAGCACGGGGGTGTTCTCGATGGTTTGCAGGAGGTTCGGCTTGAGCGCGTCGAGCATGATCACCGTCATTGCGCCCGCTGCTTTGAGCTGCTCGGCTGTAACCGGCTCGCCGTCCATCGTCGTTCCGACGATGATGCGACCGAGGCGCGCTCGCATGTCGTCGAGTGAGGTTGCAAGGGCAAGGATGGCCATGACCTCGGATGCGGCGGTGATGTCGAAGCCCGTGGCCCGAGGGTCGCCGTCGGCGCGTCCCCCGAGGCCGGCGACGATGTTTCTCAAGTTCCGATCGTTGACGTCCATGACCCTGCGCCAGGTGATGCTGTGGGGATCGATGCCGAGATCGTTGCCCTTGTGGATGTGGTTGTCGACCATGGCGGCGAGCAGGTTGTGGGCCGCCGCAACCGCGTGCATGTCCCCTGTGAGATGGAGGTTCACCTTCTCGAAGGGCACGACCTGGCTGAAGCCGCCGCCCGCAGCCCCGCCCTTGATGCCGAAGGTCGGTCCCATCGACGCCTGACGGATGGCGACTGTTGCGCGCTTGCCGATGTGGCTGAAGGCCTGACCAAGGCCGATGGTGGTCGTCGTCTTGCCCTCGCCAAGGGGCGTTGGAGTGATTGCAGACACGACCACGTAACGGGCGCGCGGCGCCTCGGCCGGCTCGCCGATGGCGTCGAGGGAGATCTTGGCGACGCCGTTGCCGTGCGGCTCGAGGAAGCGCTCGGCTATCCCCATGTCGCGCGCGACCTCGTTTATCGGTTTGAGCGATGCGACCCGCGCAATCTCAAGACTCGATGGAAGTGCCATCTAAACCCCTCTCATTTCTGTAGATGTGTAACCGTCCACCTCAATGCCGAACTCGGCGCCCGCATCGAGCAACGCGCCGAACAAATAGCTTCCATATGACCGCTCGCAGTGCACGAGGTAGGAAGGCACACCACTTCTGTCGTCCCTTACGACGTCGGTGATTACCTTTGCCACCGAGCTGCGAAAGACGGCGCTGTTGGGCGACACGGCGTTGCCGAGATCGACGGCACAGAGCTTCGAAAGCAGAGGCCGAGCCGCTGCCCCCGTAAGCCGCATAAGTGTCCGTCCGTGGGTCACATCGAGCGCGCTGACGAGCTCCCGCTCGCCGCTAAGGTCTTCGACGGCGCCGACGAGGGCCCGCCCGCTTCCATGGGGCCCGAACAGCGTCCACTCGTCCGGGCCAGAACCGGTCACGAGCACCCCATCGGGGTTGGTACCGGCGCGCCCGAACGGGGTGCCGAGCCACCGCCCCACCGCCCCGTCCGGAGCGGCACGGACAAGGATCTTGGCAAGCGGCATGCAGTCGACGAGTGTCAGCCCGGCGCCGCTCCTGCGGCCGCTCACCTCCCAGCCGTCCACGACACTCGGTGGCTCGGCGGGGGTGATGGGGCTCCTTGCGATGACGGCGGGCTCAGCCATGGAGGCGCTCCCCCTTGGGATCGACCTGTGCGAGCTGCGGCGTCACGACCGCTGGGACCCGGCTCCCGTCGGGAGCCACGATTGAGATGGCCGAGCCAGGCTCGGCCAGGTGGGGGGCGACGAAGCCCATACAGATGGAACGGCCAAGGGTCGGGGACATCCGGCTCGAGGTGATGCGGCCTACGATGATTCCTGCCTCGACGATCTGGCTGCCCTCGGCGGGCACGGCGGTCCCCTCGAGTGGGCGCAGGCCAACGAGTCGCAGGAAGTCGTCGCGGCCCTCTTGCCAGCCGAGCTCCGGTTTGCCCGCGAAGTCCTCCTTGTCGAGCTTCACCGCCCAGTCGAGGCCGGCCCCGTAGGCGCGCGTGAGCCCGTCTGTGTCCTGGCCAACGATGAGGTGTCCCTTCTCAAGCCGGAGGATGCGCTGGGCCTCGACGCCGAAAGGCTTTACGCCGAGATCGGCGCCTCGCTCCAACAGCGTCTCCCAGACCCCGAGCCCATAAGAAGCTGGAACGTGGATCTCATAGCTCAGCTCACCGGTGAAGCCGATGCGCCACATGAACGAGCCGTCGATCCCGGCGATGGATCCCGACCGCACCCGCATGTAGGGAAACTCCTCGGGGCCGAGGGCGACGTCGTCAACGACCAGCGACAGCAGGTCGCGCGCACGCGGCCCTGCGATGTTGATGCTTGCGAAGTCGGAGGTGACCCTCGCGACGTGGACGCGCCATTCGGGATGCTCGGTCTGCAGCCAGCTCTCGATCCACTCCCACACGGTCTCGGCGCCCGACGATGTGGCGGTCATGAGGTAGTGGTCGTCACCAAGCCGTCCGGTGACGCCGTCGTCGAGGACGACGCCATCCTCGGCGCACATGACCCCGTAGCGGACCGATCCGAGCGCAAGCTTCGACCACTTGTTGATGTAGAGCTGGTTGAGAAGCTTCGGCACGTCGGGCCCCCTGAGGTCGAATTTCCCGAGCGGGGTGACGTCGATGAGCCCGACGCCCGAGCGCACCGAGCGAACCTCGGCGGCCGGGTCGCCGTAATGATCGGGGCGGATCCACTGTCCGGCAACAAGCGGCTTCGCGCCGTGCGCCTCGTGCCACGGCTGCATGGGCGAGTACCTGACCGGCTCGAAGGAGCGCCCTGCAAGGGCGCCGAGGGTCACGGGGCTGTAGGGGGGCCGCCACACGGTCGTACCCGTCGCCGCGATCGTGGCGCCGGTCGCGGCCGCGACCACGGCTACGGCATTGACGCTCTCGAGCTTTCCCTGCGCAGGTCCCATCGTGGCCGTCGTGTAGCGCTTGGCAAGCTCTATCGAGTCGTAGCCCTCGGCCACGGCCTCCTCGAGCTCTTTTGACGAGACGTCCTCGGAGAAGTCGACGAAGCCGTGGGTCCGGGCCTTGAACAGCGCGGGGTGGGCCTCCACCGGCAGGCTCGGTATCTCGGTGGTGGCCGAGACCTCGTGAGCGCGGCGCGCGGCGGCCCGCCCGACGGCGCTCCCGTGGTCTATTAGCTGCTCGAGCGAGCCGTCCCCCGCGATGCCCCCGGTTGCAAGCACGTCGTCGTGACCCCCGCCGGGAAAGAAGCGGGCGGCGCGCTCGTTGTAAACGGGCCTGTCCCCGGCCATGTTGAGCAGCGACGTCGGCGCTGTCCATCCCACAGCGGTGACGAGGAGGTCGCACTCGACGGTGGTGCCGTCGGCGCACTCGACCGCGCGCAACGTTCTCCCGCCCTTCGCCCGCACGACGTCTTCGCCGCTGCGGGCGTCCACGATCTTTAGGACATCGACTCCAGCGTCGGCGAGGTCACAGACGGCCGCGTCTCCGCTCGAGTTGGCGGTGAGGACGACGGCGCGCTCGCCGGGCTTGACCGCCCACAGATTGATGAGGCGCCGCGCGCCCGTCGACAGCATGACGCCCGGGATGTCGTTGCCTGAGAACACGTAGGGCCTCTCGATGAGGCCGGGAGCGGCGACGAGGACCCCGGCCCTTGCCTTGATCAAACGCTCGACCACTCCGGGCGCACTCCTTTGCACGACTGCCACCCAGTTCCCGTCGTAGCGCCCGGTCACGACCGAGTCGGTGAGCACCTCGATGCCGCCGGTAGCTGCGACGGCTCGCCGCAGGTCGCCGAGAGCGGCGAGCTCCGGGGCCGCGCCCCAGCGCAAGTGCCCTCCAAGCTCGGGCTCCCCCTCGACCAGCATCACCGCAGCGCCCGCAGCCGCGGCGGCAACGGCCGCTGCCATGCCTGCCGGCCCCCCTCCCGCAACGACGACGTCGGGATGCGCGTAGCGCTTGTCGTAGTAGTCGTGGGCGGCCTCAGGGCTCACGGCGCCGCCAGGGGAGAAGCCGCGGAGCACCCTCTCGTAAGCGGGCCAGAGGCGCTTGGGCCGCATGAAGGTCTTGTAATAGAAGCCGGCCGAAAGAAAGGGGGCAAGCGCCCCGTTGGCCGACTTGACGTCGTAACGCAGCGACGGCCACGCGTTCTGAGGTCGCGCCGACATACCCGGCTCGACCATGCGGTGCGACGCGCGCACGTTTGGCTCGTCGCCAACCTGGACGAGGCAGCCCGGGTCAAGGTAGCTCGTGGTCATGACTCCGCGCGGCCTGTGGTACTTGAAAGAGCGGGACATAACCCTCACCCCCGCCGCCGCAAGCGCAGAGGTGATCGTGTCGCCCCTGTAGGCGGGATAGGTGTCACCGTCCCATGTAAAGGTCAGGCCCCGGCTTCGGTCGATGATCTCGCCGGGCCGGGGGCCGAGCCGCATGTCCACCCCGGTCGCTTGAGCTTTGCGCCTCACGGCTGTGGCCCGCCGCGGCCCGGGAGGGTGACCGAAGTGACCTCGTTGGTCACCGTGTCGCGTTCGACCTTTAGATAACGCCTGCAACCTGCCCTGTGGAACCAGCTCTCCACAGTGGGGCCGGCGGGATTGCTGCGTAGATACAGATAGGAGCGCCACTGCTCGGGGTCGACGCCATCCGGGTTCGGCCTCGTGAGGGCTTCGCCCACGTATTGGAACTCCGAGACGTTGCGCTCCCCGCAATGGGGGCACGGGATCAGGATCACGCTTCCGGTCCTCCAGCCCCCGGGACATGGGCGGTGGCGGCGTCCTCAGTGCCCAACTGCCGCCGCCCCCTTCTCGCCGAGCAGCTCGCCCCGCATGAACCTGTCGAGGGAGAAGCCCGCGATCAGCTCGGGAGTCTTTCCTTCTGCGATGAGCTGAGCCATGGCCTCACCGGCCACGGGCCCTGCCTTGAAGCCGTAGGTGCCCCAGCCCACGTCCACGAGAAAGCCCTCGACGGGGGTTTGTCCCATGATTGGGGAGTAGTCGGGGGTCATGTCGCACAGCCCCGCCCACTGCCGCAGGACCCTCATCTTCGCCAAGGAAGGCATCAGCTCGAGGACGTGACCGGCCAGGCTCTCGATGAAATCGAGCGAGCCCCGCATCGAATAGGAGGGGAAGGGGTCGACCGCCGAGCCGAACACAAGCTCGCCGCGATCGGTCTGGCTCAGATAGACGTGCAGGCTGCCGGACACGATCACCGGGCCCAGAAACGGTCTCACGGGCTCAGTGACCGCGGCCTGCAGCGGGGAGGTCGTGATCGGCATTGCCACCCCGGCCATGTCCGAGATCAAGGTCGCCCATCCGGCGGTGGCGTTGACCACCACGGGGGTCGCCACTTTTCCCCCGCTCGTGGCAACGCCGCGCACGGCGCCCCCAGCGACGTCGATGCCGAGCACCTCGGTGTTCTGGTGGATGTGCACTCCGCGGGAATCGGCGGCGCGCGCGTACCCCCAGACCACTGCATCGTGGCGGATGATGCCGCCCGGCGGGTGATAAAGCGCCCCGAGCACCGGATAGCGAGCCTCGGACGACGTGTCGAGGTAGGGCACAAGCTCCTTGACCTGGGCGGTCGAGATCACTTCGGAGTCGATGCCCTCGAGCTTGTTGACCTCGGCGCGCCAGCGCATGGTTCTGAGCGAGCTGTCGTTGTGCGCAAGCGTGAGGTGTCCCCGTTGCGAGAACATCACGTTGAAGTTGAGCTCCGTCGACAGGGACTCGTAGAGCTTGAGCGAGCGGTCGTAGAAGCGAACGCCCTCGGGGGTCAGGTAGTTCGAGCGGATGATCGCGGTGTTGCGCCCCGAGCCGCCGCTGCCGATGTATCCCTTCTCGAGCACTGCGACGTTCGAGATCCCGTGGCGGGCGGCCAGGTAGTAGGCGGTGGCGAGCCCGTGCACGCCGCCGCCGACCACAACCACGTCGTATGCCCTCCTGAGATCGTGGTTGTGCCACGCGCGCGGCCAGCCGTTCCTCGCCACGCCGTGGCGCGCGAGGTCGAAGGCCGAGTAGCGTCCCATCCTGCGCGCTCCGTTTTTGACCGGCTTCATCTCGAGCGGCCGTCCGATGACACTCGGTCGCCGGCGCGCGCCGGCGGCGTGCCGCCGACCTCGGCGGACAGGCTGTGGGCGCACTCGAGGAGCAGCGGCAGGGCTTCGTCCATCGCCTCGGCGTCGAAGCGTCCGCTTGGCCCCTGCAGACCCACGATTCCAAGGAGCTCGCCGCGCGCTCCTGCGACGGGGGCAGCGATGGCGCTCAAGTCGGGCTCTCGCTCGCGCGCGGCTTGAGCCCACCCGCGCCGGCGCGTCAGGTCCGCCTCCTCGGCGATCTCCTTGCGGCCGGTGACGGTCCACTCGGTATAGCGGGGCGGCTCTCCCGGGGGGAGCTTGCCGCCGTAGGCGAGGAACACCTTGCCAACGGCGGTCGCATGCGCAACGCTTGGGCGTCCCACCCGGGCGATGCTCTGGATCGAGGACTCGCCCTGGACGAAATCCACCGTCATCGCCTCGTCCTCGCCGGGCGCCGACAGGGTTGCGGTCTCCCCTGTGGTCGTCATGAGCCTCGTCAGATAGACGCGGGCGGCGTCCCTCAGGTCGAAGCGTGCGAGCGCTGCATTGCCGAGCTGGAGGACGCGCAGACCGAGGCGGTAGCGGCCGGTCTCGGCGGTCTGGCCGACAAACCCCCGCGCCGAGAGCGTTCCGAGGATCCTGGACACGGAGCTTGGGTTGATCCCCGTGCGCCTAGAGATCTCGTTGGTCCCGAGGTCCCGGTCCGACTCCGCCAACGCTTCGAGGACTGTGAGGGCGCGTTCGACGGAGCCCACGTGCCGCACGGTGGTGGGGTTGGTCCTCGGCATAGGGGCGTATGATACACGCTACGGGCAACACCGTTGCCTGTAGCGCAATATGAGCCGAGCGTCATTGGGCGCTGCCGTGGCCTCGGCGGAGGACCAACGCTAAGGAAAGGAGTGGCGCGTGTCGCTTGAGGGCGCCAAGTACGTGGTAATCGGGGCAGGGGTCCACGGCCTTTCGACCGCGTGGCACCTCGCCGGGGAGCTCAAGGCGACGGGCGCAGGCGACGGGCGCGACATCGCGGTGATCGACAAGCGCGATATTGCGGCGGGGGCCTCGGGGATCGCCTGCGGGGTGATCCGCAACAACTACTTCCAGCCCGCCATGCGCGAGCTGATGGCGCATTCCGTTTCGGTGTGGGAGTCGGACCCGGCCGCTTTCGCCTATCACCCGGTCGGCTACATGCAAATCTCCCCCGAGGTCATGCACGCCGACGTGGCCCGGATCCACGAGGAGCAGAAGGCAATCGGCTATCCCTCGACCTTCATCGAGGGGGCGCAGGAGAGCCAGTCCTATATGCAGGACATGTTCTTCGACTGGCAGGCCGGAGGCATTACCAGCATCCTGCATGAGCACAGGGGTGGCTACGCAAACAACAGGAAGTCGATGCTCGGGTTGGCCGGCAAGGCGGCCGCCGAGGGGGTCCGGATGCACCTCGGCGCAAAGGTCACAGGTCTGCGGCGAGAGGGTGGCGCCGTCACCGCGGTGGAGACCGACTCAGGGACGGTGGCCTGCGACCACGTTGTGATCGCCGTCGGACCATGGATCCGCGATCTGTGGGCGATGCTCGACCTGCCGAGAACGATCCCGGTCGCTGCACCGGACCGCAGCCACTCCGTCGAGCGCGACATGTGGACCTACTGGGCGCTGCAGGAAGGCACGCTCGAGGTCGACCCGGGGTCCTTCACCGACAACAGGGGCCACATGCCGCCCGTCGTCCACGTCGACACTGACGCACCGCTCTACGACGAGGCTGGCGCGCTCGTGACCGATGAGCTGTGGGGCATCTACTACAAGCCGGACTTCAACTTCGGTGGAGTGCAGGGAGGCGCCGCCCCCTACAGGGTCGATCGCCCCACGGACGACGTCGCCGTCGACCCCTACGGGCCCGCAAGCCCCGACTTCGTCGTCGGCCAAGACTTCGCGCGCATGTGGACCGCGGCCCTCGCCCATTGCCACAAGCGCCTCGCCGGCACTTCGCACCTGTTCTCGAAAGAGCCGTCCGGCGGCATCGGGTGCTTTACCCCCGACAGCTTTCCCGTGTTCGATGTCTTTTCCGACAACGCATACGTGATCGCCGACTCCAACCATGGCTACAAGATGCTGGGCGTCGGGGCGCTGGTGGCCAAGGAGCTCCTTGGGGAGAAACAAGCCCTTCTCGAGCCCTTCCGGTTCTCCCGCTACGCAACCGGCAACCTCCACCCGGTGAGCCACTCGCCCTTCCCGTGGAGCTGACCGTGCCCGATGCAACGCTCGAGCTGTCGCAAACGGTTGAGCTTCCAGAGGGCGTCATCGCCTGGGACGTCTACGGCCACGGCCCTCCGGTCGTGCTCGTGCACGGGACTCCGACAAGCTCTTATCTGTGGCGGCGCGTGGCCCCCGTGCTCAGTGAGACCTTTTCCGTCTACATCTTCGACCTCTTGGGCTACGGACGATCGAGAGCTCAAGCGCAGGCCGATGTCTCACTTCCCGTGCAGGGCTCCATCGTGACCGGGCTGCTCGACCACTGGGGCGTTCAGGGCGCCGGGGTGGTGGGTCACGACATCGGAGGCGCCGCCGTGCTCAGGGCGCACCTGATCGACGGCGTGCCGTTTGCATGCGCCGCGTTGCTCGATGCCGTCGTCACGCGTCCGTGGATCACCGCCACGACGCGGCACGTCCAAGCGCATCTCGATGCCTACAAGACGATGCCGGGGCACGTCTACAAACAGATCGTCGCCACCCATTTGCGCACAGCGGTTCACGGCACGATCGACGATGCCACCCTCGAGGCCTATTTGTCCCAGTGGACCGGAGCGGACGGGCAGGCGGCTTATCTGCGGAAGGTGGAGCTCTTCGATGAGGACCACACCACCGCCATCGAAGCGCGCCTCGGCGAGGTGAAGGTTCCGGTGCAGGTCATCTGGGGGCAACACGACGCATGGCTCCCGATCGAGGCCGCCGAGCGCGTCGTGGCTCGGGTACCGACGGCTCGCCTGACGACCGTGCCCGACGCCGGCCACTTCGTAATGGAGGATCAGCCACAAGAAGTCGCGCGGCTGTTGCACGAGTTCTTCGCGTCCTGCTTGATCGGGGACGCCGCATGACCGCGCCCGGAGGCAACGGGCTCCTCGAGCGGCTTGCTGCCGGTCCCGTCATCTGTGCGGAGGGTTATCTGTTTGAGCTCGAGCGGCGCGGGTACGTGCAGGCGGGCGCGTTCGTCCCCGAGGTCGTGCTCCAGCATCCCGAGGAGGTGACTCAGCTACACCGTGAGTTCGTGCACGCCGGCTCCGACGTTGTGGAGGCGTTTACCTATTACGGGCACAGAGAGAAGCTCAGGACGATCGGCAAGGAGGACATCCTCGAGGAGCTCAACCGCACGGCCCTATCACTTGCCGGTGAGGTCGCGCGCACGAGCGGCACCCTGCTTGCGGGAAACATCTGCAACACGAACCTGTGGGACCCCGGCGACGATGGCAGCCTTCCAGCGGTCCGCACGATGTTCGAGGAACAGGTGGGCTGGGCCGTAGAAGCCGGCGTCGATCTCGTCATCGGGGAGACCTTCAGCTATGCCGAGGAGTCTCTGGCCGCCCTCGAGGTCATCAAGTCGGCAGGTCTAGCCTCAGTGATCATGCTCGCCATACACAAGGAGGGGACGCCGCGCGAGGGCAGGCCGGTCGCAGAGGCGTGCAAACGATTGTCCGATGCGGGGGCCGACGTCGTGGGGCTCAACTGCATAAGGGGCCCCGAGACGATGCTTCCCCTCATCAAGGCCATCGTCCCGGCCGTTGATTCCTATGTTGCTGCGCTGCCGGTTCCCTACCGAACCACAGAGGCGCAGCCGACCTTTCAGTCGCTGAGGGACCCGGTGCTCGAGGGTGTGAGGGATCGGCCCTTCCCGACCGCACTCGACCCCTTCACCTGCTCGCGCTACGAGATCGCCGACTTCACCGTCAGAGCGCAGGCGCTCGGCGTCGGCTATTTCGGAGTTTGCTGCGGCGCGGGGCCCCATCACATCCGAAGCATGGCCGAGGCCCTCGGCCGAACCCCTCCCGCTAGCCGTTACTCGCCGGACATGGCCAAGCACGCTTTTCTCGGTGCAGACGCCCGTCTGCGCCCCCACAACCTGGTCTTCAGGGAAAGCCTCTAAGGGGCGGCCTCGAGCGCCCGCCGCCTCCACTCTTCCGTGGCCTCGACCTGGTTGAAGGTGTAGAAGTGGTAGCCGGCGATGTCGTCGGCGCCCGTTCGCCGGCTCAGCTCGGCGATGAGGGGGCCGGGGCTGTAGGCCCTCCGGCCGAGCAGTCCCGCCATCAGGTTCCTGTTCTTTGACACGAAGCGGCTCGAGTCCCCGACGCCGATTCGAAGCGCAAGACGAATCAGCCGCGCGCGCTCGACGACCCCGGCGATGCCAACGTGGACGGGCAGTGTGACGTCGTGCGCACGGGCGTTTCTGATCCACGCCGCTATCGCGCCCGCCTCGAAGCACAGCTGCGTGACCGCATAGGTCGCCCAGCGTTGCTTTAGGCGCAGCTCATGCCACAGAGTGGCGTCGTCGACGGTGGGGTGACCCTCAGGGTAAGAGGCGACTCCCACTTGATCGAAGGTGAAGCCGCCCTCGGCGAAGAAGTTGAGGAGCGACGCTGCTGAAGGAAAGGGCCCGGCCGGCTGCTTGACGTCGCCGCCGATGACGAAGATGTGTCCGATCCCGAGGCGGGCGAGCCTCGCGCCTATGCGTTGTGCGTGCGCCCGATCGACGACGAGGCGGGCAGAGAGGTGCGGCGTCACATCGATGCCCGCATCGATCAGGCGCTCGGCGAGGTCGAGGGTGGCCCCGATGCCCCTCCGAGGAGAGCAGGTGATTGCAATGCTTGCGGGCCGCGTCCGGGCTACCCTTGCTGCGATGCCTTCGACGGGAAAGATCTCAATTGTTGGGCGCGCAAGGAGATGCGGCCGGGCACCGATCGCGCGATCGGGCGCGTTTTCAAGCGGGGCGGCAGGCTCCTGCAGCGGGATCGTCCTCCTTCAGATTCCTTGTCGTTATGCTAATAGGGCAACTTCGGTTGCCATTGTTGCTACAACTATAGGGTAAATACCATGCCTGGGACGACGGGAACAAGTCTTCGGCGGGGAATAGCAGTCCTTTTGGCCCTTGCATCCGACGACGCAAGGGCAGGGGGACTCGGGGTGACGAGGATCGCCGCGCTCACGGGACATGAAAAGAGCCAGATCTCCCGGACCCTCAAGACCCTGGCGGAGCTCGGGCTCGTTGACCGGGACCCCTCGACGCTTGCATACAGGCTGGGGTGGCAGCTGTTCGCCCTTGCCTCACACGCAGGCGATCAGCCCTTGCTTGCGGCCGCCTCACCACTGCTCGACAGCTTGGTGAGCGGGCTCGGCGAGGGGGCTCACCTGTCCGTCCTCCAGGGGACCGACGTGCTCACCGTGCTTTCGAAGTCCTCGGAGCGAGCCGTCAGGGCCGTCGGCTGGGTCGGCCACACCGTTCCCGCCTACTGCACGTCGTCGGGACGGGCGCTCCTGCTCGACCATTCGATCGAAGACCTCAAGGTCTTGTGGCCGGGCCGGCGGTTCGAGCGAGCGGGGCCGAGGTCGCCGAGTCACCTTGCCGAGCTTCACGAACGAATCGAGGTGGCGAGGGCGCTTGGCTACAGCGTCGCCGACGAAGAGCTCGAGCAGGGACTCGTCGGCGTGGCCGCCCCGGTGAGGGATCTGCGGGGCAGAATTGTGGCGGCCATCGACGTCTCGGCACCGAAGTTCCGGCTGGCCGACACTCTGGACGACGCCGCACGCAAGGTCAGGGCGGCCGCCGACGAGCTCTCCTACATCGTCGACTGGAACACCGCAAGGGGCGAAGGCACGGCTTGAATGCCTTATGAGCAACGCCATGTCCTCTAAGGCAATCATGCGAAGCAGTGGCCCAAAAGGCTCCGGCCGGCCCGAAAGTGCTAGTCTTGGCGTTGCTGCAACGGCTGGGTTATTGACTACCTCACATGTAGGAGTGGCGGGGGAGGGGTTCTGAATGAAGCTTCGCGCCGGGCGTAACTGATGGATATCTTCATCACCTATCTTAGGTTCGCCATTCCGGACCATCTCATCGCGGCTTCCGGAGCACACGCGGCTGCGGTGGGGATCTCGGTTCTGCTGTCCTCGATCATCGGCATCACCCTTGGGTGCTTCGCCTATCGGAGACGGCGCCTTGCCGACATCTCACTGGCGGTCGCCGGCACCATCATCACGATTCCATCGTTTGCCCTGTTTGCCCTTCTGGTCCCGTTTCTGGGATTCGGGTGGCCGCCGACCATCGTCGCACTGACCGCCTACGGCGTGCTCCCCATCCTGCGCAACACGATCACCGGCTTGCAGGGCGTCGACTCCGCGGTCACGGACTCGGCTCAGGGAGTGGGGTTGAGCAGCAGGCAACGGTTGTTCCGCATCGAGCTGCCGCTGGCGTCGCCGGTGATCATCGCCGGCGTTCGGGTGTCCACCCTCATCCTGCTGGGGATCGCCGCCATTGCCGCCATCGTGGCCGGTCCCGGCCTTGGCGAAGACATCTTTTCCGGCTTGGCCCGCTTGGGAAGCGCCACGGCCCTCTATCTCGTGCTCAGCAGCGTGATGTTCATCGTCATGCTTGCGATCGCTTTCGACATTGCATTCCTGCTCTTTAGGAAGTTCGCCATCTCCAAGGGCATCAGACAGTAGGACCGATGCCGAGGACTGCGCACCGAGGAGGCCCAATATGATCACGTTAGAGAATCTCACCAAGACCTTCGCAGGTCAGAAAGAGCCCGCCGTTAAGGATCTGTCGATGGAGGTGCCCGAGGGCGAGATCGTCGTGCTCGTTGGTCCGTCCGGGTGCGGGAAGACCACGACCATGCGTTTGGTGAACCGTTTGATCGAGCCCGACTCCGGCAAGATCTACCTCGAGGGTGAGGACGTCACCTCGGTCGACTCCGACCAGCTGCGCCGGCGCATCGGCTACGTCATCCAGCAGATAGGCCTGTTTCCGCACATGACGATTGGCGAGAATATTGCAACCGTTCCCCACCTCGTTGGGTGGGACAACAAGAAGACGTCCGACCGGATCGACGAGCTGCTCAACATGGTGGGTATGGACCCGACCGATTACCGGAATCGTTATCCCAAAGAGCTGTCCGGAGGGCAGAAGCAACGGATCGGCGTGGCGCGCGCGATGGCCGCCGACCCTTCTGTGATGCTCATGGACGAGCCCTTCGGCGCAGTCGATCCCATCACGCGCTCGAAACTGCAAAACGAGTTCTTGCGCCTGCAGGAAGGCATCAAGAAGACGATCATTTTCGTCACCCACGACATCGACGAAGCCATCAAGATGGGGGACCGGATCGCAATTCTCCGGGACCACTCGACGATCGCCCAATATGACAAGCCGGAGAACATCCTCCTCAATCCGGCAGACGACTTCGTAGCCAGCTTCATTGGGACGGGGGCATCGCTGAAGCGCCTCAATCTCGCCAAGCTCGGCGATGTCGAGCTCGTGGACTGGCCGACCGCGAAGCTCGAAGCCGGCGCCGACGAGGCGCGCGCGGTGCTTGATCGCTCAGACAAAGAGTGGGTCCTGTTGCTCGACGAGCAGAGGCATCCGCAGCGCTGGGTCAACGGCGACCACCTTGCGCAGGGCAACGGGGCGCTCGAGGACTCCGGCGTCCCTGCAACCTCGACCGCCATCATGGACACCACGCTCTCGAGCGCCCTCGCCGACATGCTCACGTCGGAGAACTCCACCGTCATCGTGATCGACTCCGACGGCGCCTATCAAGGTGTCGCAGACCTCCCCACGATCACCAAGGCTACGAAGGCCATGCGCGTCGAGGCGCACGGAGGAGAAGGCCACGATGCGATTGAGGAGCATGGAGAGGACAAAGAGGATGCCTCAGCGGGGCGCCTGAAGGACGCTGAGGCGTAGTGGCGAGCCTCCAGGAGCAGGCGGCAACCCTGCTCGAACCGGCGCCGGGGCGAGGGGCGAGGGCGGCCCGGGCACTGCCACACTATTTGGCGCTTCCCGCCCTGGTGGCGCTGGTGCTCGCGGCGCTCTACTTCTACGTCAACAGCCAGGAGCTCGACACGATCGAGGCGCGTTCGATCAGCTTTCCAATCATCCAGCAACGCACGCTCGAGCACATTGGGATTACTGCGGCCTCCACCATCGCCGTGATCATTATCGCCGTCCCGCTTGGCATCCTGCTGACGCGGCCCCGCGCGAGGTTCATCACGCCCGTATTCCTGGCGGTGGCGAACACCGGGCAGGCCACTCCTTCCATCGGCGTGCTTGCCCTCATAGCGATCGTCTGGAGGATCGGTTTCGGGCCCGCAGTCGTCGGCCTCGTCGCCTATGCGGTGTTGCCCATCCTGCGCAACACGATGGTGGGCCTCGATGGGGTGGACCGGTCCATGATCGAGGCGGGCCGAGGCATGGGCATGTCCAAGACGAAGGCCTTGACCGGCATTGAGATTCCACTTGCCGTTCCCGTGATACTGGCCGGGATCCGTACGGCCCTCGTCATCAATGTGGGCACGGCTGCGCTGGCGTGGTCCATAGACGGCGGGGGGCTCGGCGACATCATCCAAACCGGACTGTCGTTGAATCGAGACGTGGTGGTGATCACCGGAGCCGTGCTGACGTCGGCGCTGGCTCTGCTCATCGACTGGTTGGGAGGCATCGTCGAGGATGTGTTGAGGCCCAAGGGATTGTGAATCGATTGCAAGTGCGTGGTGCGGAACTCAGAGAGGAAGGGAGCCTGTGATGGTGATCGGGAACATGAGGAAGAGACTGGTAGGAGCGGCGTTGATCGTTGCCTTGCTCGGCGCGGCCTGCGGCAGCGACGAGGGTGGCGGAACGGCCCCGTCAGGCGGTGCTGGGGAAGCCGATCTCTCCGGGGCCGAATTCACGGTCGGCTCAAAGGAGTTCACCGAGCAGCTCGTCCTCTCTCAGATCGCCATTCAGGTGCTCGAGGGCGCAGGGGCCACGGTTGAGGACAAGACCAAGCTGCCGGGGAGTGTTCAGGCGCGCAGCGCGCTCGAGAACGGCCAGATCGACATGTACTGGGAGTACACGGGGACCGGCTGGATCGTCTATCTCAAGCACACCAAACCCATCCTCGATGCCCAGAAGCAGTTCGATGCGGTGGCCGAGGAAGACATGCAGAAGAACGGTGTCGCGTGGCTCGACCCTGCGCCCGCCGACAACACCTACGCGATCGCCGCAAGCAACGAGACGATCGAACAGGATGGCGCCAAAACGCTCACCGAGCTCACCCAGCTCATCGAGGAGGACCCAAGCGCCGCCTCGCTATGTGTAGGGACCGAGTTCGCGGTGCGCGACGACGGGTTGCCCGGCCTCGAGCAGCATTACGGCTTCCAGTGGCCGACCGACCAGATCTCGAAGGTCGGAGAAGGCCTCATTTATGAACAGGTCGACACGGCGGACACGTGCTCCTACGGAGAGGTCTTTGCCACCGACGGGCGCATCAAAGGGCTTGATCTGACGGTGCTCGAGGACGACAAGCAGTTCTTCGCCATCTACAACCCGGCGCTGACGATCAACGAGGACGCCTTCAAGGAGTACGGTCCCGAGCTCGAGCAGATCTTCGAGCCCATTTCCGACAAGCTCACGACCGAGGAGCTCCAGGCTCTGAACGCCCAGGTCGACGTCGACGGGCTCCCAGAAGAGCAGGTGGCCCAGATGTGGCTGAGCGAGAACGGATTCATCTAGGAATCACCCAGGCACGGCGGCGGCCCCCGATCGGGGGCTCGCCGCCTCGTCGTTTGACAGGGTGCGGCGACTGCCTATACTTGCGCGCCACGCCCTGCGACGGTGCAGGGAGTTAGGGTAGACCGAGTCTTGACAAGCCGAACAACCGGAAAGTCATTATGAAGCAAGCGGCAGACATCACCACGAAGAAGGCGACGGAGTCGCTTTTCCTTCTCAACCTCGTACTTATTCGCTAGCGCGCGCCCTCGGCCCCCCCGGGCCGATCGGTGTGCGCTGACCCTCCGGCATGCGGGGGGTTTTTTTGTTGCCGGAGAACCAAGGAGGTACCCCCGCACAGGCCCACAACGAGTCCTTCAAGCCATCAAGCCAGTAGAGAGAGAAATCGCCAGAGACACCCTAAGGAGGAACGATGAAGCTCCAGATCAACAACGGAAGCCTTGTAGGGACCGCCGAGTGGCAGGCGCCGGGCCGGGTTGCTGTGGACGTCGCGGACGCAGGCGAGCGGCACTTTTTCGAGAGCTACTTCAGGGCAGAAGACTCATTCCTGACGGGTGCGGTCGGCGACGCCGAGATGTCTTCAGAGCGCCCGGACTCCTCTCCGGAGGCCTTCATGCGCGCGGCATTCCGGCTGGCGCGCTACCGCTACACGGGCGCCCTCGGCGGCGCCGATACCCGCGAGGGGGCCGACTATCCATGAAGCAGATCCGTGTAAGAAAAGGGAGGCCGCCGCGGCCCGCCTCAGGGGGGCGGTCATGAAGGTCACCGGCGCTCAGTCGCT
>JACCZU010000181.1 GCA_013695835.1 Candidatus Aridivita willemsiae
ATCGTGGCCTTGGGCGACTCCCTGCACCTGAAGACGGTCGCAGAAGGCATCGAAACGAAGGCGCAGCTGCGCCACTTGCAGCGACTGAGATGTGAGCTCGGACAAGGCTACTATTTCGCCTCACCCCAGCCGGCCGAAGAGGTCACACGTTTCCTCTCAACCGACTTCGACGCAACCTCGAACGGTCACTCTTCAGCGAGCCGCGCGCGCGCCGCGGCAACGTAGCCACCATCTGTGTCGTAGCCGATGTAGTGGCGTTTCGTCCTCACCGCTGCGATTGCGGTCGTGCCGGAGCCGATGAAGGGGTCGAGAACGAGGTCGCCCCTGTAAGTGTAGAGCTCAACGAGCCGCTGCGGCAACTCGACCGGGAAAGGTGCGGGATGCCCGACCCTCCTCGCGCTCTCGGGCGCGATGTCCCAAACATCGACCGTGGCCGCCATGAAGGCCTCGCTCGAGATGGTGTCCTCATGGGGGCGTCCGGCGACGGCGCGTTTCTTGCGGGCCGAGGCCCTGTCGAACCGGCCCTTGCTCGCTACGATGATTCTCTCTGTGAGGTCACGCAGCACGGGATTCGATGCGCTCTGCCACGAGCCCCACGCGCACGATCCGTTCGCCCCATGGGCCTTCTGCCAGATGATCTCGCCGCGCAGCAACATCCCGAGGCGGTCCTGGAGTATCCCGACGACGTCGGCGGCCAGCGACCTGTAGGGCCTGCGTCCGAGGTTTGCCACGTTCACCGCTATTCGCCCCCCGGGTTCGAGCTTGTCCAGACATTCGGCGAAAACGTCCGTGAGCATGCCGAGATAGTCGAAGTAGGTGGCCGGGACACCCGCTGAGCCAAGCGCGGATTCGTACTCCTTGCCGGCGAAATAAGGAGGGGATGTCACCACGAGCGCAACCGAAGACGGCGTCACCTCGTCCATGTGCCTCGCGTCTCCGCAAAAGATGCGGTCGACGACCTGGGGGTGCTGCACGGACTCGTCGGTCGAAAGTCTGGGAGCAGTGAAGCGCGCGTAGAAGCCACTCGCGTCATGGCTCTCACGCCTGCCGGCACCAAAACGGGAAGTCGCTGTGGGACGGCGTCTCCCTGTTCCCGCAGAGCGCGCCTCGCGCGTCACAGTCTGTGGCCCTCTTCGAGGTCCTTCTTCAAACCATGGAGCCGGGACCTGAGGCCATTGTCTGCAACGGCAAGCATCTGGACCGCAAGCACCGCCGCATTCTTGGCGCCGTCTATGGCCACCGCCGCAACCGGGACCCCGGGCGGCATCTGCACGCACGAGTAAAGCGCAGCCGCCCCGCTCAACGACTCGTCGTACAACGGGACCCCGATCACGGGCAGGACCGTGTAGGCAGCGAGGACTCCAGGAAGATGCGCAGACATCCCGGCGCCCGCGATGAGAACCCCGAGCCCGCGCTCCTCCGCCGTCCTCGAGTAGTCCGCCACCCGGCGAGGCTGGCGGTGCGCCGACATGACCTCGCTCTCATAGGCCACGCCGAAGCCGTCGAGCACCTTCTCCGCCGCGCGCATCCTGTCCCTGTCCGACTCGCTGCCCATGACGATGCCGACCAAGGCGGCCATCACGACTCCCTCA
Source organism: Candidatus Aridivita willemsiae (assembly GCA_013695835.1). GTDB lineage: Bacteria > Actinomycetota > CADDZG01 > CADDZG01 > WHSQ01 > JACCZU01. Next base: position 1,593 of record JACCZU010000181.1, read on the forward strand.
TGACGGTTCGCCGCTGCTGCGGGTCCGGCTCGGCCGCCTCCGTCGCCCCGAGGGCCGGATGGGCGCGCCTCGAACGAAGCAGCGACTCGTCTTCGGAAGGCTGCAACCCGATGTCGGAGCGCATGTAGCTTCCCTCGAAATGAATGCAGCCTGCGGCCTCATAAGCGAGGGCGCGCGCGCCTTCGAACGAAGGCCCTAGCGCGCTCACCGAAAGGACACGGCCCCCCGAGGTCACGAGCTCGCCGTCGTCGACGGCGGTGCCGGCGTGGAAGACCTCGACGCCAGGCACGGCGGCTGCATCACCCACACCCTCTATGACCACTCCGCCGGCAGACGGCCCTGGATAGCCGGCGGACGCGATCACGACGTCGACGCAAGCCTCCTCGCGCCACGCAGGCTCCATCCCGGCGAGATCTCCATCGGCGCAAGCAAGACACAGCTCGCCGAAATCGCCCGCCAGCCGCGGAAGCAGTGCTTGTGTCTCCGGGTCGCCGAGGCGGGCGTTGAACTCAAGGACCTGGGTGCCTTCGTCGTTCAGGATGAGCCCCGCGTAGATGGCGCCCGCATAGACGATGCCATCGTCGGCGAGGCTGCGAACGACGGGTTCGATGATCTCAGTGGCCGCTGCAGCAGCGAGGTCGCCGGGGCACGATGGAACCGGGCTATAGGAGCCCATGCCTCCCGTGTTCGGCCCGCGGTCGCCGTCGAGCGCGCGCTTGTAGTCCTGCGCAGGATCGCAGGGAATCACAACTCGCCCGTCGGTGAATGCAATCAAAGACACCTCTTGTCCCACGAGATAGCTCTCTATGATGATCTTCGTTCCCGCTTCGCCAAAGGCCCTGCGGACCACGCGCTCCTCGATTGCATCGATAGCCTTGTCCCTGTGCTCGGTTACAACCACACCTTTTCCGGCGGCGACCCCGTCGGCCTTGACGACATAAGGAGGGCCAAGCTCGTCCATGAAAGCTATGGCGGGCTCCACTTCGGCGAAGGTGCGCGCGCGGGCGCTCGGGACACCCGCCCTTGCCATCACCTCTTTGGCCCACGACTTCGAGCCCTCGAGCCGCGCAGCCCGGGCGCTCGGGCCAAAGACCTTGAGCCCCGCTTGCCTCAGGTCATCGCCTACGCCCGCGATAAGGGGGGCCTCGGGCCCGATCACAACGAGCTCCGCCTTGATATGGCCGGCAAGCTCGAGCAACGCCTCGGGATCGGTTGCGCTCACGTCGGTGCAGGATGCTAGCTGTCCGATGCCGGGATTCCCGGGCGCTGCGATGAGATCGGAGACCACCTTCGAGCGGGACAACGCCCATGCCATTGCGCTCTCGCGACCTCCCGAGCCAAGCAGCAGAGTCCTCACACCGGCATCTCGACCATCTGGTCGCGCCCAGGGCCCACGGACACTTGCGACACCGGCGCGCCGACTAGTCCTTCGATAAGCTCGAGGTAGCTTCTGGCTTGCTTGGGGAGGTCATCCGGGTCGCGCACCGACGTCAAGTCCTCGCTCCAGCCCGGCAACTCTTCAAAGACCGGCCGGCATTTGTTGAAGATGGTCTGGTTCGGCGGGAGTTCCTCGTATCGCCGGCCCTCATACTCATATGCAACACAGACCTTGATCGAAGAAAAGCTGGACAAGACGTCGAGTTTGGTGACCACCAGCTCCGTAAGCGTATTGAGACGCGACGCATAGCGCGCCGCAACGGCGTCGAACCAGCCGCAGCGCCGCCTCCGGCCCGTCGTCGTGCCGTACTCGGCTCCCTCCTCGACCAGGACCTCGGCGTCGGCCGGATCCGCCTCGGACGGAAACGGGCCTGAGCCGACGCGCGTGCAATAAGCCTTGGCCACTCCGATGATGCGCTCGATGTCGCGCGGGCCGACCCCGGCTCCGGCACAGGCCCCACCGGCGATGGGGTTCGACGACGTGACAAAAGGATAGGTCCCATGATCGAGGTCAAGCATCGCCGCCTGCGCACCCTCGAACAACACCGTCTTGCCCGCGTCAAGCGCGCGCTGCACGTGAAGCGCAGTGTCGGCAATGAGCGGCGCTAGACGAGCGCCAAATGTCCGGTACTGGTCCTGTATCTCGTCCATCTCCAGAGGAAGTCGTCCATAAACGCGCGTTAGCAGCAAGTTCTTTTCCTTGAGGGCAACTTCGAGCTTGGCGGCAAATATCTTCGGCGACAACAAGTCTTGCACACGCAGCCCTATGCGCGTGGCTTTGTCGGCATAAGCGGGACCGATGCCGCGCTTGGTCGTGCCGAGGCGATTCTTGCCGAGCCACCGTTCGGTGACGCGGTCGAGCTCGAGGTGATAGGGCATGATCAGATGGGCATTGCCGGACAAAAGCAGGCGCGAGACATCGATTCCCCGGGCTTCGAGGGTATCTATCTCTTCAATAAGTACCTGCGGATCGACGACCACGCCGGGCCCGATGACCGGGGTGCAGTGCTCGTACAAGACGCCGGTGGGAACGAGGTGCAGAGCATATCTCTCGCCCCCCACCACGATCGTGTGCCCTGCGTTGTTGCCGCCCTGATAGCGCACGACGGTGTCGGTGTGTCCGGCAAGGAGATCAGTCACCTTTCCCTTGCCTTCGTCTCCCCACTGGATGCCGACGAGAGCGATGCCCGGCATCAGCGCCGCGGCTCGGAGAGCATCAGCGTTCTATCCGAAAGCTGATGCGGACGTGGGTGAGGTACTCGGTGATCCGTCCGTCCTCGACGCTGCACGAAGTGTCGAGGACATCCATCCCAGTGATGCCTCGAATCGTGCTCGAAGCCTCGGCGAGCGCGCGGTTAGCGGCGTCGCGCCACGACTCCGACGAGACACCCACGAGCTCGATGGTCTTGATCACGGCCACGGGCAATCCCTCCCCCGCTTGGCGCCACTCAACGATGACAGCCAGGAGTCTACTTAGCCTCGCGGGCCCCCACCGATCACGCCTGGCAGAGCGCTCCTTTGCCGTTGGCCGGAGCACGGGCTTGCGGTGCTTAGTTTCCTCCCGCAGGCTGCCGAATAACCCTACGTAGGATCGCCAAGCAAGGGGGAAGAGATGACCGCAGAAGCAGCGTCACAGTCACCCGAGGAGCAACCTTTCGAGCGCGACGGCAGCTGGTGGTTCCGGCGCGACGGTGAGCTTCTTACCTACGACGAGAGCTCGAGTCAATGGGTCCCCGCCCCCGAAGGCACCCACATGGAGCCCGAGGACGCCCCCTCCGAGGCCCAAACGGCCGGCCACGCGGGCCCCGCCCTCGCTCCCCCCGAGGCATCAAAGGGGCCCATGGAGCCCGAAGTCCCAGCCGGAGAGGGAGGCGAGCCGGTGGCTCAGTTCGGTTCCTTCTGGCGCTGCTCCACCTGCAGCGCAGTCAACGGCTCGGCGGCGTCGTCCTGCAGGATGTGCTTCCGCGCCAGGCCCTGAGCACGGCCCCCAAGATCTGAGATTCGATCTGGGTCGCTCTACCTGAGACCTGCGGAGCGGGCGATCGGGCCTCCCACTCCGGGGAGCCAGAGGTCCACCCCGAAGGCGGCGGCCCCCATGACCGCCACCCAGACCAGAGCTCCGACCGCGAACACGGCCTGAGTTACGCCGGGGGTGATCGCCGAGCCGAGGTACAGGCATGCCGGCCACAGCGCTCCGAGGAGCACCGCCTGCAGCCCGTGCAGTCGGACGCGCGCGCTGCGGCCCCGAAGAAAGGCGACGAGACCGCTGACGGGAAGCAGGACATAGGCAAGGGCGGCCATTGAGGCATCAGATTAATGCCAGCCCCCGTCTGGTGCGCTGCCCGGCCCAGTAAATCGGGAGCGGCCCCCGCGGGTAAGGATGGATGCATGGCCAATCGACTCGCCGCCGAGACCAGCCCCTATCTCCTTCAACACAAGGACAACCCCGTCGACTGGTACCCGTGGGGAGACGATGCCCTCGAGCTGGCGCGCTCCGAGGACAGGCCGATCCTGTTGTCGATCGGGTATGCAGCGTGCCACTGGTGCCATGTCATGGAGCACGAGTCGTTCGAGGACCACGACACTGCAGCACTCATGAACGAGCACTTCGTGTGCATCAAGGTCGACCGGGAGGAGCGGCCCGATCTCGACGCCATCTACATGGAAGCTGTTCAGGCCATGACGGGCCAGGGGGGCTGGCCGATGACGATGTTTCTGACACCGCAAGGCGCGCCGTTCTACGGAGGCACCTACTTCCCGCCTATGGACCGCGGCCAGATGCCTTCGTTTCGCCGGGTCCTGACCGCGGTCGCAGGCTGGTGGAAGGATCAACGCGCCGAGCTCAACGAGCGCGGGGCGGCCCTCGTGGGACAGATGAACGCGCTGGTGCGGATGCAGCCTTCGACCGAGCCGATCGGTGACGCCATCCTCGCGACGGCTTTCGAGAGACTGAGATCGGCCTTCGATCCCAATTTCGGGGGCTTCGGCGGTGCGCCCAAATTTCCCCAGCCGATGACCATCGACCTCCTCATGCGCCTAGCGTCGGACGGTCACACGCCCGCATCGGACATGGCCGCCACGACTTTGGATGCCATGGCCGCAGGCGGCATGTTCGATCAGCTCGGCGGCGGCTTCAGCCGTTACTCGGTCGACGCTCACTGGATCGTGCCGCACTTCGAAAAGATGCTCTACGACAACGCCCAGCTGCTCCGAACCTACGCTCGCTCCTGGCAGGCGAGGCGGTCTGAGCGCCACCGCGCCGTCGCAGAGGCCACGGCACGCTGGATGCTCACCGAGATGCGCGACCCGGCCGGAGGCTTCTGGTCGTCGCTCGACGCCGATTCGGAGGGCGAAGAGGGCAAGTTCTACGTATGGTCGCTCGACGAGGTGAGCGATGCCGCCGGCGATGATGCAGGAGTTGCCGTTGCCCACTTCGGACTTACGGCAGAGGGCAACTTCGAGGGCGTCAACATCCCGGTCTTCGCCGGGGGAGGGGACCCGGCAGCGGTCGAACGGGCGCGCCGCTCGCTACTCGAAAAAAGGAGCCTGAGAACTCGCCCGGCCACCGACGCAAAAGTGCTCACCGCCTGGAACGGCCTTGCCGCCTCTGCGCTGGCAGAGGCCGGGGGCGCCCTCGGTCATCCGGAGTGGGCGCGCGCGGCTGAGGAGGCGATGCGCTTCGTGCTTGCGAGGCTGCGCGTCGATGGACGCCTTATGCGCTCTTACCGGGATCTCGAAGGCGAGCGGGGGGCCTCGGTCAGACATCTCGGCTACTGCGAAGACTATGCGTTCGTGCTCGAGGCGTGCTTGTCGCTCTACGAAGCCACCGGCCAAATCGAATGGCTTGCAGAGGCGCGCTGGACCGCCGACGAGGCCGTGCGTCTGTTCCTCGACCGTGACGGGGGTGGTTTCTTTACAACGGGATCAGACGCTCCGCAGCTCGTGACACGCTCGAAGGACTTCATCGACAACGCCGTGCCCTCGGCCAACTCGGTGATGGCCCTTGAGCTGCAACGACTTGCGACCTTCACAGGCGACCGCTCTTACGAGGAGCACGCGCTTGCGATCGTCCGGCTCATGCTCGATGCCACGGTCAGGTCCCCGATGGCGTTCGGCCATCTGCTCGGCGCGGTTGACTTCTACCTCAGCACGCCGGCAGAGATCGTGATCCTAGGTGAGCTTCAGCAACCCGACACCATGGCGCTGCTGACGGAGGTTCACGACCGCTTCATGCCCAACAAAATCGTGATCGTTGCCGCCGAGCCGACCGGGGAGATACCCCTGCTCGAGGGCCGGTCAAAGCTCGGCGGCAGGGCGACTGCCTACGTCTGCCGCAACGGAACCTGTAAGGCCCCCGTCAGCTCCCGCGCGGCGCTGGCCGCCCAGCTCACAGCACCGTGACCACGCCGTCAGGTGAGCCGTCCGGGCCCCGCGGCGTGCGCGTCAATCGCTCGCTCACGATCCCGGAAGGCGAGCTCGAGCTGAGGTTCTCGCCGTCGGGGGGGCCTGGAGGTCAGCATGCGAACAAGGTCGCGACCCGCGCCGAGCTCACGTGGAACATCGCCGGCTCGAACGCCCTCGATGAGGATCGCCGCGCCCGGTTGCTTGCCAGGCTTGCGCCGCGCCTCGACGCCTCGGGTGCACTGCGCATCACAAGCGACACGCACCGCTCGCAGCTCCGCAATCGCAAAGACGTGCTCGACCGGCTTGCTCGAATCGTGGCCGAAGGGCTCAGGGCCGAAAGGAAGCGAACCAAGACCACACCAACCAGGGCATCCAAAGAGAAGCGGCTGCGCGCCAAGAGGAAGCGGAGCGAAGCCAAGGACCTTCGCAGACAGCCGGACGGAGAATAAGCCGCGGCCCTGCCGCCGTCCGTCCCCATCACGCGCGCGCGGGGGACACCGGCGCATGGCTCGAAATGACGGCCTCAGCGAGAGGCATGAGGCACGCCTTCAGTCGCGAGTTGGAGCAGTCGTTCTGCGGTGCGCTCCCACGACCACGCCGTGCGCGCCACTTCGGCGACGCCGGCGCTCAGCTCTGCGCGCTCCCCCGGTTGGAGCGACAAGATTCCGTCGATCGCCCGCGCGAGATCCTCGATGGGGTCGGCGGGATCGAAGCTCAAGAGCCCGGGGCGGCCGAGGTGCTCCTCAAGCGTCACGCCCACCTCACCGATGCCCGAATGCCTTGGCACGACCGGAAGCACCGCGCAGGCAGCCGCCTCGGCGGCGACCATTCCGAATGCCTCGGGCACGATAGACGGCACGACGAGCACGTCCCATCCGGCAAGGACGGGTGCAAGTGCATCGTGCTCGAGCCGTCCCGGCCACTCGACGTCGATCCCGCCCGCTCGTTCGTAAAAGCCGTCGTCATCGCCCCTGCGCTCCAGGAATCGGAGGAGATGCTCGAGCGGGTGCCCATCCCCGCGGCGTACGATCTCGGTCACCATCCTGCGGTCACCTCCGTGCAGCGCGTCCCACAGCCGTCTGAGCTCCTCGGCGTAGCCGCCGAAGCCGACGACGACGCCCTCGAGATCCTGTGGTGCGGTCCTGCATAGCGCTGCAAGGAAGTGGTGCACGCCCTTCGCAACGATGAGCTTGCCGACGTAGCCGATCTTCGCTGCCCGGCCCTGCGAACGGTCGCTGGGCTTGAACAGTTCGATATCACAGCCCGGGCTGACCACTGCGGACTTGTCGATCCAACCGGGCACAACCCTGCCGGCGGCCTCGACCATGTAACGGCTGCCGCCAACCACCGCTATTGCGGCGGAGAGGCCCTCGGTTGCGTAGCGCAGGTACCTGTCCTGGAGCCTCACCGCGTACTCAAGCCCGCTTCCGTGCAGCTTCGCGACATAGCTCTTGCCGGTCGCGGCGCACGCCTGCTTGGCGATATAAGGCCCCATGACCTCGTGGCCGGTGATGATGGCGTCGGGATCGAAGTCCTCGATGGCCGTGACGAGGGCCGTGATGTTCGCATTGGTGTAGGCGTCAAGCTCAACCTCTGAGAGATCGACGAAGAGCTTGGTCGTGAATCCCTCGTAGAAATCGTAGACGAACACGGGCAGCATCCCGCCGATCGAAGGGCGCACCACGCGACACCGTCCCGGCCCCCGCACAGCACCCGTTGGGCTCGTCGCATAGGAGCGGTTGGAGCCTTCGAAATCGCCTGCACCGTCAACGAAGTCGAAACCGGCCGCATCTCGATCCTGGCAAAGGAGCAAAACATCGTGGCCCATGGCGCGCCACCGCTTTGCGATGTTGGCCGTGTACAGGTTGGAGCCGGTCCCGGACAACAGATAGCCATGCCACAACAACACCTTCACCTCCGTTACCCTACGTGGCGCCGACTTGCGGGGCCACAGGACAAAACGGCGCGCGGGGTCTGCCGATGTCATGACTCCGCCCTGGTGCGGGCAAGGGCGCGCCTCGCACCACTAAACTCGCCCGGTGCCACTCGACAACGCGCTGCGCTACGCGCTTCGCAACTTCTCGACGTTGTTCCTCGTTGCCGCCCTTGTCACCGTTCCCCTTCAGCTTGCTTACAGCTTCGTTTACAGAGATGTCGTCGCGGTCGGTGAGCTCCACGAGTTCATCGCAGAGCTCCCCCAAGGACGGAAGGTTGCAAATGTGGGCCGGGGCCGCCTCGAAGAGTCTCGCGACGTCTGGCTCGGCCTCGCACTCCTCGAGCTTGTTCTCGTCCCGCTCGGCATCAGGGCAACGGCCCGAGTCGTGGCCGTCGACGCCGCAGGGGGCCTCCCCGGCGTTCTCGACGCCTGGGGGCACGCCCTGTCCCCGCGGCGCGGGCCGTGGCCGCCGTGGCCCTGGGCGGGGGCCGGGCGCCTTGGCGCCATCGCCGGCGGGTTCTTGATCGCAGTTGCCGTCGGCTGGCTCACCCAGACCATCGGCTTGATTCTGGCCGAGCTCTTCGGCGCAGCGCGACCGTGGCTCTGGGTGGGCCTCACGCACGGGGTCGCCCTCGCCGCCGGGGCCCCGTGGGCGCTCGTCGTCTTCGTCTCTTCTGCTTACAAACCGTCATCAACCGAGCGCGGATGGTCCTCTTCGCCCCAGGATGTGCCATAGTTGGAAGGAACTTCCTGACAACTGGGGTGGAAGAGGGGGAATCGTGGACAAGCTCGAGGCAACCGAGGCGGCGCGGCTTGCGCCAAGGGGCGAGACCTGGCGCACCGTGGCCGACGGCCACAAGAAGAGCGTGCGCGCCATCCAGGAGCGCGCCCGCCAGAAGAGGCTGCGCTATCTCCTCTACACCAACCTCGTGATCCTTGCCTACCTCGGCAAGCGCCTGCTCGAGGGGCACCCGGTCGCCTTCGGCCTCCCACACCTGGGGGCCGACGCGATGCTGTGGCTGTTCCCGGTGATCTTGATAGTGATGATGGGCGGGGTTCTCCTTCTCCCCCTCGCAAGCGGGCGCTCCCCTCACATCAAGTTCAGCCCTGAGGAGATCGGGATCGGCTTCGCCGACGTGAGGGGAATCGACAACGTGCTCGAGGAAGTGACTCGCACGCTGCAAATCTTCCTCACCTACAAGAGCTTCAGGGACGAGCTCGGCGGGAACCCCAGGCGCGGCATCCTCTTCGAGGGGCGGCCGGGGACGGGCAAGACGCATCTCGCCAAAGCGATGGCCGCCGAAGCAGGGGTGCCTTTCTTCTTCGTGTCGGCCCCCGCGTTTCCGAGCATGTGGCACGGGATGACGGCGATGAAGATACGCCGCTTCTTCAAGACGCTAAAGAAAGCCGCGCGCAAGCACGGGGGTGCAATCGGGTTCATCGAGGAGATCGATGCGGTCGGCGCCTCCCGCGGGGGTGGGGTCGACGCCAGCACCGAGTACGGCGGTGGGGCTTCCTCGGTGCTGCGCATGGTCAGCCCAGGCTCTGAGGGAATGGTGAATGAGCTGCTCGTGCAGCTGCAGTCATTCGACTCGCCCCTCCTTGGCGGACGGATCAGGAACTGGTTCGTCGACATCGCCAACCTGCTAATGCGGCCCGAGCATCGCTTCAAGAAGTCGCCTCCCGACTACAGCAACGTTCTGATCGTCGGCGCCACCAACAGGGCCGAGGCTTTGGACGCAGCGCTTCTCCGTCCCGGCCGCTTCGATCGCACCCTGTACTTCGATCTCCCGTCGCGCAGCGGGCGCCGGGAGCTGATCGACTACTTCCTCACCCGGCGCGCCCACACCGCCGAGATGGACCGTGAGGATCTGCGCGAGGAGCTCGCCTCCATGACCCTCGGCTATTCGCCGGCGATGCTCGAGCATGTTCTCGACGAAGCCCTCGTGTGGTCGATCCGCGACGGGCGCCGAGCGCTCACCTGGCGTGACGTGCAGCAGGCGCGTTTGTCGGAGGAGATCGGTCTCGCGCAGCCTGTTGCCTATACCGAGAGGGAGCGGCGGCTCATCGCCACTCACGAGGCAGGCCACGCCACGGCTGCCTATCTGTGCGCCAAAGAGCGCAAGCTCGAGGTCCTTTCGATCATCAAACGGCGGCAGGCACTTGGGCTGCTTGCACACTCCGACCTCGAAGAGCGGTTCACCAAGACGAAGTCCGAGCTCGAGTCGACGCTTAAAGTCGCCCTTGCCGGCATGGCCGCCGAGGAGATCTTCTTTGGCGAGTCCGGCACAGGGCCTTCGTCGGACCTGGCCGCGGCCACGGCGCTCGTCGCCCAGATGGTTGGGCTTTACGGCATGGGCGACTCTCTCGTCTCGTATGACGCGGTCAACAACGGCGGACACTCGGCACCGAACATCGTCGCCAAGGTGCTCAGCACCGATGCGGGCAAGAATGAGGTCGACGGAATCCTCAAGAGTCATAAGGATCAGATCGCCTATCTCATCGAGATCAACCGGCATCTCGTTGAGGCGTTGAGGGATGCTCTCATCGATCATGAAGAGCTGCTCGGGGACGAGATCCTTTCGGTGCTGAGGAAGGCCGGGGCGGCGCACCCGAACCGCCACCCCGTTACGGCCGGCGCTTAGAGCCCTCCAAAGAGATCGTCTTCTATGCGATCCGGGTTCGGGAGCGGGTCTACAAGCGTGTAGTCCTCCCACGGATAAACCTTCTTCTGCAGTTCGTCGGGGATCGCGAACCAGAACCCGTCGGGGTCGATCTGGGTTGCATGTGCAAGCAGTGCCTTGTTGCGCAGCTCGATGTAATCGTGAACGTTTATCTGCGTGGTGATGTTCGGCTCGGTGAATCCGCTCTTGGTCCACTCCTCCATTCGCTCGGCAAAGGGGCTGACCATGCCCTCGGCCAGCGCCGCCTCGTGAAGAGCCGAGATCCGGCGCATGGTGAACGACGCGAAGTGATAAAGCTTCGAAGGGCGCCACGGCGAGCCGGCGCCTGGATGCTTTTCGGGATCCCCGGCTTGGTGGAATGCGAGGTCGCCGAGCTCGTTCACGCGCAGATGATCCGGATGGGGATACCCCGGGGAGTCGTCGTAGCCGATGACGATCTCCGGCCTCTCGGCTCGAATGATCTCGACGATGAGCGCGGTTGCCTCGACGGGGTCGGCGTTGCAGAAAGCCTCGGGCCTGTTGTTGGCGTCCGAGTCCGGCATCCCAGAGTCCCTGTACCCCAGCATGTAGACCCTCGCGACACCAAGGATGTCACAGGCCGTCTCGAGCTCCGCCTTTCTGATCTCGGTCATGCGCTCCTTGATTCCAGGACGATCCATGCGGGGATTGATGACGTCGCCCTCCTCTCCCCCCGTCGCACAGACAAGCACAACCCTGCAGCCCTCGTCTGAGTAGCGCGCCATGGTGGCCGCCCCCTTGGAAGACTCGTCGTCGGGATGGGCATGCAGAGTGAGGATGCAGCGTTGTTTGTCGATCATCGCTTGTAGGCTAACGCCCATGTCCGAGGCAGGAACGCGTCGCCATTCGACACGCGCCGGCGAACCACGCGCTGCGTCCGACTACTTCGACAGAGCCCGCTCGATCGCCTCCGTTGCGCTGGTTATGGCCGCCATCGCCGCGATCGCGGGCTCACTGCTCGACTGGGTCACGATCGTGCCCCCGCCCGGGCTGCGGCCGGGGGCCGACTTCGGCGGCGCGCCGGTTGAGGCCCCCGTGGTTACCCTGCCCTTCTCCGGACTCGAAGCGGGTGATGGCCGCTGGGTCATCGGGGCCGGAGTCGTTCTGCTCGTCGCCGCGATCCTCCTCGTACTGCGCCAGCGGAGCTTCTATGCGTGGATGGGTCTGCTTGCCTCAGTCGTGATCGGCTCGATTGCGTTTGCGGACTTCAGGGCCATCGGCGATTCGACGTCGTCGTTGTCCCGGCGCATGGACATAGTCGGCGATGCGCGGCCTGCGGCCGGAATCGTGCTCGTAGCGATAGGCGCGCTCGTGGGTCTCGTCGCCTCGGCAGCCGGGGTTGCGGCTTCTCCCAGAGACGGTTAGCGGAATCTCGGCATCAGCGAGATCACGTTGGCCGCGTAGTGCTGCTGTTCGGCGGTCAGTTCGGCCCCCACGTTGCCCGGTCCCGTAAAGTAGGCGGCGAGGGCCCTTTTGAGGGTGGGCATCTGGTCGCCCATGTGCCTCAGATACATGACGCCGAGACGGACGTTGTCGTCGGCGGCGCTGAGGTCGAGCCCGCCCCCGCCAAGGCTCGTGTTGACGAAGTCGGCGGTGTCCGGCATCACCTGCATAACCCCGACAGCACCGGCGCTCGACACAACGTCCTGCTGCCAGCCGCTCTCCTGCCACGCGACCGCCTTGGCGAGCGCCACCTCGACGCCGTGGGAGCGCGCATGCCGCTCGAGAGAGGCTTCGACGTTGGCGGCCGGAACCGCTTGGGGCGCCCGCGGTCCGGCCGTTGGGGCGGCCCCCGAGAGGGCGGGCACCCGCAAGGACGATCCGGCGACGATGAAGTTGACGTCTTTGATGTGATTCATGCGAGCCAGCGCCTTCACGGCGGTTCCGTAGCGGGCGGCGATTGAGGACAGGGTCTCGCCGGGGGCCACCATGTGGGTCGAGCTGACCCTGACTCTGGCCGGGACCCTCAGACGCTGACCGGCGATGATCAAGTTGGGATCCCTGAGGTTGTTGGCCGCTGCCAGCGCCGCGACGGTCGAGCCAAAGCGGGCGGCGATGGAGGACAGGGTCTCGCCCCTCCGGACCTCGTAGGTCGCGGCGCGGGCCGGCCCGGCGAACCACAGCGCCGTCGCTGTGCCTACGACCACGGGCGTCCTCTTCTTGGGCCGCGCCCTGAGGTGCCTGCCTCGGTACCGAGCCATGCTCACTATGCCCCCAATGGTTTACAGGAGGCACGACAATGAACAAAAACCTCTCCGAAGTCAAGCAAGGCGAGCAACCGGAAGGGCGGGGAGGGTGGGTTACGGGATGTGTGAGCCCTAGAGTCGCTCCACGGCGTAGCCCTCCGAGCCGAGGCGGGCGGTGAGCTCCTCGATGTGGGGTATGCCCCTGGTTTCGACGTAAAGCGTGACCTCGACCTCCCCGAGATGAGCGTCTATCCCTTCACGCGCGTGCCCGACCCCGACGAGATTGGCGCCGAGCTCGGCTATCAACCCGATCAGCCGGTAGAGCTCTCCGGGACGGTCGGCGAGGCGCGTCTTGAAGGCAAAGTAGCGGCCCGACGAGCTGAGTCCGAACCGCAGCACGGTCACAAGCAGGAGCGGGTCCACATTGCCGCCCGAGAGCACGACCACGACGGGAGGCTCGAGCCCGCCGAGACCAGCAAGCGCAGCCGCTATCCCGGCGGCGCCCGAGGGCTCGAGCACCAGCTTCATCCGCTCGGCGGCGAACACGGTCGCCTCTGCGAGCTGATCGTCGGTCACACACACGACCTCGTCGACGAGCTCCTTGACGTGGCCGAAGGTCAGGACCCCAGGGGAGTTTGCGGCGATCCCGTCGGCGATGGTCGACATCCGCTCAAGCGTCACGGGCTCACCCGCCTCGAGCGAGGGGGGAAAGGCAGCGGCCCCTGTGGCCTGCACGCCCACGATCCGCACCGACTTCTTGAGGGCCCTGAGCGAGGCGGCGACCCCGGAAATCAGCCCGCCGCCGCCAACCGGCACCACAACGGTCGAGAAGTCGTCGAGCTGCTCGGCAATCTCGCACCCCACCGTCCCCTGCCCGGCAATGATGTGAGGATGCTCGAAAGGGGGCACGAACACCGCTCCCGATTCCTCGGCGTGCGCGTGCGCAGCCTCATAAGCGGCGCCGAAGTCTCTGCCGGTGAGGACGACCTCCGCGC
>JACCZU010000211.1 GCA_013695835.1 Candidatus Aridivita willemsiae
ACCATGATCGCTGTGGGGGTCGCGAGCCCGAGCGCGCATGGGCAGGCAATGATCAGCACGGCGACCGCGGCGATGAGCCCGGCGGTGGGATCGTTCGCCATCAGCCACCACCCGACGAGCGTCAGCAGAGCAACGCCGATGACCGCTGGCACGAACACCCCCGAGATCTTGTCGGCAAGGCGCTGCACGGGCGCTTTCGTACCCTGGGCTTCCTCGACGAGTCGCACGATCTGAGCGAGCGCAGTGTCCTTGCCCACTGCGGTCGCATCGATCGTAAGAACGCCGTTGGTGTTGAGCGTCGCTCCTGCGACCTCGTCACCCTTGTTCTTCTCGACTGGGACCGACTCCCCGGTGAGCATAGATTCGTCTACCGCCGAGTAACCCGAGACTACGATCCCATCGACGGGGATCTTCTCGCCGGGACGGACGCGCACGAGATCGCCGACCTCAACCGCGGCCACGGGGACGGTGCGTTCCTCGCCGTCCACGACCACACGCGCCTCCTTGGCGCCGAGCTCGAGGAGCTTCTTGATGGCGCTCGAGGCGCGGCCCTTGGCGCGGGCCTCGAAGTAACGCCCGAGGATGATGAAGACAATGATGAGTGCAGCAGTGTCGAAGTAAAGCGCGCCGCCTTCGAACAGCTCGTAGGTCGAATACAAGAACGCCGCCAGCGTCCCGATCGTGATCAGGCTATCCATATTGGCTGTGAGCTTCAGCGCGCGCTGCCACGCGGTGTGAACGAAGGGCCAGCCGGCGTAGAACTGCACGGGTAGGGCTAATGCGAACGCGGCGATGCGTGCCCAAGGTTCATCCATGAAGAAGAGGCTGAGTACGAACACGATCAGGCTCAGGGGCCAGCTCAGGTGGAAGCGTTGCAGCCATACGCGCATCTCACGCTCGTGGACATCTGTGGTCTCCGCCTCCTGCGGCAACGGCGCGATGCGGTAGCCGACCCCCTCAACCGCCGCCTCGAGCTCATCGAGGCTCACCGCTTCGGGGTGGTAAAGAAGTCGGGCTCGGTTCGCGGCGAAGTTGACCGCTGCCTTCTCCACGCCGCGCTGACGCGCCAGCACCTTCTCCACGCGCGCCGCACAGGAGGCGCAGGTCATACCTTCGACCTCCAGCTCGACCCGCTCGACGACCCCGATGTCCTCGCGTATCTGATCTGGTGCCTGGTGCAACCGCTCCACGTGCTTCACTTCGCGGATACCTCCTCGAATGACTCGACTTCATAACCCTGATCCTCGATGACACCCACAAGCTCCTCGACTGTCACTCGAGGGTTATGCTCGACCGTTACTTGTTTGGTCGAGAGATCCACTTGAACGCTCTGCACTCCTTCTTCCTTCGAGACGGCTCCATCGATGGACGCCACGCAGTGGTCGCAGTGGACGCCTGGGACAGAGACTCTTGTGGTCGTCACGACTCACACCTCCCATTGTCGTTCTTATGACTTGACGAGACGCTCGACCGCTGCGGTCGCCTCGCGGATCATGTCCCTACCGCTCTCGGTCTGGGTGGCCACGCAGTGGCGGACGTGGTCGTCGAGGAGTCGAATCGCCACCCTCTTCAGCGCATTGCTTGACGCGCTGATTTGTGTGAGGATGTCGATGCAGTACTCGTCGTTCTCCATCATCCGCTGCAGGCCTCCCACTTGGCCTTCCACGCGCCGCAGGCGTCTCAGCAGTTCATCTTTGTCGTCGTAAGTAGCCCCTCATGATTTCTCCAGTGAGTAGGGATCATCGTTCCCACGGTTGACTCTACCCTGGGGGGGTATGGTATGTCAATAGACACGCCGGAGCCGATGCCAAAGGAGGACTGCGATGGATCCAGAGGCTGTTGGAGGTTCCCTTGGCGGCCGACGTCGCCGGCCTCACTCTGATGGCCCTCCGTGGCTGGACGCAGTGGCGTGCGGCATCGCAGTCCCCGCCGCCCTTCTTCGGACGGTGGGGCGGACGCTCGACAGGCTCGGGATCGCTCCCGGGCAAGGAGGCGTGCGATGACGAAGGAAACGAGAACCGTCGTCTTGGATACGCGGGGACTGAACTGGGCGAGCGAGAAGAATCTCGTGGAGGCCGTGCTCGGGAGGCGCCCGGGCGTCGTAGAGATCGAGGCCAACCCCGTCGCGCAGACCGCGAACGTTATCTATGACCCAGAGCGCACTTCGATTGCGGAGCTGCGCAGCTGGGTGGAGGAGTGCGGCCTGCACTGTGCCGGCCAGTCGGTACCCAATCACATCTGCGATCCGATGCTCGAGGCCGCTGCCCACGAGCAGCATCCGGACGAGCTTGAGGAGACGTCGCCGCACGAGACGATGGGACACGGCGGGCACGGGACCATGTCCATGGAGGGCATGGTCAAAGACATGCGCAACCGCTTCCTCGTCGCCGTCATCTTCTCGATCCCGATCCTTCTGTGGTCCCCGATCGGGCGCGACGTCTTCGGATTCGATACCCCCGCGCCGTTGGGGCTGCGCGACGACATTTGGATGTTGCTGCTGAGCCTGCCCGTGATCTTGTACTCGTCGTTCATCTTCTTCGACGGCGCCTTGCGGGCCCTGAGGGCACACACGCTGGACATGATGGTGCTGGTGGCGGTTGCGATCGGGGCGGGCTGGCTCTACTCGCTCGGCGTGACCGTCACCGGCGGCGGCGAGGTCTTCTACGAGGCCGCTACCGTACTGGCGGCGTTCGTGCTTCTCGGGCACTGGTTCGAGATGCGGGCGCGCGGCGGTGCGAACGACGCGATCCGCACGCTGCTCGACCTCGCCCCTCCCAAAGCCACGGTCATACGCGACGGGAAAACCATCGAAGTCTCGACATCGGAAATCATGGTCGACGACCTGTTGCTCATACGACCCGGTACAAAGATCGCCACCGACGGCGTGGTCGAAGAAGGAACGGGCGAGGTCGACGAGTCGGTGGTGACCGGCGAGAGCCTGCCCGTCTCCAAGTCACCGGGCTCGGAGGTCATCGGCGCCACCATCAACAAGAACGGGACGCTCAGGGTGAGGGCCACGAAGATCGGTTCCGACACCGCGCTCGCTCAGATCGTGAAGCTCGTTCAAGAGGCCCAGAACTCCAAGGCCCCAGGTCAGAAGCTCGCCGATCGCGCCGCGTTCTGGCTTGTGTTCGTCGCACTGCTCGGCGGCGGCGGCACCTTCCTGGCTTGGTTGGTCGTAGGGCGCGATGTGACCGAGGCTCTTCTGTTCGCGATCACCGTCGTGGTCATCACGTGTCCCGACGCGCTGGGGCTCGCCACGCCCACCGCGATCATGGTCGGCACGGGTCTGGGTGCAAAGCGCGGCATCCTGTTCAAGAACGCGATCGCGGTTGAGACCGCGGCTCACATCGACGCAGTGGTGATAGACAAGACCGGGACACTCACCAAGGGCGAACCAGAAGTCACCTCGGTTGTCACCGACGGCATCGCCGAGGAGGCCTTGCTGAGACTCGTTGCGGCGGTGGAGCGCGAGTCCGAGCATCCGCTCGCTGAAGCCATCGTCGCTCGGGCTGAGGAACTCGGGGTCGATCAGGTGCGAGCCGAGCGCTTCGAGAGCGTCCCTGGCCGCGGCGCCGTCGCGACGGTCGAGGCTCGCCGCGTCGTTGTGGGCAACAAGCGCCTGCTCGAACGAGAGGGCATCTCGCTCGACCGCTCCAGCGCGCGTCGCGATGAGCTGGCGACGAGCGGGCACACAGTTGTTGGGGTCGCGATCGACGGCCGGGCGGCGGGACTGATCGCGATCGCCGATGCCGCGAGGTCCACCTCAAAGGCCGCCGTTGGCGAACTGCGAGCGGCGGGCGTCGAGGTCGTGATGCTCACCGGCGACAACGAGGCGACGGCGAAAAGGATTGCCTCGGAGCTCGGTATCGACAGTGTCATCGCCGAGGTGCTGCCAGGCGACAAGTCGGCCAAGGTCGCCGAGCTCCAGGCGACGGGAAGGCAGGTCGCGATGGTGGGCGACGGAGTGAACGACGCTCCCGCTCTCGCGCAGGCCGATCTGGGCATCGCGATCGGGGCTGGGACCGACGTCGCCATCGAGACGGCCGATGTCGTGTTGATGCGCTCCGATCCACTTGACGTTGCGACGGCCCTGAGGATCGGACGGGGGACCCTGCGCAAGATGCGCCAGAACCTCGGTTGGGCAATCGGCTACAACACCATCGCGCTTCCGATCGCGGCCGGCGTCTTCGAGCCCGCCTTCGGGCTCGTGTTGCGCCCCGAGATCGCAGCCATCTCGATGTCCGGCTCTAGCTTCCTGGTCGCAACCAATGCGGTGTTGCTCAAGCGCCTGCGCCTCCCAGCGGCGGTCGAGACGCTGCACCCAGCTCCTCTCCGCCGTCGGAAGGGCAGGTAGACGCTCGGGCCGCGGGACCGCTCACAACGGGCAGCGGGGGCCGAACGGCCTAAAGGACGTGTCCACGTCCACGTCTCTTCCGCCGTCTTCGCTCACACGCATGGACCCTTCGGATGCCTCCAAGCACCAGGTCGAACAGAACCACAGAGTCACCCGGGCTGAACTCGACGATTCCCGCGCTCCCAGGGACCCGGTCCCATGATTGGCCGCCATCGGTGTTTTGCACGGCCGCGCCCGTTCGTGACGATGATGTGTGCGGTGTCGCGCGCATCCCAGCTCACCCCACATCGCTTCCCTGGACGCCGCCGAGCGCCTCCGTCGTGCGCCCACCGTCCGTACTGCCGTTCTTGTTCCTTTCTCCTGTTCGGAGCACGTTTCCAACTGTCATCGATTATCACGAGATCGCCTCGTTGGCGCGTCGCCTGGTGACCAAATGTCGGATCAGTCAGCCTGCGCCAAGCTACAGAGGTACACGGCTTCGTTCAGTGGTTAGCTGTTGATCTGGCCGAGTAACTGTTGCATCTCTTCAACCTCCGAACGTTGGGCTTGGCGGATGGATGCGGCGAGTGCGATGGCGTCTTTGCTGTCCCCCTCCTCGATCTCTCTTTTGGCATTTTTCATGGCACCTTTGTGGTGCTCAACCATCATCGTCAAGAACATCCGGTCAAGGGAGACACCTGAGGCTGACCTGAGCTCCTCAAGTTCCCCCTCCGACATCATCCCGGGCATCGATGCCATGTGATGTTCGCCCATGGCCATCGACGAACCCCATTTTCGTAGGAAGCTCTCCATCTTCTCGATCTCGGGTTCTTGCTGCCGCTCGATCTGCCGGACTAGTTCACGAATAGCGGGATTGTTACTCTCGGATGCGATTTCCGACATCTCGATCGCTTGCTTGTGATGAGAGATCATGTCCTGTGCGAAGGTCACGTCTGCTTCGTTGTGCTGCTCAGAGGCCGTCCCAGACCTCCCAGAATTAGTTGCGCTGCTGCATGCCGATGCAAGGAGTGACAGGCCAACCACGGCCGTGACCATACTCGTCTTCCTCACGCCTCTCCTTTCTTGTTGTAAAGAACCTGTATAGAGAAAGGAGGCATCAACGTCTAAGCGGCACCCTTCGATGCATCTCGCTGTTGACCAGAAGCGGTGTTGGAATCAGCTGCGGCAAGTTGTGGGAACCTTTAGGGCCCGTTGGGTTCCTCGGAAACCTCAGAGAGGCCTTGGTTGAGACTGCCATCAGCACCATTGCAATTAGCGACAGCACGGGAGGCCCACCCAACATGTGGTCGTCAGGGAGGTGAATGCTATGACTGGGTTGAGCCGGCAAAAGGCAAATGACGACAACCACTAGCAACACAATCACAAGGAGGACGAACAACCAGAATGGCGCCTTACGAATGATGGAGAACAAGTTGGACATCATCGCGACATTATCATTCCGGCGATCAGTCGCCTCTTCATGTTGATCGAACGGAGCTTCCACAGTCAAGCTTCGAGGTCAAGACTCCCTCGTCGTGTAGCAATCTAGCTCAGCCGGCTCTCAACCACGAGGCGCAGCCGCACCCAGAGGGGGGCACACATCGAATGGTCAGATGGCCGGGCGGTGGCGGGCTTCGGCTGGGCCGCCGCACTCTGCGCGCCGGGTGGAGCAAAGCGCCGCATAGGCGCCCGCACAGAGCTCGCCTGCTCCGTGTTGGAGTGGCTCCCCGCGGTGCGGCGCCGTCGCTCAAGCCCTCGACCTGGGACAGCTACCGCTCCAACCTCATCCATCACGTCCTTCCCCGCCTCGGGGAGATCCCGCTCAGGGACCTGGGCCCCACCGACCTCAACCGCCTCTACGTCGAGCTGCTCGACGCCGGGATGGTTGCCCGCGCATGCACTGCTCAGCCAAATCTACGACGACCTTCCGGATGGTCGACCTACTGCTGTTCGCATTTGAGGGGAAGAAGAATCTGGTCGCTCCACTCGGATAGCGTCCATCGGGACGCGAGCGATAAGACAGGGGCATGGCCGAGTGTGACTGCGATGCCGGCGCCAAACATCTTGAGAAGTGGAGCTCCCCGGTCTCGTGAACTCCTTCCTTTGGGGATGATGCCCCAAGGAAGGAGTTCACGTGCCAAGGTCACATCCGCCCTACCCCGATGAGTTCCGGGAGAGGGCGGTCCAACTCGTCCGCTCCTCGGACGAGCCCATCTCCAAGATCGCAGACGAGCTCGGGATCTCCCACCAGACGCTCCGCAACTGGGTCCACCAGGGCGACGTCGACGCCGGCAGGCGCGAGGGACTGACGACCGAGGAGCGCGACGAGCTGCGGGACCTTCGCCGCAAGGTCAAGCGCCTTACGATGGAGCGCGACATCCTGGGAAAAGCGACGGCCTTCTTCGCCAACAGGGGCGAGGAGATCCGATAGCTGTGTTCCGCTTCATCGAGGCGGAGAAGGCCAACTTCCCGATCAAGCTGATGTGCGAGGTCCTGGAGGTCTCCAAGGCCGGGTTCTACGCGTGGCGGCGACATCCACCGTCGCCAAGGGCCCAGCACGACGCGGTGATCCTGGAGAGGATCCGTTGCATCCACAAGGACAGCCGACAGACCTACGGCGCTCCCCGGATCCACTTCGAGCTCCAAGACGAGCACGGGATCTCCTGCTCCCGCAAGCGCTTCGCCCGGCTCATGGCCGCAGCGGGCATCCGGGGCTGCTGCCGTCGCCGCCGGCACTGGACGACCAGAAGGGACGACACCGCGGCGCCCGCTGCGGATCTGCTCGAGCGCGACTTCAGTGTGGATGCACCGAACAAGCGCTGGGTTGCCGACATCACATACGTCCGGACGTGGGCGGGATTCCTGTACGTCTCCTTCGTGCTCGACCTCTTCTCTCGCCGCGTCGTCGGCTGGTCGATGAGAGATGACCTCAAGACCGAGCTCGTGCTCGACGCGCTCAACATGGCGATCGAGAACCGCCGGCCCGATCCGGGTCTGGTGCACCATTCAGATCAGGGATGTCAGTACACGAGCCTCGCGTTCGGCAAGCGTCTGCGCGAGTCGGGCATCGTGTCTTCGATGGGATCGGTCGGCGACGCCTTTGACAATGCCGCAGCGGAGTCGTTCATCGCCACGCTAAAGAGCGAGCTGCTGCACCGCTACTCGTGGCCGACACGCCTGGATGCCGAGCTGGCGATCTTCGACTTCGTAGAGGTCTTCTACAACCGGAAGAGGAGACACACCACGATCCGGACCATCAGTCCTGCGGAGTTCGAGAGGAGGTGGTTACGAAGAGCAAGACAGCGCCTCATCTGTCAAGCCGTAGACGGTCTACGAAACCGGGGCAAGCCCAGCCCTCCGCGGTGCGCCGGGCGACGTAGTCCTTGGTGCACTGGTCACTACGCAGGCGGACGATCACGGCCATGTGTTAGTGCCCGGTTGGCTAAGCTTGCGGCCTCCATCGCAGGCGAGGCTACAGGCGAATCAGCTGTTGTCCTTCCAGTGGGCCCGAGACCGCCCGGCGGAACACGTTCCAGACGCGCGAGATCGCAGTATCGACGATGCGACCGTCGCGGACCTCGAGCTTCAGCGTGCGTCCGTCGAGCTCGCGGTCGAAGGCGGCGGCCGCGCCCAATAGCGAACGGGGGGCTCGTCGCTGGTTTCTGTCAGCGTG
>JACCZU010000242.1 GCA_013695835.1 Candidatus Aridivita willemsiae
GCCTTTGCGCTCCTCGTCGAGTCCGTCCTGTCGAGTCCCAAGGGATGGGGCGGCGATGGAGCGCGTGCGTTTCAGAGGGTGAGCACAGGGCCCGTGAGCTTCCGGGTGACGCTCGCAAGCCCCGGCACCACGGACCGGCTCTGTGCCCCGCTTGTGACCAACGGCATCTACTCGTGTCACCAGGGCGAGCGCGCGGTCCTCAATTCCTGGCGCTGGACTAACGGCGCCGACTCTTTCGGAACCGACCTCGCTGGATACCGCCGCTACATGATCAACCACGAGGTCGGCCACGCGCTCGGCAAGGGCCACCTCTACTGCACCTCGGCGGGCGCTCCCGCCCCGACCATGATGCAACAGACCAAGGGTGTCGGCGGTTGTACCCCCAACCCGTGGCCGCTGCCTTACGAACGGGGGTAGTGGTCCACTAACCCGCCACGAACGAGAGCCGCACCTTGCGCGTGGGATTGTCGGCGTTCAGGTCGACCATGACGATGCTCTGCCAGGTCCCGAGCGCCACGGCCCCGTCCACGACGGGTATCGACACCGAGGGGGACAAGAACGCAGGAAGGAGATGGTCTGCGCCGTGGCCGGGAGAGCCATGCTTGTGCGCGTAGCCGGCGTCGCGCGGCAGCACACGGTCGATTGCGCCGGCGAGGTCGGACTCCGACCCCGACCCGGTCTCGATTAGGGCCAGGCCTGCGGTCGCGTGCGGCACGAAGACGTTGACGAGGCCGTCGCCCCCGGCCTCGGCAACAAATCTGCCGACTGCGTCGGTGATGTCGACGAAGTTGCTCCGCGAAGTGTCAAGGGACAGCACGTCGGACTTCACGCAGCCTCCTCAGGGATCGATGAAAATAGGATGGTATGCCAGCATCGGCCGGGCTCGCTCACGGGCGGCGGCGGAGCATGCGGGTCTTGATTGTCTCCCAAATGTGGCGTTCCTCGGGATCGACGCCCATGAGCAACAGGACGCCGAGGTAGACGGCGGCGGCAACCGCCAGCCCGCCAACTGAGATGATGACCGCGTCCCCGAACACGGCCCTCCATAGGACCGCGACCGCGGCCGCGGCTGCGGTAGCCGACACCGGCTTGAGAAACGAACGCCCGTAGGGCTGCACGCCGACGAGCACCTTTGCCTCGATCACGCGCACAACATTGACCGAGCCGGTCACAACCGCATCCCCTATCGCCATGCCGAGGGCGCCGTAGCGCGGCACGAGCCAGAGACCCAAAGCGATGTAAGAGCCGACCCCCACGATCGAGTTCACGAAGTTCACTCCCGGCCGCCCCGTCATCGAGATGACATAGCCGGACGGCCCTGTGCCCGTGTAGAGGAAGCTCCCTGCTGCCAGAACCGCAACCAGCGGCGCGGCCCCGGCCGCGTCGGAGCCAAAGATGGCCACGAACAGTTCCGGGAACAGAACCAGGGCTGCAAAGATCGGAAACGAGAATGTCGCACCCCATCGGGTGATGGTCTTGTAGAGGAAACCGAGACGCTCGATCTCTCCACGCTCGTAAAGATCGGAGACGACGGGGGCCCAGATGTTCACGATGCCGCTCAAGAAAACGGAACCCGGCCCCTGGAGTGCCAGGGCAATCCCGAACAGCCCCACCTGAACGTTGCTCTCGAAGAGCTTGAGCACGATGACGCCGAGTCCCAAAGCCTGAAGGCTCAAGAGAGAGGTACCCGCCTGAGGAAGCGCAAACTTCACCATGGGGCCAAGCATCGGCTGCCGTTCGGCGCCGCGCTCGGCGGGCGACAGCATACGCCGGAGGTAGTACGCAGCCGCAAGCACCCCGATACCCATGCTGATGGACAGGGTCGTCACCGCCCCGGTGATCCCGAAGCCGGCGACGAGCAGCGCGACCCCGAGAATGAAGCGCATCGCCGGCTGAATGATGTTGCCGACGACGACAGAAGGAATCATGGTCTTGTACGCCTGAGTGCTATACCTCAGTACTTGCATGAAGGCGAAGAGTGGCACATACGGCGCGCCGACTCGCAGCAAGAACGCGAGCTCTCCCGCATCCCCCGGAGAAGACGTGAACGGTTGCGCAATGATGCCGGCCCCCGCCAAGAGGACCGCAAGGACGACGGCGGAGGCCACGGCGGAGCCGAGGAGCCCCACACGCGCCGCGCTGCGAACCCCGGAGGGATCATCCAACGCCCGTGCTCGGGCGATGAATCGCATCGACGCATAGTTGAAACCGGCGAGCCCGAGCTGGCCTCCGATCGCAAGCACCTGCGTGACGAAGCGGTAGAGGCCGAAGCCCCCCACCTGGAAAAACGCCTCGATCACGAGCGTGAACAGGAACGACAGGCTCCGCTGGGTGATCTGCCCGATGATTTGGATGGCGCCGCCCTTCGCTACGATACGGACGTCGGCGGCCGACTCGGTTGAAAGGCCGGAGTCCCGGCGCGGTTTGTCTGTCCGGGTCACCGCGAAGCGGCGTGCTGCGGGGGAGGTGCACGCCACGGCAGAACAGAGCTTTTCAGGTTGGTGGTTCCGGCCATGGCGAGCCCAAGCAGCAGCGAGATCACAAGCGTGTACACGGGCTCAACATAAAGGCTCAAGACGACTCCGTGGGCAGCGGCAATGAGCACTGCGGCTGCGGCAAGCGTCGACCAGGTCTTTTCCTCCTGGCTCACTTTGGAACGGGCGGCGGCCAGTGCATGCAGGCCCGCCGCGGCGTAGAGGGCCACGATCATCAGAGCGCCCGGCGCACCGGTGCGAAAGAGATAGTTAAGGTAGGTCGAATGCGTTCCGGCGCGCGGTATGTAGCGGCCGAGCGCGTGCGATACACCGCTGGCCGTCCTTGGCTTCTCAGTCCCGTAGCCGATCAGAAAGTACTTCCCCTGGACGGCCTCGATCGTGTCCCCGTAGGTGGCCGTCCTCGTTCCGATGCTCCCCTCACCCTTTGCCCGCGCGAAGACGGGGTCGACCCTGTACACCGCAAAGAAGAAGGCGGTGAGCACGACGGCCGTAAGCACGAACGAGCCGATCATCTGGAGCCTCTGGCGGCGCGTCACGGCGCCAAAGACGACAAGAAATGCGATTCCCAGAGCCACCGCAAGCCACGCGCCGCGCGTAAGAGAGAAGGCGACGCCAGCAAAGCACGCTGCAACTCCCGTCCAGCCGAGCGCCCGTCTCCTGCCGCTGCCCCATGCAAGAAAAAACGCAAAGGGCAGGATGGCGGCTCCGATGCCCGCGTAAGTGTTCGCGTTGCGCGGAAACGAGCGCAACCTCGGAATCTGATTGGCGGGCCCAAAGCCGAGGTTGTCGTAGAGAAGCTCGACGTCGGCAGCGGCGAGCTCCCGCTCCCACGGGCGCGCCGAGCCCGCGAAGCGGACGATCAAGCTCCCGGGAAAGGAGCTGAAGGTCGGTTGGAAGACCTCTACCTCAGGGACGCCGGGATTGCTCTTGCCGATCTGTTCGATTTTGCGTGACAGCTCCAAAGCGCCGCCTCGGCGGGAGCGCTCGTACTTGATCATCCCCACGCCGTTGGTGAATGCGTCGACACCATACGCCCCCTCGACCAGAGCCGAGGTTTCTCTGTCTTGCAAGGTCTGCAGGGGAACGCCTGCCCACTCGGCAAGAACGCCGACGGTGAGGATGAGCACGAAGACGACGAGACCCGCTGCAACCTTCGTTCGCTCCTCGAGCGACCCCAAGCAGTCGACAACGGCAAGGACCGCACCGCTAATAGTCACCTGGATTGCGAGCAGCAGTATGAAGTGCTTGATGTCGGCCCCCGGGATGACGATGACTCCGAGCGCAGTCCAAACTCCGAGCCCGATAGGGAGCCAGATCCACCTGCCCCCGGCGGGCAGACGACGTTCGCGCACCAGGGTTGCGGTCCAGCGTGCGACGACGGCGCCCCACCCAATGATCACCACGAACGGGAGCATGTCGACGAGCCACGCGAGCACGCCCACGAACAGCGGCGAGACGAGGGCGTAGTGAAGCGGAAGGACAAGTGCCGCCGCGACCGCGACGGAAGCGAAGCACCACAGGGCAACCACGCCGGCGCCCACGGCAAAGCTCACCAGGCCGGCGGCGAGGGATCCAAGGACCACGAGCCAAAGGAACGTCGACGTCCTGCCCGGAGCGGCCGCCGGCAGGCGCCCGAAAAGCACCATGGCTCGGCCGGGTGCTCCGGCACCCCCCCGGCGGCCGGCGCGAGCCCCGGCGGACCGGGCGTGGCCGGACTTGGTGCGAAGGCTCACAGGCGGAGGGCGTGCCGCCGGCCAACTCCCCCAGACGTCGTCTCCCGCCACGCCGGTCCCGCCGACCGCGCCACAAGCCCAAGCACTGCCCCGAGGGCCAGCGCGATACCGAGGCAGATCCAGGCGAGCGCAGGAGAGAAGGGAGAACGGGTGACTGCCAGGGCCGCCACACCCGCCACGGTCAGGCCCGTCACCGCAAGCGCGGGGGCGAGGCCAAGCGCCTCGGCGAAGCTCGCATCGGGCAGCGCCCAGCGCACGGCAAAGGCGCCGGGCACGATCAAGAGCGCGACCCCGGCGACGACCCGCAGGAGGTGAAGGACGCCGGACAAATTCCATCCGAGAGGGGGTGCGACCTCGGCGGCGCGCGCGGTCTCGGCTGAGCCGGACTTCACGACGGTTCCGTCATTGAGCATCCAGACCTCGGCATCGGCGTCCTCCACAAGACGGGCGGGGCCTCCGCCTGCGGCTATATCGGTGTTGGCGCCGTTGACGTTGAACGCGCTTGCGACCACCGTGAGCGGCTCACCCTCGGCCGCTGCTATGCCATCCTCGGCATCCTCGAGCAGCGCCGGCGAAAGACGGTCGTAGGTCGGGTCCCCTTCTGTGGTGGCTTTGCCTTCGAGATAATTGGCCAGTGATCCGAGATAGAGGTAGCCGTTGTCGATCTGGCCCGGCGGAAGCCCGTAGCGGGAAGTGTTTCCGGATAGCTTGGTGAACCCCCACACCTGGGGCGACGGCGTCTCGTCGATCACGAATACCACGGGCCGGTCTCTGTCCTCCTCGGCGGCGAGCTCTCCGCGTAGCGCATCGAGGTCGGTTCGTAGATCGGCCGAGATCCACCCCCCTTGAGGCTTGTTCCAGCCCGAGACCTTGAATCCGGTGGCAAAGTTGTAGCCAAGGATCGCAACGATCACTGCGATCCCCGCCCAGCCGGCGCCGCGCGCCGCTCCCCCGCCGTGGGCGAGTTCGAGGGCGCCGCGGAGCACGAAATAGGCCCCGGCACCCACGAGCAGGACCCATGCAAGGGTCGTGTTGAAGAAGCGGTAATAGGGATAGGTCAGCCCCGCGAGAAACCCGAGGATGCCGGCCAGGGGGGCAAGCCACAGGATCGAGATGCGGACAAGATCGGCGGCCTCCCCGTTTCTGCCGACGAGCGCGAGCCCCGCAAGCCCGATAAGGAAAAGCGGTCCTGTGAGAAGCGGGTTCATGGCCGCCACCCAGAGGCCAAGCCGGTCGAGGAAGAACGCACTGTCGTAGGGGGGCGGAAGGGCGGATTCGGTGAGCGACGCCGAGTCGCCCCATATCCCGAGCGTCCACAGCGCATAGGTGGCGACGGCGGCGGCCAGGGCCGTGAGGAGCATCGGCCCGTCGTCTCTGATCACCGAGCGAAGGTCGAAGCCACGCAGCAGGAACCGGACGGCGGCCATGAGCCCGAGCGTGCCGCCGAAGATGACGAGCGTCGTCGGGTGGGTGAAGCCGGACAGGAGCAAGAAAAAGAACAGGGCAAAGCGCGCCGGCCAGGAGCGGCGTGCGGCCTCGAGGAATGGAAGCGCAGCAGCAATAAAGAACAGGCACAAGAGGTTGTCGAGGTACCCGACGAACGGCGGCGTCAAGAACAGTCCCGCCGACGTGAACGCCACCGCATGCCAGGCGAGGGGGTCACGAAGCTGCCGGTAGGCGAAGCCGGCGAGCAGCAGTGCCGTGATTACAGGCAGCGCAACCATGAGCAGCACCGTGGTCCTGAGCGGGCCGACCCCCCCGACGTGGCGCAGAAAACCGCCGATGACCGGCGCCGACACCCTGTAGCCGCCCGCGAACATGTCGAAAGCGCCGTCGACCTCGAGGAGCCTGACGGGGCGTTCGGAGAGCAGCGCCTCGGTCCGCCACGTGTAGTAAGCGGGGTCTTTGGTAGGGGCAACGCGTTCGGGGTCGGCGATGAAGGTCCAGCCGAACAACGCAAAGAGTATGAGCGTCGTCGCTAGGTAGGCCGCCGGCCTGCCTAGGAAGCCGCCTGAGGGGTCATTGTTGAGCCTGGACTCTCTGCGAGCGCGATCGGACAATGTAGAGACGGCCATTGGTGCGCGATCCTACCGGGCTTCCGGACCCGCCCGTCTCCCACCCAGCCGTCTCCCACCAAGCCGGCTCAGCAGCGGATGGTTGGAAGCACCTCGGAGGGCACGGCGAGGTCGAAGATCCGGTCCTGTGGGCCGAAGGCCCCTGCGCCCCCCAGCCTGGTGTCGGGCCGAATCGTGCTGTCCGCAAGCCTGTAGTCCGACAGGAAGCGCGCCACCTCATCCACTTCGACGTCCTGCTCCTCGAGGGCGTCGGGATAAAGAAACACCTGCGTCGGCCGCACCTGCTTGGTGATCGGCCCGAAGCGGTCGTCGATGTCCTCGACGACCTCGACCGGGTCGATCCCGTAGCCGTTCACGGCGCCGGCGTCGGGCTGCTGGCCGTGGTCTGCGGTGAGCACCATGGCCCACTCCCCGCGCCCCACCTCGCGGTTCAAGGTGTCGATGATGACCCCGATCTGCTCATCGGTCGCCGCGAGCGAGTCGCGGACCTCGTCCGATGCCATGTTGAAGTAGTGCCCGACGCGGTCGATCTGTTTGTAGTTGGTGAACATCAGGTCGGTGATGGAGTCGTCCCCGTAGCCCTCGGCTTCAATGAGGTCGAGCATCGCCCTCGTGTGATAGGCGATGAAAGCGGGCGTCTCTTCCAACCGGGCGGGATCCTCGAGGATGGCGTGCTCGCCCCACGCGCCGTCCCGCTCGCCGTCGGCAGCGTCGAGGGCGGAGACATCGGCCTCGAGCCCCGGCGCAGATGCGATTGCGTCGGGCAGGGTGTAGCTGTCCGAATCGCTGATCCACTCGTTGGTGTCGATGTCGAGCCACACCGCGTCGTCCTTGTCGCCACCCGGCTTCTCTGCGCCCTGCCCGATCATGCCGAGATGCCACGGCTCGTAGCCGACCATGCCGATGTTGGCCCGGTTGGCGTTTGCCTCGTCCCACCGCTCCGCAAGCGCGGGCACCTTCATGAGGCGCGACGACTCGCCCCCGAGAAAGGCGTCGACGACGGCGCCGTCCTCGACGAAGACAGGGATATCGGTGATGCCGTGGCGCGCCGGGAAGACGCCGGTCCCCAGCGTCGTGTGGACGGAAGGGGTGACCGAAGGCGAGGAGCCAACCGTGGCGTCCGTGAACGCGGTGCCCTCCTCCATCATCATCTTCAGCACCGGCCAGTCCCCCGGCCACTGATTCAAGACATTCCAGCCGCCGCCGTCGTAGACGACCGTGACGATGAGCTTGGGACGGTCGGCGGGGCGAAGGCTCCCTTCGACCGTCGCCACCTCGGGCAAGGGCTTGCCGTCCGGCGTGGCGAAGGAACCCCCCATCAGCCGGGCGAGCGTCGGTGCGATGTCGGCCATGGTCACTGGCCTTTCGATCGCGCCCCTGGCGGGGATCA
>JACCZU010000035.1 GCA_013695835.1 Candidatus Aridivita willemsiae
GTGGGGGCGGGCCGGGTCGGGACTGCTGTCGCCGAGCTGCTTCGCCGGAGGGGACACACGGTTGCATGGGTTGCGTCCCGCACGGAGTCATCGGCGCGCAGGGCCGCAGCCACCCTCGCGGCTCCCGTCGCCGATCTCGATTCCCCGGACGCGGGCAAGGCTCGGCGGGGCCGCGGGCCACACATGGGCGCCGATGTCATCCTGATCGGCGCAGGGGACGACGCCATCGCAGAGGTGGCGGCCCGAATTGCTCCCCTTGCCGGCCCGGGCACTGTCGTGTGCCATTTCGCCGGCGCCCTTGGTCTCGAGCCGCTCGAGCCGGTCGTGAGCGCGGGGGGCGGCGCCTGCGCCCTTCATCCCGTGCAGTCGTGCCCCAGTGTGGCGGCGGCCCTCGAGCGCCTGCCGGGAAGCGTATGGGGAGTGACGGCGCCCCCTCACCTCGCGGCCTGGGCCCACGAGCTCGTTGCCGAGGTGGGGGGCACCCCCGTGGACGTCGCAGGCCCCGTGCGCCCGTTGTGGCACGCCGCTGCGGTCACAGCGTCCAACGGGCTCGTTGCTCTCCTCCACACCGCCGAGTCGCTGCTGCACGCTGCCGGGATCGAGCCTGCCCTGCAGGTCCTCGCCCCCCTGGTGGAGGGTACGCTCGCAAACGTGTGGGGGCGGGGGCCGGCGGAGGCGCTCACGGGGCCTGCGGTGAGGGGCGAGGCCGCCACAATCGAACGCCACCTCGAGGTGATCGGCGCGACTGCCCCCGACCTCGCCGAGCCCTATGCCGCAGCGGCTGCGCTGATCCTCGCCGCTGGGCGGCGCGCCGGGAAGGTCGAAGGACGGACCGAGGCGTCAGTGCTCGCCCTCCTGAACGATGCGAGGGACACGTGAAGGTCGTGAGCCGGGGGGCCGATCTCGTCGGGTTGGCCGATAAGGAGTCGGACCCGGCCCTGCGGATTGCCCTCGTGCCGACGATGGGCGCGCTTCACGACGGCCATCTCTCGCTGCTCAGGGCGGCCAGGGCCGAATCCGACCTCGTTGTGATGAGCGTCTTTGTCAATCCCAGGCAGTTCTCCTCGACCGCCGACCTCGACGCCTACCCGAGGGACGAGGCCGGGGACCTCGCCGCCGCCGAGTCCTGTGGCGTGGATCTCGTTTTTCTGCCCCCGGTCGAGGACATGTACCCACCCGGCGATTCCACCACCGTGAGTGCCGGGCCCCTCGGCGCGGTCCTCGAGGGGGCGTCGCGGCCCGGTCATTTCGACGGAGTGGCGACGGTTGTGGCTAAGCTGTTCAACCTCGTGGAGCCCGACATCGCCTATTTCGGTCAGAAGGACGCGCAGCAGCTCGCCGTCATCAGGCGGATGGTCACGGACCTCGCCTTTGATGTGCGCATAAGGGCGTGCCCCACGGTGCGGGACGCGGACGGGCTCGCCCTGAGTAGCCGCAACCGGTTGCTATCGCCGCAGGAGCGGGCGGAGGCGCCTGCCCTGCACCTCGCTCTGCGGCAAGGAGCCGGCGTCATCGAGAGGGGCGGCCGGGTCGACGATGCGGCAAGGGCGATGACGGGGGTGCTCGAGGGCAGCTCCCTGATCCAGGTCGACTACGCACGCGCCGTCGACCCCGCGACCTTTCAGCCGGCAGGGGGGGCCGGGCCGCTCCTGCTTGCGGTTGCGGCGCGCCTCGGTCGTGTCCGCCTCATCGACAACCTGCTCCTCGACGTGGACGGCGGCCGGCGCGTGCCGGACTCGAGGGAATCGAAGCAAGGAACGGCGGCGGGGCACTGATGCTTCTCGCCGTGGATGTTGGAAATACGCAGACGCATCTCGGCGTCTTCGACAGGGGCCACCTCATGCACGAATGGCGCGCCTCAACCGAGGCGGCGCGCACGGCCGACGAGCTCTCGCTGCTGTTCGGGGGGCTGCTTGCCTCTGCCGACCTCTCCTTCACCAGGCAGATTACGGGCGTATCGCTGTGCTCGGTCGTGCCGCGCGCCACCCAGGAGCTAAGGGACATGACGCTCAAGTACTTCGGCTTCCCGCCCCTGGTCGTTGGCCCCGGGGTCAAGACGGGCATCGCCGTCCTCACCGACAACCCGCGCGAGGTCGGCGCCGACCGCATCGCAAATGCCGCAGCGGCCGCCGACATGTTTCCCGGCGCCCCCGTCGTGGTCGTGGACTTCGGCACCGCGATCACCGTCGACGCCCTCTCCGCCTCAGGCGACTATCTCGGGGGGGCAATCGCTCCCGGCATCGACATCTCGGCTGGGGCCCTGTTCTCGGCCACTGCCCTTGTGCAGCGAGTCGAAGTCGTTGCGCCCTGCAGCGCCATCGGAAAGAGCACGGCTGCTGCGGTTCAGGCGGGCATCGTCTACGGCACGGCCGCTATGGTCGACGGCCTCGTCGAGCGAGTGCTGGCCGAGCTTGGGCTGATGGCCGAGCAGGGGAGCCCGGTCGAGGTGGTCGCCACCGGCGGGTGGGCGGGAACCGTGGTCGAGCACTGCCGCCTGATACACAGGATCGAGCCCGCTCTCACCCTCACCGGCCTGCGTCTCATCTTCGATCGCAATGCGGGGGCGTGACCACGTGAGCGGCGCCCGCCCCGACGTCCCCTATCCGTACGCCTACGAGCGGACCGCAACTGCGGCAGAGATCACCAAGCGATGGGGTCACCTCGAACCGGGCGCAGGCGCGCCCCACGACGCCGTCGTGCGCGTGGCCGGCCGGCTCAAAACGGTCAGGGCCCATGGAGGGATCGCGTTCGCCGACCTCGCGGATGCCTCAGGTGGCATCCAGCTCTTCGCCCAGAAGTCGATTCTCGGCGCCGACGGACTTCAGCATTTCTCCCGCCTCGGCGTGGGAGACATCGTCGGGGCTGAGGGCGGCGTGATGAGGACAAGGCGCGGCGAGCTTTCCGTTGTGGTCACCTCAATCACGCTGCTCGCACCCTGCCTGCGACCCATGCCCGAGAAGTGGCACGGGCTCTCAGACGTCGAGGCACGCTACAGGGCGCGCCATCTCGATCTCTTGTTCAATGAGCGCTCCCTTCAACTGGTGGCCGCGCGCGCGGCGGCGAACAAGGCAATCAGGGGGTTCATGGAGCAGCGCGGCTTCCTCGAGGTCGAGACTCCGCTTCTCCACCCCATTGCAGGCGGCGCTGTGGCGCGGCCCTTTGCAACCCATCACAACGCCCTCGGCGTCGACTTATATCTGCGCATCGCCCCCGAGCTCTATCTCAAGCGCCTGCTCATCGGCGGGATGGAGCGCGTCTACGAGCTCAACCGCAGCTTTCGCAATGAAGGTGTGTCGACGCGTCACAACCCCGAGTTCACAATGCTCGAGGGCTACGAGGCCTACGTCGACTACGAGCACACGATGTCGCTGGTCGAATCCCTTGTGCTGACCATCGCAGGGGCCGTGGCCGGCGCGGCCGGCGCCGACGGCGTGGCGGGGAAGCTTAGCCCTCCCTTCAGGCGTGTCTCGATGTTCGACGCGATCGAGGAGGCGACGGGTGTCGACTTTGCCCGGCTCTGGGAGGCCAGGGATTGGGCCGGCCTCCGGCGCGCCGCAGGGGGCCTCGGGGCCGGAGCGGAGGAGGAGCGCCGCCCCGGAGCCGTCGTCGCCGAGCTCTACGAGACCCACGTCGAGAAGTCTCTGGCCGAGCCCACCTTCGTGGCGGGGTTCCCCGTCGAGGTCTCGCCGCTTGCCAAGGACCATCGCACGATCGAGGGCTTCACCGAGCACGCCGACCTCGTGATCGGCGGCGTCGAGGTGGCGCCCATCTACTCGGAGCTGAACGACCCCGATGAGCAGCGCAGGCGTTTTCGCATGCAGGCGGCGGATCGGGCCGCCGGCAACAAGGAGGCCGCCCTTCCCGACGAGGACTTCCTCGAGGCGCTTGCCTATGGGATGCCGCCTGCCGGCGGCTTCGGTCTCGGCATCGATCGCCTCCTGATGCTCTTGACGGGTGCGCCTTCGATCCGTGAGGTCATCCTGTGGCCGGCCATGAGGCCCCAGGATTATCCACCTAGTTCCTCCTCCCCATGACTCGGGGGGAACTATTCCGCTTGCGCGGACGTTGTTAGAGGTGGAGGGGAACATGCAAAGCTGCCGGGGCGTTCGGTCTGAGACAAGACCGTCCGAGACAAAGCCGGGGGTCAAGCCGAGGGTAAGGAAACGCCGATCGTATAATGGCTGTAAGGAGGCGCCGAGCTCCTTGAGCACCGAGGCTTTCGGCTCTTCGCAATCGTCGTCAAACAGGCCGCAAGTCTAGTTACGAGAGCAAAGGAGGCGGGGGCCCATGTTCGAGAGATTCACAGATCGGGCCCGCAGGGTGGTCGTACTTGCCCAGGAAGAGGCAAGGCTTCTCAACCACAACTACATCGGTACCGAGCACATCTTGCTCGGGCTGATTCATGAAGGCGAAGGGGTCGCCGCAAAGGCCCTTGAATCGCTGGGCATCTCCCTCGAGAAGGTGCGCCAGCAGGTTGAGGAGATCATCGGCGTTGGTCAATCGCCGCCCTCGGGTCATATCCCATTCACACCCCGAGCCAAGAAGGTCCTCGAGCTCTCGCTTAGAGAGGCGCTTCAGCTCGGGCACAACTACATCGGCACCGAGCACATCCTGCTCGGTCTGATCCGTGAGGGCGAGGGCGTCGCCGCCCAGGTCCTTGTCAAGCTCGGGGCCGACCTCGGGCGCGTCCGCCAGCAGGTGATCCAGCTGCTGTCCGGCTACTCGGGGGCCAAGGAAGCCCCAGGCGGAGGCACCACCCAGGCCCCTCAGGGCTCTCTCGTCCTCGACCAGTTCGGACGCAACCTCACACAGCTGGCGGCCGAGAACAAGCTCGACCCCGTCATCGGCCGCGAAAAAGAGATCGAGCGCGTCATGCAGGTCCTGTCGCGGCGCACCAAGAACAACCCGGTTCTCATCGGTGAGCCCGGCGTAGGAAAGACGGCCGTCGTCGAAGGTTTGGCGCAGCGGATCGTAAAGGGCGAGGTGCCGGAGACGATCACCGGCAAGCAGCTCTACACACTCGATCTCGGCGCACTCGTCGCCGGGTCCCGCTACCGCGGTGACTTCGAAGAGCGGCTAAAGAAGGTGCTCAAGGAGATCAAGACGCGCGGCGACATCATCCTGTTCATCGACGAGCTCCACACGCTTGTGGGAGCCGGTGCGGCGGAGGGCGCCATCGACGCCGCAAGCATCCTCAAGCCGATGCTCGCGCGCGGCGAGCTTCAGACCGTCGGCGCGACCACGCTCGACGAGTACCGCAAGCACCTCGAAAAGGACGCAGCGCTCGAACGTCGGTTCCAGCCAATCAAGGTTCCCGAGCCGACCGTTCCGCACACGATCGACATCCTCAAGGGGCTCCGCGATCGCTACGAGGCACACCACCGCGTCCACATCACCGATCAAGGCCTGGTCGCAGCGGCAAACCTCGCCGACCGTTACATCTCGGACCGTTTCCTGCCGGACAAGGCCATCGACCTCATCGACGAGGCCGGGTCTCGCTTGCGCATCCGCCGCATGGCGGCGCCGCCCGACTACCGCGAGCTCGAAGACAGCATCATGGACACGAGAAGGCAAAAGGAAGAAGCCATCGAAGCCCAGGACTTCGAGCGCGCTGCCGGCTTCCGCGACCAGGAAAAGCAGCTCATCGAGCAGCGAAGCCTGCGTGAGGTCGAGTGGCGCTCCGCCGAGGGCGAGGCCTTCGCCGAGGTCGACGAGGAGGAGATCGCCGAGGTCCTTTCGTCGTGGACCGGCATCCCCGTGACCTCACTGACCGAAGAGGAGACGGCGAAGCTCTTGCGCATGGAGGAAGAGCTCCACACGCGCATCATCGGCCAGGAGAACGCGATCAGCGCCGTGTCGCGCTCGATCCGCAGGACGCGCGCCGGGCTCAAGGATCCAAAGCGCCCGGCGGGCTCGTTCATCTTCCTCGGGCCCTCTGGTGTCGGCAAGACCGAAACCGCAAAGGCGCTGACGAACTTCCTGTTCGGTGACGAGAACGCGCTGATCCAGCTCGACATGAGCGAGTACATGGAGAAGCACACGGTCAGCCGTCTGGTCGGTTCGCCTCCGGGCTATGTTGGTTACGAGGAGGGGGGCCAGCTCACAGAAGCCGTGCGCCGCCGCCCGTATTCGGTGGTGCTGCTCGACGAGATCGAGAAAGCGCATCCCGATGTCTTCAACACCCTGCTGCAGATCCTGGAAGACGGGCGTCTGACGGACGCTCAGGGCAGGGCGGTGGACTTCAAGAACACCGTCATCATCATGACTTCCAACCTCGGCACGCAGAACCTGAGAAAGCCCGCGATGGGCTTTGGGCAAGCGAGCTCCGATCTCACCTACGACAAGATGCGCGAGCGTGTCGAAGAAGAGCTCAAGCGCAACTTCAGGCCCGAGTTCCTCAACCGAATCGATGAGGTCATCGTCTTCCACGAGCTCTCGCGGGCCGAGGTCACCTCGATCGTGGATCTCATGATCAGCCGGGTCTCCAAGCAGCTCGAGAGCCGCGACGTCGCCATCGATCTCACAGGGCCGGCCAAGGATCTGCTTGCACGCAAGGGCTACGACCCGACGCTTGGGGCACGTCCTTTGAGGCGCTCCATTCAACGGCTCGTCGAGGACCCCCTCTCGGAGAAGATCCTGTGGAAGGAATACGTCGCCGGCGACACGATCGTCGTCGATGTCGACCGCAACGAGGCGGGCGAGGATGAGATCGTGTTCAACAAGGTCGATCGCTCGCCCGATCACCCGCCGGTCGAGTTGGCCGGGGCCGGTCTTGGCGAAGGGGACGACCCGATCGAGCCTTAAGACGCCGGCTCAGTCGGCACCAAGGTAAGCCAAAGAGGCCCCCGCCTTCGGGCGGGGGCCTTTCGCCGTTCCAGTCGTTTCGGTGTCGCTCCACCCTCGTTTTCCGGAGGCAAACGTCCAGAGATGAAAGCACCGACGGGTTGAGCCCGGCCACGACGGGCGATTAGCGGGACCATCAAGCATTTGTGTCGTAGGGGCCCCCTAAGGTGTGGGGCATGGGTGCCCGGCGGGTTGATTCCGATCATGTGTGCAGCGGGTGCGGGCACTCCTCGCCGCGGTGGTTCGGGCGCTGCCCCGAGTGCGGTGCATGGAACACGGCGGCGACCCCGGCGACCCAGCCGGAGGCCGTCGATGTCGTCTCCCTGGAGGGGGCGGTCACGGATGCGGAGCGCTTCTCCACCGGAATGCCCGAGGTCGACCGCGTTGTGGGCGGGGGCCTGCTCCCCGGTGGTGTGACTCTCCTTGCGGGAGAGCCAGGCATCGGAAAGTCGACCCTCGTGCTTCAAATCATGGACGGTGTCCTCGCCTCGGGACGCGAGGCCCTGCTCATCAGCGGCGAAGAGTCCCTCGCCCAGATCGCCCTCAGGGGCGCTCGCATCGGTGCTGCGATGGATCGCTTTCGTGCTGCGGCATCCACCTCACTCGAACGGGTCCTTGCGGCGTCGGAGTCAGAGCGCCCCGATGTTCTCGTCGTCGACTCGATCCAGACCCTGGCCGACGAGTCTCTGGAAGGCGCCGCCGGTTCTGTGATGCAGGTGCGCGAATGCGCCGCCGCCCTCGTGAGGTTCGCCAAGTCGACCGCCACGGCGGTCATCATCGTCGGCCACGTCACAAAAGATGGCACGGTGGCCGGGCCGAAGGCCCTCGAGCACATCGTCGATGCCGTCGTGACCCTCGAGGGCGAAAGCAACGGCGAGATGCGCCTCTTGCGCGTATCCAAGAACCGTTTCGGACCGTGCACCGAGACCGGGGTGTTCGTTCTCGGGGCTGCGGGTTTGGTGGCGGTAGAGGATCCTTCTGCGATGCTGCTCGCGGATCGCCGCCCCGGAATCCCGGGCTCTGTGGTGTTCGCCGGGCTCGAAGGCACGCGCCCTTTGCTGGTCGAGATCCAGGCGCTCGTTACGCGGAGCTCGCTCACCCAGCCGCGTCGCGTCGCCATCGGCGTCGACGCGCGCCGCCTCGCGTTGCTCGGCGGGGTCCTGGCGAAGTACTGCGGGCTGCCACTCGACAAGCACGACGTCTTTGTCGCTGCGGCCGGGGGTTTCGCAGTGCGCGAACCGGCGGCCGACCTTGCCCTATGCCTGGCGTTGTTGTGCGCGGCCGAAGGGGTGGCCTTGAACCCGGACGTCGTGGCGCTCGGGGAAGTTGGACTTGGGGGTGAGGTCAGG
The DNA here is from genome assembly GCA_013695835.1 of Candidatus Aridivita willemsiae. GTDB lineage: Bacteria > Actinomycetota > CADDZG01 > CADDZG01 > WHSQ01 > JACCZU01. The sequence continues at coordinate 8,193 of JACCZU010000035.1, forward strand.
CGTGTGCCTGGCATCGAGCGGCGCATAGGCGAAGCGCGCCGGCTAGGTTTCGAGACCGCCATTGCTCCCGCCTGCGCGCGCGGTCGGGGTCTGGGCTTCGAGACCGTGGGCATCGAAACGATCGGCAAGGTCTTCGAGCACATAACCCGCTTGTCGGGTGCCGCCAGGCTTCACTCGGCAGGGTAATCAAGCGTGTTACCATTGACTAACAGACCAGCGTCAAGCTTCACCCTTCTCGCTCGTGGCCTCGGAGCGGATAGGCCCTTGTTGAGCGGCAGAACCGACGCATAGGAGGAGTTATCACGTGCGTTTCAGCGTAGGCGACAAAGTCGTTTATCCCCATCACGGCGCCGCGATAATAGAGAAACTCGAACAAAAAGAGCTCTACGGAGAAAGCCGTGATTACTACATCATCAAGCTTGCTTACGGTGAGCTCACCCTAATGGTTCCGATCGATTCAACCGAGGATGTCGGCTTGCGTGAGGTAACTCCCGCCAAGGAGGTCCCCAAGGTCTTCAAGGTTTTAAGGAAGCAAGAAGAGACTACGAACACAACCAACTGGTCTCGTCGCTTCAAGGCCAACGTCGAAAAGCTCAGGTCTGGGGATATCTACAAGGTCGCCGATGTCGTGCGCAGCCTCCATCAGCGCGACAAAGAGAAGGGCTTGTCTGCGGGCGAGAAACGTATGCTCACCAAGGCTCGCCAGATCCTAGTTTCCGAGCTGACCTTTTCCAATGGTTGCAACGAAGACGAGGCCGAGAAGCAGCTCGACGAGGTGCTCGGATAACCGAGCCGGCGCCCGCCGGGATTCTTGCCACTCTTCGTGGCCCTGGACTCGAACCTATAGACGAGCTGGCCAGGCTCGGGACCCTTCCTCTATTCGAGTGGGCTTTGACTGCGGTGTTGGAGGCCGGATGCCGGCCGGTCATCCTGTGTTTGTCCACAGAGGCTTTGGATGCCGGACATGGTCTGGTGCCTGCCGCCGTCCGCGTGATGGAAGCGCCGGCTTCGATCCTTGAATCATTGGACCTGGCCCTTAGTCACGTCGATTCGGACACCACCGTGGTTCACGACATCGCGCACCCGTTCGCCACGGCCACCCTTGTTCGGGCGGTGGCCGATGCAGCCTCGGCCTCCGGCGCGGCCGCGGCCGCCGTGCCCATGGACGAGACCTTGAAGCTGACCGAAGCCCCAGAGCCCGCCGGGGCCCGCCTCGTGAGTGGCACAGTCGATCGCTCAGGGCTGTGGAAGGTGCAGTCACCGCACGCGTTTCGCACGCAGGGATTGCGCGCCCTGTGTCGCGCTGAGCCCCTGGGCGGCGAGACGACGGTTGGGGATCTGGTGCGGCGCGCCCCAGGATCCTGCACGATCGTTCCCGGCGAGCGCGCCAATGTGAAGCTGTCGACCGAACCCGACCTCGAGCTTGCGGCGGCCATTGCCACGACCATGGGTGCCTCCGCTTCGGGTCGCGGACGGGCCCATGTGGGGCACGGGGGGGCGGAGTCGAGGTGACCAGGGTCGGCCTCGGCTTCGATGCGCACGCATTCGACCCGGACCGGCCGCTTGTGCTCGGTGGCGTCACCATCCCAGCCGAGGCCGGGCTTGCCGGCCATTCGGACGCAGACGTTTTGAGCCACGCTGTGGCCGATGCCGTGCTCGGAGCGGCGCTCCTCGGTGACCTCGGGAGCGCCTTCCCCGACGACGCACGGTGGCGGGATGCCTCGAGCCTCGACATCCTTGCCGAGACCGCGGGGGCGGCGGGGGACGAGGGGTGGAGAGTCGAAGGGGTGGACGCGACGGTCGTGGCGCAAGCTCCTCGTCTGGCCCCATGGCGCGAAGAGATGGCACTCAACATTGCGGGGGCCCTCCAGGTTGACTCTCGCAAGGTCTCGGTCAAAGCGACCACAACCGACGGCATGGGGTTCACAGGGCGCGGCGAGGGCATAGCGGCCATAGCAGTGGTTCTCGTGGAGCCGACTTAGAGTAGGGCGATGCCGATCAAGGTCCACGACCAGATGCTGCGGAGCACCGTGGTCCTTGAGACGCGCGACCCCGGCCGGATTGCCATGTACGTGTGTGGCCCGACCGTCTACAACCTCATACACATCGGCAATGCTCGCACTTTTCTGTGGTTCGACTTCATCCGTAGGTACTTCCTCTACAGAGGCTGGCAGGTCACTTACGTGATGAACTACACGGACGTCGACGACAGGATCATCGAGCGCGCCGGAGTCGAGGGCGTCCCCGCCGACGCCGTGACCTCGAAGTACTCGAAAGCCTTCGAGGACGACATGGCCGCGTTGGGTGTGAATCCGGCCGACATCATCTGCCGGGCGACCGATCACGTCGAGGACATGGTTGAGGCCATCGACGGGCTCGTCGAGCGCGGGTCGGCCTACGAGAGCGACGGCGACGTCTTCTTCTCGATCGAGTCCTTTGATGCCTACGGCAAGCTCTCGGGCCGGACACTCGAGGACATGCGCGCCGGCGAGCGGATCGAGCCCCAGGCCGGCAAGCGGCATCCTTTGGACTTCGCGTTGTGGAAGTCGGCCAAGGAGGGAGAGCCGTCGTGGCCGTCCCCGTGGGGGCCCGGCCGCCCCGGCTGGCACATCGAGTGCTCGGTGATGTCCACGAAATACCTCGGCATGGGCTTCGACATCCACGGCGGCGCGAGCGACCTCACCTTCCCGCATCACGAAAACGAGATCGCGCAGGCGGAAGCGCTTGCCGGCGCCGGGCCGTTCGTGCGCTTCTGGATGCATGCCGGACTCGTCCAGATGGAGTCGCAGAAGATGTCGAAGTCGCTCGGCAACGTCGTGCTCGTGCGCGACGTCGTGGCGCGCTACCCGGGAGAGGTGGCCCGTTACTGGGCCCTGGCAGGGTCCTATCGGACTCAGCTCACCTTCTCTGATGGGGTACTCGATGACTCGGCGCAGGCCTACGATCGCTGGAGCACCTTTCTCGCTGCGGCCCGCCACGCACTTGGCGGGGACATGCCGGCCACGCCCGCTGCGACGCGGCCCGCAGACGCCGAGCCACCTGAAGGCCCGGGCGGTGAGTACGTGCAGCGCTTCACCGACACCCTCGACGACGACTTCAACTCCTCCGGCGCATTCGCGGTCGTCCACGATCTCGTGCGTGAGGCCAACCGCTGCGTCGAGGGAGCTCAGAGGGGCCCGGGGGAGGATCGCAATCTACTGATCGCGTTCACAGAGACGTTTCTCGAGCTCACCTCGGTCATGGGGTTCCGCTTTGACGCGGCCACGGGCTCCGATGAGCTGACTGCTCGCCTCATCGACTACCTCCTCGAGCTGAGAGAGGGGGCGCGCCGGAACAAAGAGTTCGCTGCTGCGGACGGCATTCGAGATCGTCTGGAGTCCTTCGGCGTGTCGATCGAAGACACGCCGGTGGGCCCGCGCTGGCGGCTTGGCACTCCGCCGGCCGCTGCTTGAGCGAGCCGCCGGAGCCCTTCGTCCTCGCCGGCAGGCGCCCGGTTCTCGAGCTCTTGCGCTCGGGCCGTGCCCCGGAACGCGTCCTGATTGCCCAGGGTCTTGCCCCTTCGTCCGTCCTCGGCCAGATACGGCGGCGGGCCGAAGCCGCAGCCGCGCCGGTGCGCACCGTACCCAAGGCCGAGCTCGACCGGCTTGCTGGGGGCCTCAACCACCAGGGTGTGGTGGCCCTGACCGCCCGTTACAGGTACGCGCCGCTCGAGGAGCTCCTCGCCGGCGTCAAGCCGTGCCTGCTTTTTCTCGACGGGATCACCGATCCACACAATCTCGGATCTCTGCTCAGGAGCGCCGACGGCGCCGGCTTTGACGGGGCGGTCATCCCCACGCATCGTTCCGCCACGGTCACAGCGGCCGTTCGGCGAGTCTCGGCCGGTGCGGCCGAGATGGTTCCCGTGGCGCGCGTTCCCAACCTTGCGCACGCCGTCGACAGAGCGCGCATTGCCGGATTGTGGGTCCTCGGGCTCGACGCCGGGGCCGAAGCTGATATCTGGTCGTCCACTCTGGCCGAGCCGCCCGTCGGGATCGTTCTCGGTTCCGAGGACAGGGGGATATCTCACAACCTGAGGGAGCATTGCGACGCCCTCGTTCGCATCCCGCTTGGCGGGGCGCTCGCCTCGCTCAACGTGGCCGTGGCCGGCGCGCTTGCCATGTTCGAGGTGAGGCGGAGGTCGGCGCCGGCCCCGTAGCCCAGCGGCCCTCCACCCTTGCCTGGGCCTCCGGCCCGTGGCCGAAGCGCGGGCTTCTGTCCTTTCTGTGCAGGCCCCCCACGCCGTGGCCGACTCGGCCTTTTTCACCGGCGCCGGTTCACAAGTTGCGCCACGGGGTACGCTGAGCAACGTGCCAGGCTGGAGTAGCTCAGTCCGGTAGAGCAGCCGCCTTGTAAGCGGCCGGTCGCAGGTTCGAATCCTGTCTCCAGCTCGCCCCGAGTTGCAGGCGGTTCG
>JACCZU010000019.1 GCA_013695835.1 Candidatus Aridivita willemsiae
GCCGATCAGCACGGCGAGCTCGCCCGTGAGCGCGTCGAGGTCGACCACGTCTCTGAGGCTTGCCGAGAAGGTCTCGAGGGTGCGCGCGGCGTCGTATTTGCGGCGGTAGAACCGGCGGTCGATGAAGGCCTGGATGCGGGCTCGCCCAGGGCGGAACAGAGCGGCAACCGCAAGGGTTGAGCCCGCCACCGCGAGCTGGGAGCGTCCGGCGACGGGACTGAGCAAGCCTTGCAGGATCGTTACTGCGAGGAGGTAAGCGGCCGTCAGTGTCGCGGTGAGCGCGCCGTAGACGAGCGTGCGGTTGATGATGAGGTCGATGTCGTAGAGCCGATACTTGAGGATCGCGATCCCGACCGCCACGGGGATGAGGACGAAAGAGAAGGCGGCCACATCCTGAAGGGTCGTGAGCCACAGAGGGCCACGACCATCCCACGGGGCATCCAGGGTTAGCGTCGCCACCATCGCTGCGAGGTAGACCGTGGCGGTGGCCCCCGCACCCGCTGCCAGCCATTTCAGCTGGAGGCGATCCTGGCCGTGGGAGCGGCGAAAGCGCTGGATTAGTGCCGCAGCACACCCGAGGATGCCGATCGGGATCGAAAAGATGATCACGAGCGCTGCCTCAGGCAGGGCCACAATGCCAAGGGGGTTTCTGATCCCCGGGTAGCCAACGTCGGTGAAAGAGTCGGGGGCGAGCAAGATGCCGATGAAAGACAGGATCATCCCGAGCGCGCAGAACCACGCCCACGGCCTCCATCGCCGGGAAGGGAGACGTCCGTCGGGGAAAAGCAGGATGACGAAGGTCCCCATCAGCCCGATGAGGGGCACCCACATCGGCGCACCGAGCGCGAGAGCAAAGTCGGGACGCGGCAGAGATCCCGGGCGAATGTCCAATGCGTACTGCGCGTAGCCGACGGAGAGACCGTCGAGCACCGCCACGACCCCCACCGCAAGCATCACCCAACCGACCGCGTTGCCGGGCTGACGGGCGGCGACAAGGGCGCCGACCACCGGAAAGGAAAGCATCACGAGCGCGAACGGGTCGATCCCCAACCCGGCCCCCACGTCGATGGCCAGGAGCGCCGCGGCCACGAGGGCGATGCAGCCCAACATGACCCAGGCAAGGCGCGCGGCGGTGCGCTCCCTCATCCCACCCGGCCGCTCTTCCGGATTTGTGACCATGTCGCCTCGATTATGCGGCCCCGCCGTCTCCTTAACGTTACGAAAGCGAAAGAGCGACCCTTGGCGGCGGGGGGGGGCCTACCCGAGAGGCGCTCCCGCATCTCTGCGGAGCGCCTCTGCCGCCCCCCTCAGGGTTGTGAGCTGCTCTTCCACCCGGGCGGGGGCGGGACCGCCGTGGCTCGTCCTGGCCGACACCCCCAACGAGGGATCGGCGACGGCCACGTCGCCCTGCTCGAAGCGGGGATGAATGGATTTCAGCAGCTCGACGGGCGCAGCGCCAAGCTCGAACCCCGACTCCTCGAGCGCGGCCACCAAACGGCCCGTCGCCTCATGTGCGGCTCGAAAGGGGACGCCGCGCCCCACAAGGCGCTCGGCGAGGTCGGTCGCCCACATCGCGCCCTGCCCCGCCGCCTCGCCCATGCGCCCCTCGTCGAAGCGGAGCGCCCCAATGACCGCCGTCGTGATCTCGAGGCTCTTCTTCGTTCGGTCGCCGGCCGCGAACACGAAGGACTTGTCCTCCTGCAGATCGCGGTTGTACGACAGCGGAAGGCCCTTCACGAGGGCAAGCAGACCCGTCAAGTCTGCAATCGCGCCGGCAGCGCGCCCCCTGGTCAGCTCCGCCGGGTCGGGGTTCCGCTTTTGAGGCATCATGCTCGAGCCGGTCGACCACTCATCCGCGAGGCGCGCAAAAGAGAACTCAGAAGACGTCCACTGCACGACCTCCTCGGCAAGGCGCGAGAGGTGTACTCCGCAGACCGCGCACGCATAGACGAAGTCCATCGCAAAGTCGCGATCCGAGACCGCGTCCATGGCGTTGTCAAAGATCCTTTCGACGCCAAGCTCGGCCGCTGCGACCGAGGGCTCGAGCGGCAATGTGGTACCCGCGAGCGCCCCAGCGCCCAATACGGAGACGTCGGCGGCGCGGCGCGCCTCGAGGAAGCGGCGCCCGTCGCGCGCCAGCGCAAACGCGTGCGCACCGGCGTGGAAGGCAAGCGTGACCGGCTGCGCGCGCTGCAGGTGGGTGTAGCCCGGCATCACGGTGGCGATGTGACCCTCGGCAACGCTCACGAGGCCATCGATGAGTCCGGCGGTCATGCGCGCGGTCGTCCCGGCCTCATGCTTGCACCACAGACGCAGGTCAGTCGCGACGAGGTCGTTGCGGCTGCGCCCCGCGTGAATGCGCGCGCCGGTGTCCCCTAGACGCTCCGTGAGGAGCCGTTCGACGAGCGAGTGGACGTCTTCATCGGCCCCGTCGGGTGACAACGACCCGGACCGAAACTCACCCACGATCGATTCGCAAGCTCCGCCGATCGCGGCGACCTGAGCCTCATCGAGCAGGCCGGCAGCTCGCAGGGTGTGCGCATGGGCCACCGTCGCCGCGATGTCGTGCTCGAGCAGCCGTATGTCGATCGCCATGGAAGACGTCAACCGGTTGAGAGCAGGGTCAGGTCCGGTCGTGAAGCGCCCGGCCCACGGCATGGGGTTTGCCCCGGGCTCCGGCTCAGTCACTCTTTCTCTTCGACCACTCGGTGGTCGGCAGGCTCCACAGCTTGATGAACCCGGCGGCGTCGCCTGCATCGAAGGAGTCGTTCGATCCGTAGGTCGCCAATGAATGGTCGTACAGCGAATGTGGGGAGCGGCGTCCGGCCGGCGCGCAGACCCCCTGGCTGAAGCGCAACCGGACCTCGCCTGTGACCGCGGCCTGCGTCGTGCCGGCGAAGGCGTCGATCGCCTTGCGCAGGGGCGAGAACCACAAGCCCTTGTAGACGAGGTCCGCCCACGTCGTCTCGAGCTTGCGCTTCTCTGCAGCAACCGAGCGCTCGAGCGTCAACGCTTCGAGGTCCGAGTGCGCCGCTATCAACGACATCGCAGCGGGAGCCTCGTAGACCTCGCGCGACTTGATGCCGACTAGTCGATCCTCGATCATGTCGATGCGCCCAACGCCGTACGAGCCCGCAATGGCCCCAACCGCCTCAATCGCGCGCTCGGTCCCGACGGTGTCACCGTCCACACTCACGGGAGCCCCGCCCTCGAAGCCGACGACGCAGTCGCGCGGCTCATCCGACGGCTGCTCGGATCCTCTCGTTATGTGCCAGACGTCGTCGGGGGGAGGGTGCCACGGGTCCTCAAGGACCCCGCACTCGATGCTGCGACCCCAGAGATTGTCGTCTATGGAGTAAGGAGATGACTCGGTCGTCGTTATCGGAAGCTCATGCTTTTCGGCGAAAGCGATGCTGTCGGAGCGGCTCATGCCCCAGTCGCGCACCGGGGCGAGCACTTCGATGCCGGGGTCAAGCGCCGAGAGCGACGCCTCGAAACGAACCTGATCGTTGCCCTTGCCCGTGCAGCCGTGCGCGACCGCACTCGCCTTAGTGTCGCGCGCGACATCGATGAGCACTTTCGAGATCAGGGGTCGAGAAAGCGCCGACACCAGGGGGTAGCGGCCCTGATAGAGGGCGTTCATGTGCAGCGCCGGAACAACAAAGCGCTCCACATAGGTTGCTTTTGCGTCTTCGAGGCGCGCCTCAACGGCCCCGAGCGTCTCGGCGCGCGCGACCGTGGCGGCGAGATCGTCGGGCTGCCCGACGTCGACGGCCACCGCTACGACGTCCCAACCCTCGTCGGAGAGCCACCGGATCGCGACCGAGGTGTCGAGCCCACCCGAGTAGGCGAGCACAACTCGTTTCATAGAGACGCCTTTCCTTCGGCGGCCGGCAGCGCATCGGCGACTTCGGGGGCAAGGGGTTCGGCGACTTCGGGGGTTGCTCCGGCCGTCAGCCACCGTTCGGACAGCAGGCGGGCGACCTCGGCCCCCTCGGTGGCGACGAACACGGTGTCGTCGCCCGCGATTGTCCCTGCGACCTCGGGCGCAGTCGCCATGTCGATGGCGCGCGCCACCGCAGAGGCGTGTCCGGGCGCGGTCGAGACGATGACGAGCGACGACGCCGCCCTTATGTCGATGGCAAACTCAGCAAGGGCCCGCACCAGGCTTCGCGCCATGAAGTCACCGCCCGTCGACCTCGGTATCTCATCGGGGAGGCGGTAGGCGACCTCACCTCCGAGCCTGACCTTCGTTGCGCCGATGTCTCTGAGGTCGCGCGACACGGTCGCCTGAGTCACCCTGTGCCCCGCCGAACGCAGGCCCTCGAGGATGTCCTTCTGGCTCGTCGCACGGCCTTCGTGCAAGATCTTGTGAAGGTCCTTAAGCCGCTTCGATCTCACCGAACACCTCCTCGAGAATCCCGAGCGCCTCGTCGATCTCGTCATCGCTTATCACAAGGGGCGGGACGAGCCTCATGACGTGAGGAGTTGCGTCGTTGACGAGCAGTCCTCGCTCGAGGGCCGCGCCCGCGAGCGCGTGTGCGACCGGATGCTCGAAGGCGACGCCGATCAACAGCCCCTTCCCGCGCACGCGGCCCCCGTGAGGCAGGGCACGCAGGCCGGACATGAGGCGCTCGCCGGCGACGGCCGCCCGCTCGACGAGCCCCTCGGACGAGATGGTCTCGAGCACAGCAAGCGCGGCCGCACACTGCACGGGCCCGCCGCCGAAGGTCGATCCGTGATCCCCAGCGGTCAAGGTCGCCGCCACGCCGGGATCGGCGAGGCACGCGCCGATCGGGAGCCCGCCACCCAGGCCTTTTGCGAGACACATGACGTCGGGTCGCACGCCTTCGTGTTGATGAGCGAACCACGCCCCAGTCCGAGCGATCCCCGTCTGCACCTCGTCGAGCACGAGGAGCGCTTTCCAGTCGTCGCACAGAGAGCGCGCCGCGCGCAGGTAGCCTTCGGGAGGGACAACAGCGCCGGCCTCACCCTGGATCGGCTCGAGGAGCACCGCGGCAACGTCGTCTCCCATGACCTCGGCAAGGGCGCGGCCGTCCCCGAAATCGACATGCGTGAAACCGGCAAGCATTGGGGCAAAGGGCCGTTGCTTGGCGGGCTGCCCGGTCGCCGCCAGGGCGCCGAGCGTCCGGCCGTGGAAGCCTTCGTTGGTCGCGATGATCCGCGACTTGTGTGGCCCGGCGGTGTCCTTGCCCCATTTGCGCGCCAGCTTCAGCGCGCACTCGACCGCTTCGGCCCCCGAGTTAGTGAAGAAGCTCAGCATTCCGTGCGTGAGGGCCCCGAGGCGCGCCGCAAGCTCCGCCTGCGGACGGGTGACGTAGAGGTTGGAGACGTGGACGAGGCGCGCCGCTTGCTCAGTCACTGCGGCCGTGACGCGCGGGTGTGCGTGGCCCACGCTCGCCACGGCTATGCCGGCGACGAAATCGAGGTACGAGCGCCCGGCAGAGTCCGTCAGGCGGCATCCACTCCCTGCCACCATCTCAACCGGCCAGCGCCTGTAGGTCGCCATCATGTGACTCGACTCCTCGATGATGGAGTCCCCCACGGTCACGGCGTCACCTGCGTGCCGATGCCGCGGTCGGTGAAGACCTCGAGCAAAAGGGCATGGGGAGTGCGTCCGTCGAGGATGTGAACCTTGGCGACTCCAGCTCGCATGGCTGCGACCGCCGAAGCTGCCTTGGGGCGCATGCCGGCCGACAGGCTCGGGAGGATGCTTGCGAGCTCGGCGACGGCAAGCTCGGAGACCAACGAGCCGGCGTCTCCGAAATCGCGATAGAGGCCCTCGACGTTGGTCAAATAGACGAGCTTTCCCGCCCCCACCGAGGCTGCGACGGCGCCGGCGACCGCGTCCGCGTTGACGTTGAGGGCTCCCCCATCGTCGGCGGCGGCGACAGAAGCAAGAACCGGCGTGTAGCCCCCTTCCACCAACGACCACAGAAGAGTGGGTTTGACTTCGACGGTGTCGCCGACCCTGCCGAGGTCCTCGCCGCCCGGCCCCGCCGCTCGCCGCCCCTTCATCAGGCCCGCGTCCATCCCCGAGAGCCCCACGGCCTGAAGTCCGGCGGCGCACAACCTCGACGTGAGATCGTTGTTGATCGAGCCGACGAGCACCCGGCGCACGACCTCCATGGACGCGTCGTCCGTGACCCTGAGACCGTCGACAAAGGCCGGAGTCAAGCCCGCATCCCGCATTGCCTGCGACACCTGGGGGCCGCCGCCGTGAACGACGATCAGCCTTATCCCCACAAGCGCCATGAGCGCGAGGTCTTGCACCACGCCCGCCGATACTCCCGGGTCGTCGAGTGCAGCGCCGCCGACCTTGACCACGACACTTCGACCGCGGTAAGAGCGTATATAGGGCAGCGCCTCGACCAGTGCCTGGGCTTTGGCGCCGGCCTCCTCTTGTCGCTGCGCATCGTCTGTCGGCGTGACCGCCTGGGTCATGTCGTCCCCCCTGCGTTGAGCCGCACGTAAGCCGGCGACAGATCGCAGGACAGGATCTCGGCCGCCGCGCGTCCCGCCCCGACCACGCATTCAACCGTGAACTCGTCGGCCCGCATTGCCGCGGCCACCTTGGCGCACGACGCGCGCGGTTCCCCCCTTGTGAACACGGCCTCACCACCGATATTGACCTCGAGCGCGCCGAGGTCGAGTGACGAATCGGCCGAGCCGAGCGCGGACACGACCCGCCCCCAGTTGGGATCGCCGCCGTGCGCAGCGGCCCTCCACAAAGTGGACGCAGCCACCGCGCGCCCGAGCCGGAGCGCCGCCTGCTCGTTCGGCGCACCGCTGACCGCGATGCGCACGACGCGCGTCCCACCCTCAGCGTCCCGCACGATCTGCCCGGCGAGGTCGGCGCACACGCTTTGAAGCGCATGCTCGAAGTCGCCGGGCGCAACCCGTGCCCCAAGCCCGGTGGACAGCAGAAACGCCGAGTCGTTGGTGCTCTCGCAAGCATCGACGGAGATGCGATTGAAGGTCCGGGCAACGACGCGCTCGAAGGCCGGCTGCATCGATTCGGCCGGAACCTGGGCGTCGGTGGTGATGAAGGCGAGCATCGTGGCCATGTTCGGCTGAATCATGGCGGCGCCCTTGGCGACGCCGGCGATGGATGCTCCATCCAGGACCGCCTCAGAGGTCTTGATGACGGTATCCGTGGTCAGGATGGCGCGGGCGAACGGCGTCGCGTCCGCCGCAACGCTCCCCACGAGGGCGGGCACGGCGTCGAGCAGGAGCTCGACGCGAAGCGGCACGCCGATGGGGCCCGTCGAGGCAACGAGCACCTCATCTGGCGAGCAGCCGACCTCCCCAGCGACGGCGCGGGCGGTCGAGACCACCGCCTCTTGGCCCTGCCCGCCGGTGCAGCAGTTGGCGTTGCCGCTGTTGACCGAGAGCGCGCGCACCGGTTTGCCGAGGAGGCCGCGCGACCACGTCACGCACGGCGCGGCGGCGGCGTTGCGGGTGAAGGCGCCGGCCCAGGGGGCGGGAGCCTCGGTCGCAAGAAGGGCGAAGTCGAGCTCGCCTCCGGATTTTATCCCGGCCGCGGCCGCCGCGCTTCGGAAACCTCTCGGCCACCTCACGGCCACACCCCGTAGGACTCGAGGCCCGCGAGCTCATCGATGCCGAGCGCGAGGTTTGCATTCTGGACTGCCTGACCGGCCGCGCCCTTGCCGAGGTTGTCGATCGCAGCCGAAGCGATCAACAGACCGTTCCTGCCGTCGATGCGCGCCGAGACGTGGGCCCGGTTGCTGCCCGTTAGGGATTTCGTGCCCGGCCACTCAGGCCTCACCTCAACGAACGGCTCGTCCTCATAACGTTCCCTCAAGACCTCGAGCGCGGCCTCGTCTGTCAGCTCGGTTTCGAGGACGGCCCGCGCGGTGACGAGGAGGCCCCTCGCCATCGGGGCAAGGTGGGGCGTAAACGACACCGTCGCTTCCAGACCCCCGAGCCGAGCAAGGCCGCGCTCGATCTCGGGCACGTGACGGTGGTTCGTCGAACCGTAGGCGACGACCCCCGCCGAGATCGTCCCAAAAGAGAGATGATCGCTCGCGCGCCGCCCGGCCCCCGAGACACCAGAGATTGCGTCGACAATCACGGGCCCAGAGATCGCTCCTGCGGCCGCGAACGGGAGCAGGCACAGAAGCGCCGCGGTCGGATAGCAGCCTGGGTTGGCGATGCGCCGCGCGCCGGACACGGCGGGGCGCGCCCACTCGGTGAGCCCGTAGGCCCACGAGGCGTCGGCCCTGAAGTCGTCGGCCAGATCGACTATCACTTCGGCGGCTGCGTCCTCGACCACCGGGCTGAGCACCCCAGAAGGCAGACACGAGAACACGACGTCATAGGGCTCGGCGAGCGCGTCGCCGACCGCCACAAGTTCCCCATCCCAGGCGCCGGCGAGCTGCGGGTGGACCTCATCGAGTCGCCGACCCGAGTGTGCGTCGCCCGCTGCGACCGCGAGCTCGATCGCGGGGTGACCGGCGAGGATGCGGACGACCTCTCCCCCGCTGTATCCAGATGCACCCAGGACCGTTGCTGTCGCTCCCATAGGGGGACAGTGTATGCACATTCCTGCATATGTGCACGCCGGCCCCCCGCAAGGGCTACAGGGTCGGCTTGACCGTCATGGCGAAGACCACGACGATGAGGATCCCGAGCTCGATGCGCGAATACATGAACAGCTTGCGGATATTGCCTTGCACCTCGGGGTCCTCCGCCCCCCGCTCCTCGATCAGCTTGCCGGTCTTTCCCGACAGCGGTCCGAGGAGCACGGCGCCGGTGACCAGGGAGTAGGAGAAGCCGGCCAGGCCGATGACGACCCACAGCAGCTCGAAGCTCCAGGCATCGAGAACCATGAACACCCCGGCGATCAAGATCACCACGGCGGAAGGAGTGAGGACACGGGTTCCAAGCCACTCAACCTGGCCGGCGAACTTCGCCAGCTGAACGGGATCGTCGGCCCGGCTGATCCTCGTGCCGATGACCTGGAGGGCCACGTCACCACCCACCCAGATGATGGCTCCCATCACGTGAACGAACAGCAAGTAGTTGTACATCTCACCCGCCCCTTCCATGAGCCCAACGCCTGGAGACTCGTGCGCGAGGCAAAGCCGCGACCGTCAGACGGTAGCAGCCCGAAGCGCGCCGGACTCAAGGTTGCCGGAGGTTGTCCCATCGCCCCGTTGCGATCCACAAGAGCAGCGCACTATGGGCAGGAGGCGATGTGACGGTCTCGGACAGAAAGCTCGACGCCCCGACGCTCGAGGGCCCGCTGCGGGACGCGGCCTGTCGGATCGCACCGACTTGGCCCTAGGAAATCTACAGCGGAGAGGCGCTCGGCGACCGGTGGATATCGTGGTTGTCACGTCTGAGGACGTAGAGCGCTACGAAACCTCTCCCGTCCTGGTCATTCATCCCGCCCTGAAGGAGGGCGGACAGACTATGAGAGGCACTGAGTCGAGCCCTTCCGAAGCCGGACGCTGGCTCGAATATGCGCGCAGTGGCCTCATCCTGGCAGAGGAAGAACGGCCCGGTGACCTGTTGGAGAGCCTTTGCTTCCGCACGCAGCAAGCCGGAGGGAAGGCGCTCAAGGCATTGCTCATCCATCGCGAGAGGGGGGTTCCCTACACCCATGATCTTGCCGTGCTGCGCAGGTTGGGGGGCGTGGGTGGGCGAGCAGATGAAGGCCTAAGACCGTTCACGTCCCCGACCGAACGGAAGCGCAACAGCGGCAACGCACTTTGAGGGAAAAGCAGGGCCGGCCCTCGCCGCGGCCGTAGCATTGCGACATGCCCACCGAGAGACTGCGGCTTCGCATCACGAACCTCTCCAAGGCCGTGCTGATCACCGGGCAGGCCTATCAGGAGCCAAAGGACGCGCTCAACGAGTTCATCTCCAACGCCGCCGACGAGTACGCGGAGACAGGGCGGCGCGGCGGCCTGATCCGGGTGCGGCTCCAGCGGCGCGGACGCTATCCGCTGATCGCGATCGAGGACTTCGGGCGGCATGGACGCCGAGCGGCTCAGGTCGGTTGCAAGGAACCTGTTCGAGTCGGCCAAAGCCAACGACCATCGCACGCTGGGCGAGAAGGCCATCGGTCTGCTCGCTTTCCAGCAGCTCGGGGGCCGCTGCGACATCATCACCCGGCCACAAGGATCCGCAGCCACACTCACGTTGCGTCTTACTCGCGGCAGCGCCAGCGCCCAGCTCGATGTCAACGAGCGCCGGCGCGCCCGGCAGCACGCGGGCACGACCGTCAATCTCGGAGACCTCGACCCTGACGTCCTGCGGATGCTCACCCAGCGCAAGGTCGCCGACTACCTCAGGCGGCGAAGGGGCGCTGCCCTTGCGCGCGGCGACCACGTCATCGAGATCGTCGAGAACAAGCGCCGTGTTCTGGTCACCGCAGAGGAGCCCGAGGGCGTGCGCCTCGACATCCCGTCCCAGATATCGCCGTGGGGTCGCATCGAGTTCGCCCTTTACGTCGCTTCGCAGCCTGACAAGCACCGCCGAGTCGCGGTGGTGGGCCGGGCGGGGACGACGATAATCGACGATCTCTCCGAGCTCGAGGAATTTGAGGGCGAGCCGTGGTCCGGCGATCAGGTGTCCGGCCGAATCAGCTTCGAAAGCCTGCAGCAAACCGCAGGACGGCGCGCCGTGGTGCGCGACCGCGACGCCTTTCCAGCGTTCGTCGACGCGGTCGGCCGGGTCGAACCAGCGGTCCTGCGGACTCTCGAGCGAGTGTCGCAGGAGGTCACAGAAGCCACCGCCGACCGGCTCGCCGACGCTGTGCGCAAGATCTTCGGACGGGTGCTCAAGGAGCTGAGCGACCTCGACAATCCGATGCGCACGCCAACCGGCGATCTCCCCGGCGAGGGCGGGTTGTTGTCCGCCGCGCCAGGATCATCTGAGCCCGACCGCACGCCCGAGCCCGATTTCCCGTTGCCGCCTGCGGATGAGGGCCTATTCCCCGAGCCGCCCGAGCGCGAGCCGCCCGAGCCGGACCCCGAGGCCGGTCCTTCTGGCAGCCGCTACAGAGGCCTGCCCAACCTCGTTCCCGACCCCGAGCCCGATGGTCTTCGCAGCCGCTTCGATCATGATGTCGGCATCGTCTATTACAACGACAGGCACACCGACCACCTGCTGGTTAAAGACGACCAGCGCTCGCTGCTTGACTACCTTGCGACGCTTGTAGCGAAGGAGTACGTCCTCTACAACAATCCGCGCGCGCAGTCCGAGGAGGTCGCCGAGGAGATGGTTCGGATGCTCGTCAGAGTTCGGAGGCACCTGCCCAGAAAGCCCTGACCGCAGGCGCCGAATGAGCCTTCGACCCGGCTGAGGCTGCCAACGCATCGCTCGGGCAGGAGGTCCTAGGGCACGTTTCTGATCTGAACCATCTTCGACATGTCACGCACCTTAAGACATGCTCAAAGCATCACCGATCGCTGAAGATGCGAGCAGCCCAGAAAGGGTTGTCTCGGTCCGACTATCTGCTGCAGGAGATGGCAAAGGTCGCCGCCCGCCCTACTCTCGAAGAGGTCATTGCGGAGATCAAAGGAGACGGCGCGGTGAGGCCGTCTGAGGACTCCTGGGTGGCGGTACGAGCCGAGCGCGACTCGAGATTGATCGTCGTCCCGCATCTGCGTTGATAGATCTCCTTCTCGACACAAGCCCAAACGATCGCAGGCCCTTCAAGGAGAGTTGAGTCCTGACGATGACGATAGCCAGTCTCAATCCTCGCTCCACGTCACCGTGGAGCGCGACCACCCTCTTCTTTGATAACCCGCAACACACCTCTTTGTTTCAATCCTCGCTCCACGTCACCGTGGAGCGCGACTTCACGCGCGTCGTCCATCAGGAGGACTTTTCCAAGCTACGGGCAAGCTTCCCGAGAAGAAGTACGAGGAGGATGCCGTGGTCGAGTCGCAACTCGCGCGGCTGCGCGTCTCCTTGAACGGGGCTGACAGCGCCGCACCACGGCGCGCAGAGCAGAGTCGAGGTCCGCTCCCGCTCTCACGAGCAGCTCGAAGTCCTTGAGGCGCGCCACCACCTTAGCGGCGCGCGGTGTCAAGCGGAGGGAGCGCAAGAGCGCGGCACGACTCCCGAACACCTCAAGGTTGACCTCTACGCCACTCAGCGAGGAGGGCGCAGGCGTTCTCGCCCCAACGCGGCCCCATCCTGGGCGCGCCATGGGCGAGTAGGCTGGGTGCGTGCTGAATGGCCGTTCATCTCCGGTCGGACAAGCTCGCCGGCGCTGTCGCCGCTCGGAGCGCCCCACTCGGAGAGCACTATGAGCGCGCAGGGGCGGCCAGCCCGGGACCGTCGCAACGAGATCCTCGCGGCGGCCGCCGAGGTCGGATGGATCGACCAGGTGATGCTCAAGTACAACTTCCGCGACGTCAATCACGATGCGCTGCAACGCGCCCTGGACAAGGCGTCGAAGGCCAACATCGGGCTGGTGGCGATGAAGACGCAGGGGGGGGCGGCCAACTTCCCGGAGAAGATGGACCAGTTGATGGAGAAGGGCTTCAAGAAGCAGGTCGCGGCGATCAAGACGGTCTGGATGGACGGGC
>JACCZU010000028.1 GCA_013695835.1 Candidatus Aridivita willemsiae
GGTGCCGAGGCGTCCTCGGGCACCGCTTCGGGGGGACTCTTCCTCGAGCGCATAGAGGGCCTTCAAGTAGGCCAGCGCGGCTCGAGACGTACCTGTCACAACCATGGGGGAAAGTTTAGGCTCGATGCGCTAGTTAGTCAAGTCACCTCTAATTCTTGATTTCGACAGGACTAATACTGCTCACCCCCGCAGGATTCCGACGACGACCAGAGGGAGTGAGGTCCTATCGCTTGAATCGCGACTCGATCCCCTGGGCTCAGGGTGTCCAGCCGGCCATCGTGGACAGTCGCTCGAGCAGCGCAGAGGGGCGGCGCGAGGCGTTGAACTCGCAACGGCGCGCTCCCGACGTTCCAGCGCCGGGGCTCCGGCAGGAGTCTCGTCCGCGGCCACCGTCGTTCCTGTCGGAGCCGGAGGACCCACTCAGTGCGTCGTTGTTGCCGCCTCCACTCATCGAGTCGGCGCCTGGACCGCCCAAGAGTGTGTCCTTGCCGGAGCCGCCCTTGATACGGTCATTCTTCTTGTTTCCCAGCAGTCCGTCCTCACCCGCTCGACCACTGATGAAGTCGGCGTCGTGTTCACACGACTGCCACGGACAACCTCCGGACGACCCGGTGCTGCCGATGAAGTTGCCGAGGATCACATCGTTCCCCGGGCCTCCAATCAGTCGATCGCCTTCCGGCCCACCGGCTATCCCGTCGTCCCCGGGGCCGCCGGAGACGAAGTCCGCCCCCGGTCGTCCCCGTAAGGTGTCGTCCCCGCTACCGCCCCAGATTGAGTCGGCGACTTGTACTCCGGAGATGTCGTCGGAGCCCGGGCCCGTAATTCTGGATCCAGGGCAGTCGCGTAGCCCCGAGCGCCGGCCAGAAAACCCTATTCCTACTTCAAAGGCCTTTGGACAACGTCCCCGGCCCCCCGGCGCGGTTCTTCTATTGCCTACCTTTTAGTTCAAAGTCAAACCCTCAAGGCATCCCCAAGAATCAGCCACGGGCCGCATACAGACGCAGTTGGGTACACCCCTCCGGTTCGACAATTGTGTCGGGGCGCAACGCGTGTCTGATAACGGTGTCCTTGAGCTCATAAGACGGGGCACCGTCATTTTTCATCGGCTGCCAGCTCTTTCGATGCAACACCGAGTTGGTGCACGATGCGCTCCGGGAGGCCAACCTTGTGAGCGCCTTTGCACTGCCCGGGTTCCAACAACCGGCGGCCACTCACGTTCCCGTAACTCCTATGATACCATTATTCCCCTTCTACCCAATCGGCCAGTTCAATGCCTGAGGGTGGTGGTTTGGTGTTCGGACGCGGTGCACGTTTCGGCCTTGGACCCCCACGAGCACCTGTGGTCGACTTCGAACGAGAACCTCCATCTGCAGCAATCTCATACGAGGTCGGCGTTTTCATTCGGCGGGCCTGGGCACCGCGCCCACGGATCACGCGCACGGCATACGCGACGAACTCATGAGGGAAGCCGGTTTCATCAGCGATGACGCCGGGAGTGGCACCGTTTCTCACAAGTGCCCGCACCTGATCAAAGGGCTCTTCGAGCGCTTCGACCACGCGACGCTTTGATGTGTCGAACCTATCCGCCATCGTGCCGGCAGTGTCGTGCGGACCCCAGCGCCTGAGCAGTCCTGCGGCGAGGGCCGCGCGTTCGGTCGCCCGCATCGGGCGGTTCTTAGCTCGGGGCATCGAATCCTCCATCGATAGGCGCCGCCCACAATCCTCGTCGGGGGCACTCCTTTGTGCAGCAAACGTGCAGCACGGGAGCGACAATCGAGGCTATCGGTGGCGATCCGTGTCCATCCATGACAATGCCTGACCTGCATGAATGTCTGACTTCGCAGGTCAGGGGCCTGCCGGCTTTCCGTTCGGGACGCAGAGGTCGCGGGATCCCGCCTTCCCGACTCCAAAGCCCAGTTCAGAGGCCCGTTCCTCATTCTGCTATCACCATCGCGACGGGCTCGGGCCGCGACGGGGCCGCGAGAGATTCATGGAAAGCATCGTCCAACCGACGCGTGAGGTCGAGATCGCGGTCCGGGAACAGATGCCCGTAGATACGAAGTGTTGTCGAAATGTCCTTGTGCCCCAGCCTCCGCTGCACCTGCAGAGGATCAGTTCCTTGGTCAATCAGGATGGCAGCAGCCGTGTGGCGAAGTGCGTGTGGAGTCAACGGTGTTAGACCTGCCAGCTCGACGCCAGGTCTAGGGCACTATCATCACGTCGTTGTTAAGTCTTCGCGCCAATCATCAGCGGCGCTCAGGCTATGGCCATTAACGATGATCTGCCCAACGGCCATGCGCGGCTTGGAACCTGGTTCCCATCCAGCGGGTCGCCGTTGGAACACTGCGAGCCGAGGCGAAACAGTTTCATGCAATTCTGAAAACGCTCCCTTGGCCTCTCTTGTCTCGGGTCGACAAGCAGATCGTCGTTGGCTTTGACTACTTTGTCGGCTGCCACAACAACCGCGTTTAGCGGCTTCATCATGCCCTTTCTCCCCCGAACAGCGCAATGAATGTTGTAGGAAAGGCGGGTGTTCAAGGCCTTCACACTTGGCCCCCAAATGGCGGACCGGCCGGGCCCGCGAGTCGTTATGATCGGTTTGCCGGGCTCAGAGTTTTGCTGCAGGGTGCGGATTTCTCAAGCAGACTTTTCTGCTTCCGGTTTGTGACTTTCCTAGCGCGGGCTCCATTCTCCGCACCCCTGCGTTTCGAACGCTGCCTCCGCCCCTGAGAGGGATACAGTCTGTGTGCCAGGGCCGATGTGGTTGGCCATAATGTCGCCAAGTGTGCCGCTCAGGCCACTGAGCCGCGCCCAATAGCAGCTACCTCCGCCTGGAGCTGTATATGTGCCGGCAGGAATGTCCTCTCCTACGACAAATGTGCCGTTGCCAAATGTCGCATCCTCGATGGCTTGCTCTTCGGCTCCCACAGCTGCCTCTCGAGCTTCCAGCTCGCCCTCTCTGGCATCTAAGCCGCCTTCTCTTTGGCCTAACTGCGCAGCTCGATCGTCGAGGCCTTGCTCACGCTCAAGGAGTGCTGCCTTACCCTCTCGTAACTTCTCGGCGGGTATCACCTTCTTTTGCAGGGAAACGATCCTTGATTGCAGGCCAGACGCCTGTTGGTTTAGTTCATCTTTGTCAGCCTGCAGCTGATCCGTTTTGTCCTCTAGTTGGGCGTTCTGGCTGTTGGCGGTGGCAAGACCTTCTTCCAGCCTGCCGAGACGATTTTCCAGCCCAGGGATAGCGCTACTCCCATACATGTTCCCCAAAACAGCCCCGAGGACGAGACCTAGTAGGACCCCTCCGATCAACACGCCAAGCTTGCGCTTTGAGGATGGTTGTCCAACCTGCTCCTCATCTGTGTCCCCCGAATCCAACGCAGTCGCGCCTCGCATTGCAACCGTCTCAGACATTTGTCTTTCCCCCCCTTAGACCATCCGAAGACCCCCACTATAAGAGAGTCTGGGATTTATTGGCAACATGCTTGGCTCTTCATTCCTGCCCGGCAACCCTGTGGGAAAGGAGTATCCGGAAGATAGCGGCGATCGTTCTCAGACAATTAGGGTTGGTTCTGCCTAGACTCACCTTCCCCCCCAGCATGCCGCTGAACCGCGCCGGGAATCCTGGAGGCTCCAGAGTTTGAGAGGGTGGAGCCATGTCAACATCCCGGAGGTATCCCAAAGAGGTACGCGAGCGCGCCGTGCGTCTCGTGTTCGACAACGAGCAGGACTATCCATCGCAATGGGCCGCGATCAGCTCGATCGCCGGCAAGACCGGTATGACGCCCGAGACGCTGCGCAAGTGGGCGTGGCCTGACCCCCTGAAATCGGTCCACCGCAAGTGAGAGTCTTGATGCCTCGGAAGAGGCGGAAGGAGGATCGTCGCGGTGAAGAGACGCAAGCACACACCCGACCAGGTGGTGCGCAACCTCAGCTGTCCCCGCGCAAGGGTCGCGGGGCTCGTGCACAGAATCTCCTGTCGAGGCGATGGGACTAAGCCCTAGAGTGACCGCGGTGGACATGCCCGAACGCTACGTACGGCTCTGCCTGAGAGTTGGTCGACACATCGACGGGTTCGTCGACGCGTTCATCGGTCCTTCGGAATGGGAGCGGTCCATTGCCGCCGACGAACCTGTCGATCCGAGGCGGTTACGCGATGAAGCGCAGATCCTCCTCGCCGGTCTCGACGACGCCGACCTCGAGGAAGAGCGCCGGCGGTGGTTGCGGGGGCAACTCGAAGCGCTCGAATGCGTCACCGAGCGTTTATCCGGTGAGGGCATCGCCTGGACCGACGAGGTCGAACGCTGCCTCGGCGTGAGCCCTACACGGACCGACACGAGGGTCTTCGAGGGCGTACACCGAGGATTGGACCCAGTTATTCCAGGGAGCGGCACCGTTCGCGAGCGATACAGCGCGTGGGATGAGAACAACGCCGTATCACGCGAGAAGCTCGTCCCCGCGCTCGGGCGTTTGAAGGAGGTCCTCCGTCCCCGAGCGCACGCGCTTGCGCCGATGCCGGCCGAGGAGTCCGTCACCTACGAGATCGTCTCGAACGAACCGTGGATCGCCTACAATTGGTACGAGGGGCAGCACCGCAGCCGTGTTGAGCTCAATGCCGACCTCCCGATCTCCATCTGTCTCTTAGTCGACCTCGCCGCACACGAGGCGTACCCCGGTCACCACACCGTGCGGACGGTGAAGGACGCTCTCCTCTATCGAGACCTCGGTCGTCTTGAGGCGAGCATCGCGATCGGCTTGGCCCCCGAATCCCTCGTCTCCGTAGGCATCGCCATGAACGCACTGAAAGAGGCGCTTGGGCCAGAGCCCTTCGATGTCGTCGCGGACATCCTGGCCGATATCGACCTGAGGTTCGATCCGATCGAAGCCAACGAGTTCCATCGTGCCGAGATGGCGCTGTACGCAGCCGCAACGAACGCCGCCTTCATGCTCCACGAGGACGGTGCCGCCACCGAGGAAGTAGAGGAATACCTGCGCGAGTGGGGTCTCGAATCGAACGAGAAAGCCGCTCGTACGGTCGCGTTCATAACGGAACCCTCGTTGCGTGCGTACGTGCCCGCCTAGATGGACGGTCGGCGGCTATGCCGCGACTTCGCGGAACGCGCGCCCGGGAACTTCACACGGCTCTTGACCGAGCAGCTCACGAGCGCCGACCTCCTGCCCTGACTTGACTTAAAGCGCACTTTAGTTCCTAACCTCTCTTGGATGACCGACCGCCCAGAGGCGAGATCTCTCCCAGCACACGCGTCCGGCACCTTCGCGATCGGCGGCGAGCTGAGCGTTCACCGGCTCGGCTTCGGAGCCATGCGGCTCCCCGGAGTGCGGGGCGAGCCCCGTCCGAGTGCGGCACATGAGATCCTGCGCGAGGCAGTTCGGCTGGGAGTCGACTTGATCGACACCGCCCAGGCGTACGGTAGGTCCGAGGATCTGATCGCCGAGGCACTGCATCCATACCCCGAAGGCCTCGTGATCGCCACAAAGGGTGGGCTCGGCCGCGGTGGCCGCCCCGACGGGCGGCCCGAGCGTCTGCGCGCCGACTGTGAGGGCAGCCTGCGCCGGCTCCGACTCGACACGATCGACCTCTGGCAGCTGCATCGGATCGATCCCGAGATACCACTCGAGGAACAGTTCGGCGTCGTCCGCGAGCTTCGCGACGAGGGGAAGATCCGTTTCGTGGGGGTCTCGGAGGTATCCGTCGACGAGCTGCGACGTGCCCGTCAAATGGTCGACATCGTCACAGTCCAGAACCGCTTCAATCTCGCCGAACGTGCAGCCGAGGACGTCCTTGGAGAGTGCGAGGCGGGCGGTCTCGGATTCGTCCCCTGGGCCCCGATCGCTATGGGTGACCTTCTCGGCACCTCAAGCACATTGGCTGCCGTCGCTGCCGGGCTCGAAGCAACGGAGGCCCAGGTAGCACTCGCCTGGCTGCTCCACCGATCGCCCGCTGTGCTGCTCATCCCCGGCACGGGCTCGCCGGAGCACCTACGCGAGAACGTCAGCGCCGCGCTGATCGAGCTTGTTGAGAACGATGTGCTCGCCCTGGAGGACGCTACTCAGGGACCGAGCTGACCAGTGCCCCTGAACATAGAAGCGGTCACTCGCCCATTTTGTCACTTGAGTCATCAGGTGTATAGTTCGCTGTCATGAAGCGCGTCAATGCTCTGGAGCTGCGGCAGTCCTTGGGCAAGGTCGTCGCTGACTTGCAGCGTGACGGGGAGCCGATTCTGCTCGAGAAGGCCAGGAAGCCGGTCGGGGTCCTCATCTCGCTGAGCGACTATCACGAAAGGTTCGTGGAACGAGAAGCGGCGGAAGAACGGGCCGAGCTGCTGCGGGAGATCGAAGGCTTGGCTCGCCCTTCGGTCGACGTTCGGCCCGCCGTCGAGGTCCTGCGGGAGCTGCGTGGGTCGGCCTGACGACCTCTGGGTTCTCGACACGTCCATTGCCGCGGCCTGGTTCTTCATCGATGAGCCTCTCCGCGCGCCTGCATTGGAGGTCCAGCGTGACCTCCGCGATCGCCCACACGCCTATGCAATTCCTCACCTGTTTCATTCAGAGTTGATCCATGTGCTGGCCCGAAAGTCTGGAGGCGATGAGGCTTTCGTCCGAAACGGGATCGGATTGGTCGTGAGATTGGGCATTAGAACGCTGAGCCTCTCCCACGACATGCTCACCGGCGCCGGCTCCTGGGCCTGCCGCGGGTTGAGCGGTTACGACGCCACCTTTGTCGCACTGGCGGAAAGCATCGGCGCCCGATGGCTTACCGCGGATGTCAAGGCCACAAGGGTCGTTGGACCCAAACTGGCCCAATCCCTGGAATCGTTGGGGGAGCCAAGATAACGGCCGAGGTGTTGAGAGACCAGAGATTGAATCTCCAGATGTCCCTTGCGTACTACCTAGCACGGGAGTTCCCTAGAGGAGCACTCTAGGGTGGAATCATCATACATGGGGGCGCCAGAGGGCGGCCAGCTCGATCGCGTTCGAGATCATTCAGCCTGCGTGGTCTTCTTCCGATAGAAAAATATGGAAAGAGAGCCTCTCGGGGCGACGAACCGAGCCGGCGCCACGCGGCTCTGCCACGGCTGGGGCCTCACCGTGGCCCTGGTCACAAGCGCACTCGTCCTATACATCGGCTACATCCTGAGACTGGACGGGGCCACGGGGCCGAGCCCCTTGCCGTGGTGGAGCGTGGCGCTCGCATTCGCCGCGACCGAGGCTTTCACGGTCGACTTCGACTTGGAGCAGCAGCCGTTCGTTTTCAGTCTGAGCTCCCTCCCACTCATGGTCGCCCTCGCCTACCTCTCGCCGGGCGAACTGGGGCTCGTCATCCTCGCAGGCGCAGGCGGACTGATCGTGGGTGACCGCGGTAAGCCTGCGCCTCGTGTAGTCGCGAATGTGGCGTCGCTGCTCTTCTACAGCTCCCTGGCCGTCTGTTCCTACAGACTTGTCCTCGGCGACGCAGGGCCGATCGAACCTGGCGGATGGAGGGCCGCGGCCGCCGTGGCAGTAACCCAGTTCGTTGTCAGCAACATGCTGGCCGAAGCCGGCATCGCGCTGGAGTCTGGACGCTTTAGACTGCACTACACTCGCGTGACGTTCGTCGGCAGCTGCATCATCGAGGTGCTGGCGACCATCGCCGGGCTACTGCTTGTCGTTGTCCTCTGGCACCAGCCCGGAGCCGTGTGGATACCACTGCTCTTGGTAGCGGCCCTCATCGGCGCGCTGCGGCTTGTGACGCGGGTTTCACGACGGGCGGCCAAGCTAGAGCTTCTCTCGGAGTTCATGGCTCAGCGTTCGCTGGATTCGCGGGAACTCATGACGAGCTTGCTTGCGCGTGTGAGGGAGCTCCTCCACTGTCGTGTTGCGGAAATCGTGGTCGTCTCCGGCGGCAGCCAAGACGTTGCCTTCCGTCTCGTCCTTGATCAGCGGGGCCAAGCAAGTGCCACCACCCCCTCCGCCGCCGAGCTCGCGCAGACCCTCGCTGGAAGAGCTCGCGTGCAGAACGAGAGCATCATCGTCACACGCCATGCCGACGAGCAGGAGCTGCTTGATTTACTGCCCGACGACGCCGCAATGGGTGCCGTCGCGGTACCGCTACGCGGCGAACAGGGTGTCTTGGGTGCAATCGTGGCCGCCGATCGCGAGAACACGAAGGTGTTCGACGACCGCGATCGAGAGGTTCTTGAGACAGTGGCCAGCCACGCCGGAGCGGTCATCGAGAACAGCCTGCTGCTCGAGAGGCTGCGCAGCGAAGCGGCTGCTATGGAGCACGAGGCAACCCACGACGCGCTCACCGGGTGCGCCAACCGGACGCTGTTCCGTAAACGGTTGGAAGAGGCGCTGCTGTGGGCGAGCGAAAAGGAGGGCTCTCTCGTCGGCGTGTTGCTGATTGATCTCGACCACTTCAAGCGGCTCAATGATGGTGAGGGGCACCACGCGGGGGACGCCTTTTTGATCGAGACATCGGCCCGCTTGAACGCTGCCGCCCCTCCAGGAGCCACGGTGGGGCGCCTGGGAGGAGACGAGTTCGCTATCGTCTTACCGAGGATGGGACGAGCGGACGCGGTCACTAAGCTTGCAGCCCGCCTCACCGAAGAGGTGAGCGCCCCGGTGCATCTCGAACACACGACGGCGTCGATCCGTCCCAGCATCGGCGAGGCCACGTATCCGGTCCACGCCACTTCTCCCAGCCACGTCGATAACGCGAGCCTCCTGCTGCGCCACGCCGACCAGGCGATGTACCGAGCGAAGGGACGGCGGAGTGGCGGCGTCTACGAGGAGGACGAAGCGGCCCTTTCGTCAGGCCACTGAGAGGGCACGGTGACATTCGAGGGGTTATTAAGTATTCGGGTCGGCACCCAGACCCTCTCTGGAGCCGGGCAGCGCCTGCTCGCAGGGCAGGTATGCGCAGGGAGAAGTCCGCGCCCGCATGATTGAGTCCGACGGGCGAGATGACGACCAGGATCATCACCGGAAGTCACCGGAGCTCACGACCCACAGGACATCGTTCGGGATTCTAGAGCCGGGTTGCCGCAGAGTCGAAACAGGGATGCTCACGATGGCGGGCTGCGCCAGAGCTTCCCTCCGGAACTGATCCGAGAAACCCACTCAGGCCGCCGAGGTCATTGCCGACACCCTTCACATATCCATAGCGGGCTCGGCATCAAGCCGGCCCGCTCTACGAACTGGACGGGATCGCCTGCTGGATTGCCCAGCCGTTGCCGTCGGGGTCGTTGAAGAAGATGAACCGCCCCCACGGCAGGTCCTGAATGTCGCCGACCTCGACCCCGCGCTCGCTCAGGTGGGCGTGGGCGACCTCAATGTCGGTGACGACGATCTGAAGTCCCTTCGCTGAGCCCGGGGGCATGTCCATGATGCCGGTGCCGAACGCGATCGAGCATCCGACCCGAGCGGGGTTAGCTGAACGAAGCGCAGTTCCTCGTTGACTTGGTGGTCGTGATCGATGTTGAAGCTGACCCCTTCGGAGTAGAAGGCCTTGGCCCGGTCCACATCTGACACCGGGATGGCGATGAGTTCAAGCTTCCAGTCCACAACCGCTCCTTCCGATAGGTGGTGCGGAAGACCACTGCGTGCGAAGAAAATGCTCCACGCGAGGAACTCTAGGGCTCGATGGGCATGACGAGGACCTCCCGGTGAGGATGCGTCCTCCCGCCGGCCATTCTCGGGAACCTCTAAGCATCTCGGAGGTGGTCGCCGGGGTTAAGAATGAAGGTTCTCGAACACGTGAGCGCGGGATCGACCTCAAGCGGGCCGGAGCCGCCGCGCTTCTGACCGGGGGCCCGATAGAGAGGCGCAGCGGCTTCCTGCTACCTCACGCCAAGGCCGCTTGGGTTCTGCTGCACGAGCGCTTGCTCGAGCTTCAAGGTTTGTTCATGCCTACACTTACCGAAGTCGGCGCCCCACAGAACCTGACTCATGTCGGCGGCTCCGTCCTGGAACTCGCCGACAAGATCGCTTTTCAGGTAGATGGGCTTGACCGGCGTCGGATACGGGTGCCGCGCACATGGGGGTTGGGTGCCGTGAAACCCGAATAGATCCGGACTCCTGCCCTCGCAGAAGTGGTACAGCTCGGCAGAGCTGATCGACGGCTAAGTCAGCTCGGTGGCCGATTTGGCATTCCGGTCGCGTAGCCACTGCGCCAGCTCGCCGGCTTCACTGCGCTGTGCGGCGTCCAAGGGTGTGAGCTCCTCCCACGGCGGGATCCAGTTCAGATCGGCGCCCCTGGCGAGCAGATACTCGATGCACCGCTGCTGCTCACCGTGGCAGGCGCCCCAAAAGGCCCGATTGACCTCCTCCGGCGCGAGTGGCGCGGAGCCGGTGAAGTAGCTCTCGACGCGGGCCATCAGCCCGAGCGTCGCAGCATCCATGAGTGTCGTCCTTGCACCGCGCTCGACCAGCCGGCGCGCTGCCCGCCATTGTCCAAAACCACGTGCGTCGGCGAGTGGCGTACCACCGCCGATGACCGCGCCGTCCGCCTCAATGTCGGCGCCGGCGTCGATGAGCGCGTCGAGCACATCCACATCATCGCTGCTCGCCGCCCAGTGCAGCGGCGTCTCGCCGTGCGGTCCTCGGAACCTGGCGTTCACATCGGCTCCCGCCGCAACCAACGCCGCAACGGTCGCTGCACCGTTCGGAAAGTGCCCCGGCCAGTCCGTCGCGACGTGCAGCAGCGTGCACGACATGCCGTCGGGGTCGTCATCGCCTAACCTCGCAGTTGCCAGACCGGAGCTCTCCGCCAACAGCCGCCTCAGCGTCTCGACATCGCCCGTGTGAATCGCCTCTGCCACGGCGACTGCGAGCGGCTCGTCGGTGTGCAGGGTTACCACGATGCTCTCCTCGTATCGGGTGGCGGCGCCTAGTATATATTCGTCGATGAGCTCGCCCGCCCCCGCCCGGGTTGGACTCCGACCGTGTCCCTGCGTCGCCGTCTCATTATGGTGGCGGATCACGACGAGTTGACGCTCGAGTACGGAGTCGAGTTCCAGCAAGCGGCTAGGTCATGGGAGTCGAGGCTCACTCGGTGGAGATGGCCCTCAAGACGTTCAGCCGCGCAGCGCGGCGGGCCGGGGGCAGCGCCGCGAGGACGCCGGCAAGCGCGGCGATCACCATGTAGGCGGCAAGTTGCCCGCCGGGGATGTCGAGCTCGGTGATCCCCTCGGAGTCGAGGGCCGTCACGAGCGCCCAGCCGAAGAACGCGCCGACCACGAGGCCCAACACCGCACCGATGACGGCGATGATCACCGCTTCCCATCGGATCATCGACCGCGCCTGCCGGCGACTCATTCCCACCGCCCTCAGCAATCCCAGCTCACGCGTCCGCTCAAAGACCGAAAGCGCGAGCGTGTTCGTGATACCGAGCAGCGCTATGACGAGCGCCAGCCCAAGCAGCGCGGTCACCAATCCCAGCAACTGATCAACCTGTGACGCTTGCTGCTCCTTGAACGCCGCCTGATCGCTCACCTGCACGCTGGGGAAGCCTCGAGTTGCATCCTCGATCGCCGCCTCGGCCCCCGTCGCCGAGGTGCCCGGCGCGGCTTTCGCAAGCACCATGGAATCCTGGTCGAGCTCGAAGTTGCGCTCGAAGCCCTCCATGGACAAGACGTAGTCGGAAGCCACGATGCTGTTGTTGCCGAAGATGCCCGCCACGGTCTGGTTGCGTTGCCCGACCGCGGCGAACTCCATCGCCAGCGTGTCGCCGATGTCGAGCCCGAGATCGGCGGCGGTGTCCTTGAAGACGAGCACGTCCTCAGCTCCAAGGGCATCGAGGCTTCCCTTGGCAAGCTCGAGGTTGCCGACCGCCTCGAAGGTGGCCGGATCGACCGCCGAAAGAAACGAGGTCGTTCCCTCCGAGCGCCAATCGCCGAAGCGCAGTGGTGAGGCGGCGGCGATCTCGGGCCGCGCTGCGATGCGGCGCGCCACCTCGGGGCTGAATCCGGCCGACGCGCCAAACGAGGCGCCCGGCTGCACTATGAAGTCGGCTTCGAGCGACCGATCAATCGTCTGGGCGGCCGATGCCTTGAGCGATGCGGCAAAGATGCTCACGAAGCCGACGAGGGCAAGGCCCACCATCAGGGCGGCCGCGGTCGACGCCGTCCGCTTGGGGTCGCGTGCAGCGTTGGCGCGAGCAAGCCGGCCCGGCACATTGAACATCCGCTGTAGGGGCGCGCCGATGATGCGCGCAAGCGGACCCGCAAGCAGAGGACTCAGGGTCGCTACGCCGATGAAGATCACGAGTGCGCCCGCTCCCACGATCGCCGCAGCATTCGAGGCCCCGCCGAACAATCCGCTCGTGAGGAGGGCCATCCCTACAGCCGCAACTCCGCCGCCCACAAGCGTGCGCCGGCGCGACCACCGCCCGGGGGCCGGCATGCTCTCCCGCAGTGCCGCAAGGGGAGCCACGCGCGCAGCCCGGCGCGCTGGCAGAATCGAGGACGCGAGAGTGACGCCCGTCCCCACGAGGAGCGACACGATGACGGTGCGCGGCAGGAACTGAAGGGTCGAAGTGGGCAGAGAGATCCCGAAGGCATCGAGCAGAACCCTCAGACCGGCTGCGATGGCGATGCCGGCCCCAAGCCCGATAACGGACGCAGCCAACCCGACGAGGGTGGCCTCAGTGAGAACAGAGGTCATCACCTGCGCGCCGCTCGCCCCCAGAGCACGGAGCAGCGCAAGCTCCTTCGTGCGTTGGGCAACCACGATCGAAAAGGTGTTGAAGATGATGAACGCCCCTACGAACAGAGCGATGCCGGCAAAGACAAGCAGGGCGGTGTTGAAGAAACCGAGCCCCTGCTGAAGCGCAGTCGCTTGCTCGTCGGCAACACTCTGCCCGGTGGTCGCCTCGATGCCCTTGGGCAACACCTCTGCGATCCGGCTGCGGAGCGCCCCCGCCGACAGATCGGCGTCACCGGCGACCTCGATGGTGCTGAGCTCACCCGGCTTGCCGAGCAACTTCTGCGCGGTGTCGATATCGAAGACCGCGAGGGTGGCCCCTGCGAGGTTGTCCGCCTCACCAACCCCGACGATCCCGGCGAGCTCGAAGGGGCGGGCCGGACCCCGCGCCAAGATCTCGACCCTGTCGCCGACCTCGAAGCCGTACTTGGTGGCCGTGCTTGCGTCGATCATTACCTCCCCGGGTGCCTCAGGGGGCCTGCCGTCCCTTATCGAGACGGCGTCACCCGGGCCCGAGCTCCACGAGACGCCGAGAGTGGGCGGCCCCGATGGCGTGATCGCCTCCCCTTTCTTATCGACGATCTGAGCTATACCCTCGACGCTTCCCGAGGCCTGGGCGACTCCGTCCACGCCACGGACCTCGGCGAGCACCGACTCCGACATGGGCTTGCGCTCGCCCCCCGAAAGGCCCTCGAAGGCGTTGCTTGAGCGGACAACGACGTCAACGCCCTTGGTGACGTCGGCGAAGAGTTGATTGAAGGCGGCATTCATCGTGTCGGTCAGTACAAATGTGCCGGCGATGAACCCCACGCCGAGGACCACGGCGAGAGCCGTGAGCCCGAGCCGGAGCTTGTGGGCAAGCAGTCCCTTGAGGGTCGTCTTCCACATGGCGCTAGACCTCCAGGCTCTTGATGCGATCGAGCACGCGCTCAACTGTCGGAGAGCTCATCTCGTCGACGACGCTGCCATCGGCCAGGAAGACAACGCGCTCTGCGTAGCTGGCTGCAATGGGATCGTGAGTGACAATGACCACGCTCTGACCGAATTCGCGCACCGCCCGGCGCATGAAGTCGAGGATCTCGGCCCCCCTCCGAGAGTCAAGGTTCCCTGTGGGCTCGTCGGCGAAGACGATCTCGGGACGGCCGGCCAGCGCGCGCGCAGCAGCCACGCGCTGCTGCTGGCCGCCCGAGAGCTCGTGGGGCCGATGCTTGAGACGGTCTCCGAGGCCGACTATGTCGATGAGCTTGTCTACCCATTCGCCGTCGGCCTCTCGCCGGGCCAAATCCATTGGAAGGGTGATGTTTTCCATCGCGGTCAGGGTCGGGACTAGGTTGAAGGACTGAAAGACAAATCCCACCTTGTCGCGACGCAGCTGAGTCTTGTGCTTCTCGTCAAGGGCAGTGACCTCGACGTCGCCGATGAAGACCTTGCCCGTGGTGAGATCGTCGAGTCCGGCAAGGCAGTGCAGCAAGGTCGACTTACCGGAGCCAGACGCACCCATGATTGCCGCGAACTGCCCCGATGGAAAATCGACGGACACGCCGTCGAGCGCCCGTACCTCCGTGTGACCCGATCCGTAGACCTTTACCGCTTCGACGGCGCGTGACGCCAGACGCGTGCCGGTGCGGTCCTTCGTTTCTGAAAGCACTGGTTCCTCCCGAGGTCTCGACATCGTGCGACAAGCTCAGGCTAGAGATCCATGGGGAGTCCGTCATCATCCGCAACGGTCATTCTCGACTACTCCCTGAGGCGGAGGCGTTCTCAGGAGGCGCCGGGTGCCACCACTCCTGCCTCGTACGCAAAGACGACCGCCTGGACGCGATCGCGCAAGCCAAGCTTCATGAGCACTCGGCCGACATGTGTCTTAACGGTCGTGTCGGCGAGGAAAAGCTCATTTGCAATCTCTGCGTTCGAGAGGCCCCGCGCCATTGCTCTCAGCACCTCGAGCTCGCGTCCTGTCAGCGTCTCGAGCGCGGCCGGGGACGTGGCGATCTTCGCGGGGCGTTTGGTGTATTCCTCGATCACGCGGCGCGTCACGCTCGGAGCGAGGAGCGCGTCACCAACGGCGACCACGCGCACGGCATGAACCAGCTCCTCGGGCGGAGCGTCCTTTAGCAGGAAGCCGCTGGCCCCCGCGCACAAGGCCTCATAGACGTACTCGTCTAGGTCGAAGGTGGTGAGTATCAATACGCGCGCCCCCTGGGCTGCTCCTGTTATCCGGCGCGTAGCCTCGATGCCGTCAAGGTTGGGCATGCGGATATCCATCAACACGACATCGGGCTTGAGGACCGAAGCGGCTTCGACTGCCTGCGCGCCGTCCGCGGCCTCGCCTACGGCGGAAATGTCGGCCTCCGTCTCCAGGATCAGACGAAAGCCGGTTCTGACCAGCGCCTGGTCGTCGACTATCAACACCGACGTCATGCTGCGCTCAAGAGGTCTCGAGCGGAAGCTCGGCGAGAACCTCGTAGCCGCCTCCAGCACGCGGGCCTACCTTGAGCTCACCGCCGAACAACGCAACGCGCTCGCGCATGCCCAGAATGCCGTGCCCCAGTGCTCCGGATCCGTTGCCGCTCGACGCCCCGCGCCCGTCGTCAAGCACGCGCAGGCGCAGGGCGGAACTGCCGTAATCGACCTCAACCCGCGTGGTGCTCGGACCGGCGTGCCTCAGGGCGTTGGTGAGAGCCTCCTGGACGATGCGAAACGCCGATAGGTCGACGCCGGCCGACAGCGGCCGAGGTTCTCCCGTGACGGTGAGATCGACGTTGAGTCCGGCCGCGCGCGCGTGGGACACGAGGGCATCCAGGCGCTGCATGCCCGGCTGTGGGGCGAGCGCATCCTCGTCTCGTTCGCCTTCCCTGAGCACTCCGAGGAGACGACGCATCTCAGTGAGGGCCCCCCGCCCGGCCTCCTCTATCGAGCACAGGGCATCGCGCGCCAGCCCGGGCTCCTCCTCGAGCACCCGGCGCGCCGCGCCCGATTGCACGACCATCATGCTCACGTTGTGAGCGATCACGTCGTGCAGCTCGCGAGCGATCCGTCGCTGCTCGGCGGCCACCGCTTTCTGAGCACTCTCCTCCTGCTCGCGCTCGAGGCGGCGGGCGCGCTCCTCGAGCTCCGTCGTGTAAGCGCGGCGGGTGCGCACGCTAACCCCAAGCCCCCAGCAGCCCGCGATGAGGACTGCCTGATTAATGAAGACATCTAATCCGACCTCCTGGGGGGCATTCAGCGCGCCAAGCAGCGTGAAGAGCAACTGGACGACCGAGAAAACGGAAAGAGCGATGATCGAGGTGCGCGTGTTGCAGTAGGCGGCGACGGTATAGATGGCGACAACGAGACCGACCCAGAACGTAGTGGGGTTGTAGTTGAGCACTAGATAAGGCATTGTTGCGGCTTGCACGATCGCGAGAACGACGACGGGGCGCTTCCGGCGCCAGGCAATAGGGACCGTCGCAAGCGCAAGCAGGGCAGCCGCAAGCAGGTCCGGGGAGCGGAACTCGAGCGCGTTGCTTGGCTCTATTAGCAGACCGCTCAGCGCAAACGCGGCGGCGACCATAGCCAGCAAAGCATCGGCGAGCTGCGGCCCGACGGTGCGCGCGCGCAGAACCATCGAGTGACCGGTCACGGGTTCAACCTTAGTGTCGAAAGCGATTTCCCGCATCCTGCCGGGTGAGGGGATCTTGCCTCATCCGTCCGGACGATTCTCGCTCGGCGGCTCCTCCCTTCGGTGGAGGAAAACTCGAAGCGGTCCAGAGATCAAGAAGCCGGGGGCATGGAATAGGGAGCGATGCCGTCGGGTTTAGCCATGCTGGGTATGCCGAAGTGAATCGGTGGGCCACCACGAAGGGAGCTCGACATGGACACACCGGGGAAGCTCGAGCCGATGCCCGAGGACTGGGACCGAGCGCTCGCGGTCGTCGCTCATCCCGACGATCTCGAGTATGGCTCGGCGAGCGCGGTTGCACGGTGGACCTCACAGGGGAAGTCGGTGGTGTACGCGCTTGTGACGAGCGGAGAGGCCGGGATCGACTCGATGGCGCCCGAGGAGGCAGGGCCGCTGCGCGAGCAGGAAGAGCGGGCCGGCGCCGCGATCGTTGGCGTCGACTCCGTTGAGTTTCTGGGCCACCCAGACGGGATGATCGAGCAGAACCTCGCGCCGCGCAAGGACATCGCCCGCTCCATCCGTCGTCACCGCCCCGAGCTCATCGTGACGCTCAACTACCACGCGACTTGGCCGGGTGGCGTGGGCTTCAACATGGCCGATCACCGCGCCGCCGGGGCCGCCGTGCTGGACGCTGCGCGCGACGCCGCCAACCGCTGGGTGTTTCGAGATCTGCTTGACGAGGGATTCGAGCCGTGGGGTGGAGTGCGCTACATCTGCGTCAACGCCTCTCCGTATGCGACACACGCAGTCGACGTTACCGACTTCCTCGACAAGGGCATCGCTTCGCTTGAAGCGCACCGTGCCTACATCGATGGGCTCGGGGGAACCTTCGACATCACCGAGTTCCTCACCTCGAGCGCCTCGTCGATCGGCGAACAGGCCGGCGTCAAGTATGCGGTCGACTATGAGCTGATGAGGTTGTAGCTCTCGGCCGAGATCACGACGCGAGCAGGGCGGCGGCGGCTCGGACGAGCTCGGCGTTGCCCTGAGGCTGTCTTCCGTCCGGAAGCACCGTCGTGTCCTCGAGCCCGGCGCGGATCCCGTGTCCGCGCGCGACGGCCCGGCTCATCACCCGCCACGTGGCCGGCCCGTCTCCGTGGTGAACCTGCTCCAGGCCGATTCCTGCGCCGGAGACGATGTCTTCCATGGCGGCGGCATGCGCCACCGCGATCTCCTCGTCGGCGTCCAGTGGCTCTACGAGGACGCGGACGCAGCGATCGGCGATGCCGGAGGCCACGAACATCCGAGCGTCGTCGACGGAGAGGAGACCCGCCTCGATGCCGACCCCGCGTCCAAGCAAGTGATCACAGAGCTCGAGGATGCCGCGCTCGCCCTGGTTGGCGGTCACGAGCTCGGGCAGCTCCGTCCAACCGGAGATCAGCTCCAAACGACGGCGGGGATCGGGCTCGATGCCCTCCGATGTGCTCAGAGAGATCGGGATTCCCGGACAGGCAGCCCCCACGGCTCGAAGAGCTGCGGCGCAGGGCTCTGCCGCCAGAGTTTGCACGCCTGCGGCATCGTAGGGATGCAGATGAAGGACCCTCGCGCCCGCCTCGACCGCGGCCCGGCCCTCGGCGGCGAGCTCGTCCGGCGTCCTCGGGATCGCAGGATGCTCGTCCGACGTACGGTCACCGTTGAGGCAAGCCTTCAAGAGCGCCGGCATCACTCAACCCCCAACAGCAAATCTGTCAGAGCAGCGCGTCCGCCAGGCGGTCGACCTGGTCGAGCTCTGAGATCGTCGGATCCACTATCAACTCGTCGACACCGACGGCCTCGAAGCTTGCTGCAAGCCCCTTGAGTGCCTCGGGAGTTGTGGGGGCAGACTCTGCGATCATGTCGGCGAAGTCACCAAGGAAAGCGTAGTAGTCCTTGAGGTATTTCGCAGCGCCGTCCTCTGCTCCGGGACCGAGGGCAAAGTAGCTGAGGGCTACCACGCGCGGCTCGCCCTTGCGATCGGACTCGCTCCACGCCGTCCGCAGCTTGGCTACAAGGGGCGCCATCATGTCGGGCCCCCCGCCCCCGGCCGTGTATCCAATGCCGTACTTCACGGTTCGCTCCACCGCCTTGTCGGTTGCGCCACCGATCAGGATGGGCACCTCGCGTCCGGGAAAGGGTACCGATGGCTGTCCCGAATCGGACAGCGTTTCCCCTCGCCACACTCGGCCCATGACCTCGAGCTGCTTATCGAAGCGGCGACCCCGGGTCTCGAAGCCGTTGCCCACCGCATCGAAGTCGTCGCGGCGGCCCCCGACGCTTAGACCCAGAGTCACGCGTCCCCCGGCCAGCCGGTCCACGGACGCCGCCTCTTTGGCCAGCAACACCTCGTGGCGCACCGGGGCGAGCAGGACGTTGGTCATCAGCCCGATGCGTTCGGTCACGGCGGCTGCTGCCGCGAGGGAGATCAGTGATTCGTAACTCGGATAGACGATGCGGTCGATGGTGGCCAAAGAGGAGAACCCCGCCTCCTCTGCGCGCCTGGCCCACGCCACGAGCGTCGCGCCGTCGGTATTAGGTATGGGGCTGGGAAGGCCGATGCCGATCCTCATCTCTATCGCCAGTCCTTTCTCGCCGCGCCGGTAACGAACAACCGGGTCGACTCGCTCAAGTGTCGCTTGTGTCGATCACGCAGAAGAGGTTACCTTCCGGATCCGCGAGCACGATGAAGTCCTCGTCCGGCTCGGGTGACCGGGGGTGGCGGGTCGCTCCCAGCTCGAGCAATCGCTCGACCTCACCCTCTTGATCGTCGGTGTAGAGGTCGAAGTGCAATCGATTCTTGCCCGAACGCTCCTCAGGAACCTGTTGCAATGACACGTTGACGTTTGGTCCATCAGGATCACGAAGAACCACCCAGTCGTCCTCGGCCGGTTCTCTTGGGACGTAGCCGAGGGCCTCCCCCCAGAAGGCAAACATCCTGTCGAAGTCATTGCAATCGATAACAACTGAGCCAATCCTCACTCTGTGTCCTTCCTGGTGAACGCTCGACCATCCCCGAGGATGTCACCGTCCACCGCCCTTTTGCAACGTGATCCATATCGAAAGGCGTCAAGATCACCCGAACAGGAAGTCGCCCACGACGTAGCCGGCCAACCCCCCGGCGAGCACGTAAAGGAGCGAGCGTGTCGGGGTGAGCGCGAGCGCTCCCGCAGCGGCGCACAGCGTTGCCGCCTGTGCCGGCCCGCCGCCCTCGACGAGGGACAGCGCGGCAAGCGAGGCGAAGAGGGGAGCGGGAATGCGGTCGAGCACTACCCGGAGCCGCTCGGGCGGATGCGGCATTGCCACGAGCGCAAGCGCGCGGCTTGCGTACGTCATGAGGGCGATCAGCGCGATCAGGCCGAGACTCATGCCGACCGGCCCGGCAACGACACCACCACGGCGGCGGCGACGGCCGCGACGGCGCTCAGTTCCGGCGCGGCTGCGATGACGGCGATCGTCATCAAAGCGGCCCCAAGTGCGCGCACGGCGATCCCAAGGGTCGGACAGGCAAGCGCGGCGAGACCGATGAAGAGAACGGGAAACGTCGCTCGGGCGAGATCGACGACCCCTTCGAGCGAAGCGCCGATCAGACCCAAGACGGTCCCGAGCTGCCACGCCAAGTAGAACATCGTCCCGCTTATCAGGAGCGTCCGCCCGGCCTCCCCATCACCGGTGAGGGCAAGGCCGGTTGACTCGTCCGTGAGGAACCAGGCAAGCACGGCGCGGCGCCGGCGCCCACCCTCGAGTCGTGGCCGCAGCACTGCACCGAGAAGGAGGTTTCTGAGGTTGAGGGTCAGCGCTCCCACGATCAGCGCCCCGGCTCCGGCGCCGGCCACCGCCAAGCCGGCGATCGTGAACTGCACGGACCCCGAGAAGATGAACAGCGAGCTCAGAAGGGTTGCCCCGAAGCCAAGCTCGGAGCGCGCAAGGCTCCCGTAGATGACGCCGAACACCGTGATCGCGAGCGCCGGGGAAGCGGCGGTGATCAACGCGCGCTTGAGGCTCACGGGAAGGATGGAGGGCTCAGCCCTTCGATCAGCCGGGGATCGTCGATCGGCGCCCCGAAATGTTGCTCGACCGGGATCACGCCCGCCCACACCTCAAGCGAGTAGTCGTCCTCGTCGTCGACGGGAGGGCCGGTGCGAATCTTGGCCGATGACTCGTCGAGCCCGACTGCAAGCACCTGAGTGCGGGCGAACTCGGCGGTGGTTGGGCGCCGAATCCGTCCCCATCGGCCGGGAACGACCCGCTCGACGAGGGCCCGGAAGGCGGCGAGCTTCTCCTCAGCATCGACGACCTCGCGGCCCCCACCGAGCACCACCACGGAGCGGTAGTTCATCGAATGGTGGAACGCGGAACGGGCAAGCACGAGACCGTCGAGCAGCGTCACAGTCACGCAGACGGGAGCTCCGGCGCGCACGACCCTGAGCATGCGGCTGGCCGGTGAGCCGTGGATGTAGAGGGTGTCGCCGACGCGCGCGTGGATCGTCGGGATCACGTAAGGCTGCGCATCGACGACGAAGCCGGTATGGCAGTAGAGGGCGGAATCGAGCACCTCGTAGATCACTCCTCGGTCGTAGTCGGCGCGGTGTGGCGCCCGCCGGACTGTGGAGCGAGCTGACTGAGGTGCGCTCATTGGGGGGCTCCCCTTGTTATAGTACTAAGTGATGAACGTAGTAGAACGATCTTACATGAGGGGGCGAACCGCGGCGAGCCTTGCCGCCTCGATCGAGGCTGGGGTGCGCGCCGGCGCCATCCCCCCAGGAACGCAGCTGCCCACGGTCCGGGGTCTGGCCACCGATCTCAGCCTCAGCCCGGCCACCGTCGCTGCTGCGTACCGGGGTCTCAGGTTGCGGGGCATGGTCAGTGGCGCCGGTCGCCGGGGAACCAGGGTGAGCCCCCGCCCCCCACTGCCGGTGCGTGCGGCCGAGCCCCCGCCCGATTGGGTGCGCGACCGGGCCGACGGCAACCCCGACCCTGAGTTGCTGCCCGCCCTCGCCCCCGCGCTCAGGCGGATCGATCGCTCGGCCCTCTACGGGGAGGAGGTAACCGGGGCGGAGCTGGCCGAGCTTGCACGCCGCGATCTCGAAGCCGACGCGATCCCGGCCGCCCATCTTTCGATCGTCGGCGGCGCACTCGACGGTATCGAGCGTGCCTTGATCGCGCGGTTGCGCCCCGGTGACCGGGTCGCGGTTGAGGATCCGGGTTTCGTACGAGTCTTCGATCTCATCGCCGCGCTCGGCCTGGTCTGTGAACCGGTGGCAATCGATGACTTCGGGATGATCCCCGAGGATCTCGAGCGGGTGCTTGCCCGATCGGTTCGCGCCGTGATCCTCACGCCGCGGGCGCAGAACCCGACCGGAGCGGCGCTCGACGGCACCCGCGCCCGCGATCTCGCGGCCGCTGTGGCTGCACATCCCCAAGTCCTTGTGATCGAGGACGACCACGGCGGGCCCGTCGCAGGCAGCAAAGCTCACACGACGGTCGGCCAGCGCGACGGAGCGTGGGCCGTGATCCGCTCGGTGTCCAAATGGCTCGGCCCCGACCTGCGCCTCGCGTTCATGAGTGGGGACGCCGAGACCATCACGCGCCTCGAGGGCCGCCGTCTGCTTGGCACCGGGTGGGTCAGCCACATCCTCCAGGACATCGTGGCCGGCCTGTGGACCGCACCAGGCACTCCGTCGCTTCTGGCTGCGGCGACCGAGCTTTACGTGGCGCGCCGGTTCGCCCTCGTCGAGGCCCTCGCTGACGCCGGCATCGAGGTGGGCGCCAGGTCGGGGTGGAACCTATGGGTCACGGTGCCCGACGAAAGCGTTGCGACCTCCGGCATGCTCGAGCGCGGCTGGGCGGTTGCGGCCGGCGAGCCGTTCCGGCTCATCTCGGCCCCTGCGGTCAGGATCACCACGGCCCGGCTCGATCCCTCAGAAGCAGTTGCATTGGCCGAGGACCTCGCCGCCGTGCTGCACGCCCGCCCGACGCGCTCTCACAGCGTCTAGCTCCTTATCCTTGTGGCGTCGTTGGCTGTCGTTATAGCGACGGCTCACGACGACGGTTGCGGAGCCGCTTGGTGTGGACGCCCGCTCGCTAGCCCCTGCGGTAAAGGCGGGTTGTCAGCGGGGCGAATACCGCGGTCAGGGCCGCCGCGGTCGCCAGGACGATGCCGATGTCGCCCGCAGACGCGGTTCCTTCCATCAGCCCGCGCGACGCATTGACCAGGATGGAGATTGGGTTGACTTTGACGAAGGCTTCGAGGGGCCCGGGCAGCGTCGCGGGATCGACGAAGACGTTCGAGAGGAAGGTCAGTGGAAAGATCCCCATGAAGCCTGCGTTCATGACGGCATTGGGGGTGCGCAGTAGCAGGCCCATGGTCGTGAAGACCCATGAGAGTCCGAACGAGAAGGTGATCACCAAAGCGAGTGCCGCAACGACTCCGGTGACGCCGGCGCCCGGCCGGTAGCCGAGTATCACACCGAGCACGATGATCACGGTTCCGGCGATCAGGTAGCGGACGGTGTCACCGAGGAGCGACCCGACAAGCGGAGCGGGCCGCCAGATCGGGAGCGACCGGAAGCGGTCGACGACACCCTTGGTGAGGTCGGTGTTGAGCGCCACCCCCGAGTACACCGTGGTGAACAGCACCGACATGACCAGGATCCCGGGAAGGATGTAGTCGAGGTAGGCGGCTGTGGATCCGGCGACCGCTCCACCGAACAAGTAAGTGAACATCAGCACGAACATCACCGGAGTGATCGTCACGTCTAAGAGCTGCTCGGGGACGTGCTTGACCTTGAGCATCCCGCGCCATCCGAATGTGAAAGCGGCCGAAAGCGCACTCGCGCGCGGCGGTCGAGCCGTCGAGGCGATTGCCTTGCGGACCGCCGCCTCGTCGGCGCCGGGCGATGAGCGGATCTCGGTCGTGGGGGTGGTGGTCATGCTGGTTGCTCCTCCTCGATTACCTCTGGTTGCTCGGGCGGGCCCTCCTCAGCCGAGTGGCCGGTCAGGGCCAAAAAGACCTCGTCGAGGCTCGGCTGGCCAAGTGAGAAGTCGGCGATCCCTACGCCGGAACGGGCAAGCGCGGCGACTGCCTCAGCGCCCCTGTCGGCGTCGGAGCACTGGGCCGTCAGCGCGGCCGGATCCGGATCTAGGTGCACGGCGCCGAGCTCACGGCCGAGCACCCGCTCGGCCTCCGTCCGCTGATCGGGGTCGAGCAGGCGCACGTGCAGCGCCCCGGTGCCGACCGACGCCTTGAGCTGGCCGGGCGTCCCCTCGGCGATCACCTTGCCGCGGTCGATCACGGCGAGTCCGTCGGCGAGCTGGTCGGCCTCCTCGAGATACTGAGTGCAGAGCAGGATCGTCGTCCCGCCGGCGACCAGCGACCTGATGATGTCCCAGACCTGGTTGCGCGAGCGCGGGTCGAGCCCGGCGGTGGGTTCGTCGAGGAACATCAGCCGCGGGGTGACCACGATGCTTGCGGCGATGTCGAGCCTGCGTCGCATCCCGCCGGAGTAGTTCTTGACCAGCCGAGCCGCCGCCTCGGCGAGACCGAAGGCTTCGAGGAGCTCGGCGGCTCTCGCCTTTGCTCCGGCCCTCTTGAGTCCAAGCAGGCGGCCGATCAGGATCAGGTTCTCGCGGCCGGTGAGGTCCTCGTCCACCGAAGCCAGCTGGCCGGTGAGGCTGACCGCGCTCCGCACCGAGTCCGCCTCCTCGACGATGTCGTACCCAAGGACCCGGGCGCTGCCGGCGTCCGGGCGAAGCAGGGTCGCCAGAATCCGGATCGTAGTCGTCTTGCCTGCGCCGTTGGGGCCGAGGACGCCGTAAACCGAGCCGCTCCGCACGGCCAGGTCGACGCCGTCAACGGCGCGGGTCTCGTCGAAGTCCTTGACGAGGCCTGTGGCCTCGATCGCCAGCGGGGCCTGCGATGCCATCTCACTCTCCTTCGAGGGCGGTTGTCCATACTAAAGACCGGGTTGAGGGCCGAAGATCATCGGTCGGCCACCGTCGGCCGGGCTTGCCCCCTGAGACTACAAGTTCAAGTTAACTTGAAGTCAAGTTCTCGCAACCGCAGTGCCCGCAGCCAGCGCAACTCCCAAGGCTCCCGATCACGAGCCCTCGAGGGAGGACCGGCCGGCACGGTTCCTTGCCGCCACTATGATGCCGCCATGCCGATCCGTGATGCCTACGAGCCGGGCCGTCCCTGTTGGGTCGACCTCGCCACCTCCGACCCGGCCGGCGCCCGGTCCTTCTACGGTGCAATGTTCGGATGGAGTGCCGAAGTCGACCCCCGCCCAGAGGCCGGAGGCTACGCCCAGTTCACCCATGACGGTCATGCGGTCGCGGGCGTCGGACCGCTCCTTGCAGAGGACATGCCAACGGCTTGGACCACCTACATCGCGACCGACGACGCAGACGCCACCGCCGCCTCGATCACGACCAACGGCGGCACCGTCCATCAGCCGCCGTTCGACGGCATGGACGCTGGGCGCCTCGCCGTGTTCTCCGGCCCCGACGGTGCGATCGCCGGCCTATGGGAGGCCGGAAAACACAAGGGGGCCGCGTTCGTGACCGAGCCCGGTGGGTGGAGCTGGAGCCAGTTGATGACCAGGGACAAGGCCGCGGCCGTTGCCTTTTATGAGGCGGTGTTCGACTGGCGCTTGCGGGAGGACCCCGACTGGGGTGAGCACCTGGCCCTGGGGCAGGACGGGGGCGAGATCGCCGGCGCCACCCAGATGGGCGACAAGTTTCCTCCCGAGGTTCCCCCGCACTGGGTTGTAACGTTCATGGTCGACGACGCCGATGCCTTCATGAGCAAGGCGGAGGGCCTGGGGGCGGTGCCGCAAGCGCCCGTCGAGGACATGGTCATGGG
>JACCZU010000031.1 GCA_013695835.1 Candidatus Aridivita willemsiae
CCTGTTGTTCGCCCTCGCCCGCTACGAGGAGGCCGAGCGCGGGCGGCGCGCCGAGCCGTCACGGGACCGAGACGGCGACTCGTGAGGCCCTTTCGGTTCTGCCCGGCGGACTCAAGCCCGCTCGAAGATCCCGACGGCGAGGGCGGTCGCCGCTGCCCGAAGTGCGGGCGTTCCTGGTACCGGAATGCCTCGCCGACCGTGGGGGCCGCCATCGTGCGCGACGGCAAGGCGCTCGTCACGGTACGGGGCCGGGAGCCCAATAAAGGCCGGCTCGATGTCCCGGGGGGTTTTCTCGGGCCGATGGAGCATCCCGTTGACGGGCTCGTGCGAGAGGTCAAAGAGGAGCTCGGCGTTGCCGTTGAGGTGGCCAGCGAGGACTGCATCTCGATGGCCGTGCATACCTACGGCAACGAGGACGAACCGGTCCTTGCGCTCGGCTTCCTGACCACCTATGTCGCAGGCGAATATAGTCCCGACGACGACGTCGCCGACCTCAGGTGGGTGGAGGCTTCCGAGCTCGACGACCTCGACTTCGCCTGGCCACACGACCGCGAACTAGTGAGAAAGGCGCTCGAGCATGGATGAGAAAGACATCACAAGGCTCATGGGTTGGCTCCGCGTCGCAACGGGCACGGCCTTCACCCTGGCCCCCGCAAAGACGTCGAGGATGTGGGTGGGTCGCGACGTCGACTCCGTCTACACGAGGATGGCGGCGCGGGGGCTCGGCGCCCGCGATCTCGCCCTCGGCATCGGGCTCTTGACCGCGATGCAGAGGGGGGCATCTGTGCGCGGCTGGCTCGAGGCCGGCGCGCTGTCCGACGGGATCGACGCCTTCAACTCGGTTGTCGGCATGCGCCGGCTGTCCAAGTTCCGGATGCTGCTCCTTGCGACCGCCGGGGGCTATTCCGCCTACCTGGGAAGCTCGCTGGCCTCCGACGCCGACTGAGTCAGAGCGTTGGGTCGGCCGGAGGCGTGAGGCGTCCCAAAAGCTCCTTTCGTACCGCCGCCGGCGGCGCGCCCAGCTCCGTCAGGATTTTCAGGGCAAGGCCCTCGCCCTCTCTTAGCAGGCCAAGCAGGATGTGCTCGGTGCCGATGTAGTTGTGCTTGAGCTCGAGCGCCTCCCTGAGCGATAGCTCGAGCACCTTCTTTGCCCTCGGTGTAAAGGGGATGTGCCCACCCGCGTCCCTGCGCCCGGGTCCGACGATGTCAAGGATGCGGCGGCGAACCTCGTCGGGGGTGACGCCCAGCGCCGCC
The DNA here is from genome assembly GCA_013695835.1 of Candidatus Aridivita willemsiae. Taxonomy (GTDB): domain Bacteria; phylum Actinomycetota; class CADDZG01; order CADDZG01; family WHSQ01; genus JACCZU01. The sequence goes on from JACCZU010000031.1 coordinate 1,255, forward strand.
AGGGTCTCGGCGGCGAGGCCGTCGTGGAGGAGGCCGAGCAGGAGATGCTCGGTACCGATGTAGTCGTGGTGGAGGCTCCCGGCGTCCATCTGTGCGTTGACGACGACCGCACGAGCTCCTCCGGTGAATCGCTGCCAAAACGGCAGGCCGCGCCGCCACCAGCGCCGCCCGCTTCCCTTGCGTCCGGACGTAGTGGATTCGACGCCCGCGTCCACGAGGTCCCCGGCGGGGGTCACCTCGACGAAACGCTGCTGAGCCGCCTGCTTGGTGACGCCGAGGACGCCGCCGATCTGAGCCCACGAGCAGCCCGCCGCCCGCGCTGCGGTCACGAAGTGGTCGACGAGCGCGTCGGCCACACCGCCAACCTCCCCTGCGAGCATCACCGCAGCGCCGAGGCGGTCGAGCTCCGCTAGTGGCGGCGCGGGTTCGCCGAGCGCAAACGTTTTGGAGCGAGCCTCGACCTCCCCAATGAGGGCCTCGAGGGAGATCTTTTCCTGAGCCATACCGTCAATCTAGCATTGACGGAGCCTCGCTTGTCAAGGAGAAATTGACGAAAGCCGGTCAGAGAGAAGACCTGCCACCCGGGATTCAGGCGGTGCGCTCGAGGTGGGCGGTGAGGTGGAACTGGAGGGGCTGATCCTCCGCGGCCATGGCGAAGACGTAACTCAGGACCCCTTCGGCGACGCTCATCTTCCTCGTCACTCCGTCGATACGTTTGGCCGACGGGGTCGTGACCACCGAGGAGCTTGCCAGCTCGATCGTCGCTCCCTCGATGAGGCCGCGATCGACCTCCACAGCGCCGAAGGGGTGCGCAAGCACGACCTCGAGCGAGCCGTCGCCCAGCGGCCGCCAGTAGCCGGATTCAGAGTGCATGGGCGATCCGTCGACGACCGACCACGTCCGCTGCGAGTAGGCGAGAAAGGGCTTGCCGATATGCCAGAAGCGGGCCTCTTCCCGGTAACGGAAGGACTCGATCGTGGGATAGCTGCCTCTGCCCTCGCCCTCCCAGGTCCCGAGCAGGAACTCGAGCGGTCGTAGCGCGTCGTGCATCACCGGGCTCGGGGTCGATGCCATTGCCTAGAGGAGCGACTCGATCTCTTTGGCCAGCGACGACGGATCGATGGCGCCGTCGATGCGGGTTGCGACGGCGCCGTCTCCGTCGAGGACGATGGTGACCGGCTGGTAGGGCACGTCGAATTGCTCCCAGACCTCGGGCGCGCGGCCAAGCGCATAGGGGACCTCGAACTGCTCGGCGTACGCCCTGCCGTCCGGGATCGTGTCGTGATTGGAGACGCCGACGAAGGTCACCTTTCCCTTGTAGTCCTCAGCCAACTGGTTGAGGTGCGGCTGCTCCGCTTGGCAGACCGTTCACCATGACTCCCAGAAGTTGAGCACCACGGGGGTGCCCCTGTGGTCGGCGAGCCTGAAGCCCGATCCGTCGAAGGTCGCGAGCGTGAAGTCCGGGCCCTTGACCGGCTCGGCCCCCGTGCCTGCACGGCCGGACTTGACCGATGACCGGTCTGACCCGCCAGCGGGGGCCGTCTGGGGAGAGACCTCCTGCCCGCACGCGCCAACAAGCAATCCGCACGTGACCGCAGCGAGAAGCGTGGCTTTACCGAACGGAGTGGCCTTCATCGATCCATCATCGCCGCCTTTGGCGGCTACGGCGGCAGGGGCGGTTCCTGAGGCGCAGCGGTGAGGCGGACCATGGCTGCGAGCTCACGGCCGAGCGATGTCACTCCGGTGTCTGTCTCGACGGTCAAGGGGCCGCCGAGGGGGGCGATGTCCTTTACGTACACCTCCACCCCCGGGCTAATGCCGATCTTGTCGAGATAGGGAAGCACGTCCTCTTTAACCTCCGAGATCTGGGCCACGACGCCCGTGCCCCCCGCCTCGGTCTCGCTGAGGCGCCACAGCGCGCGCAGATCCACGGGACAGATCGGGTGGCCGTGAGGGCAGAAGTCGGGGTAGTCGAGAGCCTTTGCCATCGCCTCCTCGACGCGCGCCGAGATCGCGTGCTCGATCTTGTGCGCCTCGCCGTGGACCTCGTACCAGGACATGCCGAGCTTGGCCACGAGCAGGCACTCGACGAGCCTGTGGCGCCTCAGCATGGTGTGGGCGAGGCGCCGCCCGTCTCCCGTGAGCAGAATCGTGCCCCCATCCTCCCGGCTCAGATAGCCCTCTCCGGCGAGCCGCTTGAGCATCTCGGACGCCGAGGGCAAGGAGACGTCGAGGGTGCGGGCGAGCACGGTTGCGGTTATGCGGTCGCCGTCTTCCTCGAGGCGCTTTATCTCCTCGAGATAGTCCTCGATGCCCCTCACGGGATTGAGACGTCTCTCTGCATTGGGACCAGTTTATTCCTTCATCAAAATCGGTGGGGGGGCCTGGCTATCACTGCGCTAGTTGTGCTAGCTTCCCCGGTCATGTCTGGGAGGACGCTTAAATCGCATGCGCTGAAGCTCGTCGTGCTCGTCGTGCTTTTTGCGTCTGTGTTGCCAACTTTCGCCGGTGCCGTTCACACGAGCGGCGCGGTGGACACGAGCTCTTTGGATCGCCTGCAGGAGCGCATGGCTTCGATCCAGAATGAGCTCGACGCGGCTGCTGCAAGAATCGAGCGGCTGGAAAGCGTGCGGGCCGAGCTCCGCAACCGCGTCGCCGACATAAGGCAGCGCATGGCCGGTCTCGAGGAGCGCAGCGTCGAGTTGCGCAGGGATGTCGTCCGGCGCGCCAATGAGCTTTACCGATCGGGCGAAACCGGCGTGATCGAGGCCCTCTTTAGCTCCGACAGCTTCACCGAGCTCACGGCCAAAGCCGACCTGCTCTCGCAAACGACAGAGGAGGACAACGCGCTCTTCATCGAGTACGCCCGCACCCAGGCCGAGCTCGACAACCTTGCTGCCGAGCTCGTAGAGCGCAGGGTTCAGCTTGGTGCCGCGACCCAGGAGCTCGAACGAGAGTCGGACCGGTTACAGCAGCGGTTCGAAGCCACGGCCGCCGAATACGAACGCGTTAAAGAAGCCATCGCGCGCGCCCGGGCTCGAGCGCGAGCGCGTGCGCGGGCGGAGGCAAGGGCGCAGGCCCGAGCCGAGGCCGCGGCGCAAGCTCAAGCGGACGCCGCTGCGCAAGAGCGCCAAACCTCAGAGCCGGCGTCTTCGGCCACGACACCATCGCCCGCTCCCGCGCCGGCGCCTGCACCCGCTCCTGCCCCGGCGAGCGGCGGGAAGGCCTGCCCGGTGGCGGGGCCCGTGTCTTTCGTCGACAGCTGGGGCGCGCCGCGCGCCGGCCATACGCACGTTGGGGTCGACATGATGGCTGCATATGGGACCCCCGTGGTCGCCATCGTCTCGGGGACGATCACCTATGCGGCTTACGACGGGAGCGGCGGCAACATGATCTTTCTATCCGGGGACGACGGCAACGATTATTGGTACTTGCACAATCAAGACAATCTTGTGAGCGGCGGCCATGTGTCCGTCGGCCAGCAGATCGCCACGGTAGGCGACACAGGAAACGCTGAGGGCACACCGCACCTTCACTTCGAATATCACCCCGGAGGGGGAGGCCCGGTGAACCCCTACCCGGTTGTTGCAGCGATCTGCTGACAACCGGCGAAGCAGTAGTGGATGGACCCGCTGATCATCACCGTTGCCGCCGTGGGGGCCGAGCTCATCCGCGACCAACAGCCGGCCCTTCCGCTCACGCCTGACGAGATCGGGCGCGACGCGCTTGAATGTGAGCGGGCGGGAGCGTCCATCTATCACCTTCACGTGCGTGACGCGAGCGGCAACCCGACCATGGACGTCGGCGCCTTCGAGGCCGCGCTCGACGCCATCAGATCGCAGACGGAACTCATCGTGCAGTTCACGAGCGGAGGGGCGGTCGGCGACGACGCAGACGCGCGCGCAGCTCCCTTGCGGCTTCGTCCCGAGATGGCGACGCTAACGACCGGTTCCGTCAACTTCGGGGAGGGAGTCTTCCTTAACCCCTTGCCGTTGGTGCGCCGCCTCTACGCGCGCATGCGCGCCCTCGGGATCGTGCCGGAGTTCGAGATCTTCGAGGCAGGAATGATCGCAAACGCACTGCTCGTCACCGAGGAACACGGTGTCGACCATCATCTGCACTTCGATTTCGTGCTCGGCGTAGCGGGCGCGCTTCCCGCGTGGGACGGAGTGATCGACTTCCTCAGTGCCCGATTGCCACCCGGCGCTACCTGGAGCGCCACCGGAATCGGCAGGAGCCATCTCGCCGTGACCGGGGCCGCAATCGCAAAGGGCGGCCACGTTCGCACCGGCCTCGAAGACACTCGTTACTTCGCCCCAGGGGTGCTCGCCTCCTCCAACGCTCAGCTGGTGGCGCGCGTTGCGGACCTGGCCGGCCAAGCAAGGCGAGGCGTGGCGGGGCCCGCTGAGGCGCGCCGCGTCCTGGGACTTACTCAGGTCTCTTGATATTCTGTTCCCATGACCGACAGTGGACGGCGCCTCACGGAACGAATCCTGGAGCCCACCTACGTCCAGGCCGTGCGCGAGCGAAACCTGACCGAGCTCAGAGCCATGCGCGAGGAGTGCATGGAAGGCGAGACCGAGCTTTCCTTCGAGCGCAAGCTGTGCCAGGGGCGCATCGACATCCTTAACGCCGAGCTCGAGCGTCGCGACGGGGGCCAAACTGAGATCGACCTGGTGGCCCGGTTGCCTCAAATCCTGGCCGACCCTGGAGCCTCGACCGGTCCCTCAGACGGCCTCCCCCTTCCCGAGCGGGCACCGAACCTCTCCGTGCCGCGCAGCGCAGACGCTCCGCACCGAAGGGTTGAGGAGCTGATCGCTGAGAAGACCCTCATGCGCCTGCCCGAGGTCTCGAGCGACGAGATCAAGGCGATCATCCAGTCGTTGGCTCAACACGAGCAGTCTTTGTCGAGCCGTCGCAAGGGTTTGCACGAGGTCTTGGATGTGGTGCAGGCCGAGATAGTGCGCCGTTACACGAGCGGTGAAGCCGACCCGACCTTAGCGCTCTAAGCAACCGGGCGCCTAGAGGTCGCTCCGCCGGTAATGTGGCGGGCGGATGACGCTCACCGTGAAGCTCGAATGCCAGGAGGATTGCTTCGACGACCCAGCGTGGGGTCGCCTTCTTGACCACGACCCCAACCGGCACATCTTCGCAAGCCCTCAGTGGCACCGCCTGTGGTGGGGGGAGTTCAAGGCCGGTAAGGAGCTGCTCGTCCTGACCATGCGCAGGGCCGGGGGGGTGGCGGCCTTCGTCCCGCTCTACAGGAAGCAGGAGGACGGCAGAGACATCCTGCGTTTCGTCGGAGGCATCGACCTGACCGACTACCTGGGGCCCATCTGCTCACTTGACGATCGCGACGATGTCGCCGATGCCCTTACGGGCTGGCTCGGCACCACGGAAACATCGTGGGACGAGCTCGATGCCCACAACATGCCGGTCCCATTGGGTTTCGCCGAGTTCTTGGTTGAGAGTGCCGACCGGCGCGGGTTCGGGTTTTTGCTCGAGCAAGAGGAGACCTCGGCCATCGTGGTGTTGCCCGACAGTTGGGACACCTATCTCGAGGGCCTCGACTCCAAGGAACGGCATGAGCTCAAGCGCAAGAGACGTCGTCTCGGGCGCGACTATCCCGACGCGATCTTCAGGACCGCAACCGAGGAGTCATTGGACGCCGATCTGAAGACCTTTTTCGAGATGCACAAAGAAGCGGAAGGCCACAAGGGCAGGTTCATGGGCGAGGCAATGCAGAGCTTCTTTAGAAGGATCGCAGATGAGTTCATGCCGCGCGGGTGGCTGAAGCTCGACCTCCTCGAGATCGGCGACCGAGCGGTGGCCGCAACCTTCGGCTTCGAGGTCGACGACACTTTCTACCTCTACAACTCGGCCTACGAACCAAGCGCGGCGCGCTTGTCGCCGGGGCTCGTGCTCGTTTCCGAGCTTGTGAAGTCATCGATTGCCAAGGGGCTCAAGACCGTCGATCTCCTGCGCGGCCCCGAGCGATACAAGTATCAGCTAGGCGCGCAGGCCGTCCCCTTGAACAACGTCCGTGTCCTTCACCGAGCGGACTAGGGAGCCGCCTGAGCTACCGGCCGGCTCAGGTTTGGCGCCGCACCGGCAAAGCGCGAAGAAACTTTTTTGCGGAGCCTAGGGGCGATTCGTCCTCCCTTAGCACAAAAGCTCGGTTGACGTGCAAGTGAGCGTCTCGCTATTTTCTTTATCACTTCGAGAGGCGCGAGTCTCTCGGACCAGCGGGCCTCAGAGGCCGAGGGCAAGCCCTCCGTGTATGGGGAAGTGCACGGGGTGGCCCAGCCGAGGTTTCTGGGGCCCGTTGTGCTCCCCTTAGCGGCCTGCAAGCGCGCGCAGGAAGAAGCGCAGGTTCGCAGGGCGCTCGCCGATGCGGCGCATGAGATACGGGTACCAGGCCGAACCAAACGGCACGTAGACGCGGACCCTGAAACCCTCGCGCGCCAGCCTGGTCTGCAGGTCTCTCCTGATCCCGTAAAGCATCTGTATCTCGTAGTCACCGGAGGTGGCCCCGGCGCGCTCGGCGGTGGCCCTGGCGTGCTCGATGAGAGCCTCGTCGTGCGTGGCGATGCCCGGATCGGTGCCGTGGTCGAACAACCACTCGATGAGGTGCGCGTATTGAGCGGTTATCTCGCTGCGTTTCTGAAGGGCGATGGCCTCCGGCTCTTCATAGGCGCCTTTGATGAGCCTCACGCGCGGCCGCAGCTCCGCCATAGCCTGAAGATCGGCCGGTGTGCGCCTCATGTAGGCCTGAACCGCCAGACGCAGGTCGCCGAACTCGGGCTGCAGGGTCCGATAGACCTCAATGGTGTCGGAAACGAAGCGTGACTGCTCCATGTCGATCTCGATGCCGACTTTGATCCGGCGTGTGGCGGCCGCAATCGCCCTCAGGTGATCGATGCAGCCGGCCTTGTCGAAACTGACGCCGAGTTGGCTCGGCTTGATAGTTACCGTGGTGTCGATCCCGGTCTCCTCGATTCGCAGGACCGAGGCGAGGTAGTCATCGCGCGCCTGGATCGCTCCCTCGGGATTCTCGACGCCCTCGCCGAGAAGATCGAGAATGCCTCCGACCCCCCTCGAGTTGAGGTCCTTGATCGCCTGAATCGCGTCCTCGAGGTCCTCCCCGGCCACGAATCGCTGCACCACAGGCCGGGCCAACCGGCCCCGCGTAACCAGGCTCTCGACCTTCGGATGGTCTGCCGCCGTCATGACGGCTCGGGTGAACAGGCCCACGGAGATCCTCTCAACAGTGCTGCTCAACAGTGCTGCGCGTGGTCCATGATAAGCAGCGGTATGGCGAAGCTCGCAGTGCTCGGAGGCGGACGGATGGGAGAGGCGCTCATCGCGGGCCTGCTTGCGTCCACGTGGTGCAAGGCCACCGAGATAGTTGCAACCGGGCGCAGGGCGGAGCGATTGAGCGAGCTTGCCGACCGCTATGGAATCCAGACCTCTTTGGACAACGGGGCCGCGGCGGCGGGGGCGGAGGTGGTCGTGCTTGCCGTCAAGCCGCAGGACATCGATGCCTTGCTCACGTCCATCTCCGATCACGTGGCGGCGGACCAGGTGGTGCTTTCGGTCGTGGCGGCCATCCCCATCGCCGCCATCGAGGCGGGACTGTCCAATGAGGCGCCCGTGGTGAGGGCGATGCCGAACGCTCCCTCAACCGTGCACGAGGGCATGGCGGGGATCTCGCCCGGCAGACACGCGAGTGCGGCGGATCTCGCCGTCGCCGACGAGGTATTGAGAAACGTGGGACGCGTCGTGCAGGTGCCGGAGAGCTACCTCGACGCGGTCACCGCTATCTCGGGCTCGGGGCCCGCATACTTCGCGCTGCTTGCCGAGGCCATGATCGAGGCCGGCATCCTCCTCGGGCTGTCGCGCGAGATCTCGAGCACGCTCGTCATCCAGACGATGCTCGGTTCTGCACGCCTGCTGCGCGATGAGGGCATGCATCCGGTCGAGCTGCGCGAGATGGTGACTTCGCCCGGCGGCACCACCATTCGGGCCATTCGTGTGCTCGAGCAGTCGGGCGTGCGTGCGGCTTTCCTGAACGCCATTCAGGCGGCGATGGAAAGATCGCAGGAGCTCGCCGGCGGCGCCCAGGTGTGAGGATAAGGCGCGCCGAGGCCGCCGACGTCGACGGCATGATCGCCTCCTATGAGTCGGTGGCGGCAGAGGGGCGCTTCATCGGCGGCGAGCTCCCGATCGACGAAGCCGCCGTGCGGGCGCGCTGGCTTGAGAGGATGAACGACCCCACAGAGGCGCTGTTCGTCGCCGAAGCAGACGGCGCGATCGTGGGCATGGCGGGGGTGAGGGGCACGGAGATCGCCGACCTTGGAATGCATGTCATCGAGGGGTGGCGGGGACGGGGAGTGGGCTCAGGGCTCCTGAGGGCAGTCATCGACTGGGCGAGGGCGGCCGGCGCGCACAAGCTCGCCCTCCAGGTGTGGCCGCATAATGCCGCTGCGATAAGGCTCTATGCCGGGTTCGGGTTCGAACAGGAGGGCTACCTCCGGCGCCACTGGCGCCGGAAGAACGGCGAGCTTTGGGATGCCGTGATCATGGGCCTGCCGATCCCCGAGAACGAGGCCCCCGCCGCACTCGAGGAGCCACCCGGCTCCCGATAGGATTCCCCGGCACAGCGATGTGACGCATTTGAGGAGGGGAGCTCCGATGGCGCAGGACTTCGGCAACTTCATCAACGGTGAGTGGGTCGAGGCGGTCTCGGGTGACACCTTCGAGTCGCGCAACCCTGCCGATCGCAACGAGGTGATCGGCGCCTTCGCCCGATCGGGTGCAGCCGACGTCAACCGGGCGGTCGAGGCGGCCGCCGGCGCTTACCCGGAGTGGATGGCCACGCCCGTCCCCGAGCGCGCCGACTACCTTCTGCGCGCCGGCCTGATCCTCGAGCAGCGCAGGGACGAGCTCGCCGAGATCATGACGCGCGAGATGGGAAAGACTCTCAAGGAGTCGCGCGCCGACCTCCAGGAAGGCATCGACTTCGCCTTCTATATGGCCGGGGAGGGGCGGCGCTTCTTCGGGGACACGATTCCAGCCGAGCTTCCCAACAAGATCTATATGACGCTTCGTCATCCGGTCGGAGTCGTCGGTCTCATAACCCCGTGGAACTTCCCGATTGCGATTCCGCTGTGGAAGATTGCGCCCGCCGTGGTCTCGGGCTGCACATCTGTGTTCAAGCCGGCTGAGGACACACCGCTGTGTGCTGCGCTGCTCGTCGATATCTTTCGCGAGGTGGGGCTGCCACCCGGCGTGTTGAACCTCGTCAACGGCTACGGGGCCGACGCGGGTGCGGCGCTTGTCGATCATCCAGGGATCAAGGCCGTGTCCTTCACAGGCTCGCTCGAGGTCGGGCGCATGATCAACGAGAAGTGTGCGAGCACCATGAAACGCTGCTCTTTGGAGCTTGGCTCGAAGAACGCGCTGATAGTGATGCCCGATGCCGAGCTCGACCTTGCTGTGGAGGCGAGCGCATGGGGCGCGTTCGCGACGTCGGGGCAGCGCTGCACGGCGACATCCCGGCTCATCGTGCACGACGACATCCGGGGGCCGTTCACCGATCGGCTGCTCGACAGGGTCTCAAAGATGAAGGTGGGCAACGGACTAGACCCCGATGTTGAGCTTGCGCCGGTGATCAATGAGCAGCAGAAGGACAGGGTGCTCGAGTACATCGCGGTCGGCCAGAAGGAGGGGGCAACTCTCATGACCGGCGGTGAAGAGCTCACGGGAGATGAGCACGCCAACGGCTATTTCATCGCGCCCACCGTGTTCGACGACATGACTCCCGACATGCGTATCGCCACAGAAGAGGTGTTCGGGCCTGTGACCGGGATCATGCGGGTGGACTCCGTCGACGAAGCCATTGCAGCAGCCAACGGCGTCGACTATGGGCTGTCTTGTGCGATCTACACCCACGACATCACCAACGTCTTCAAGGCTGCTCAGCAGCTCGAGTTCGGCATCATCTACGCGAACGCTCCGACGATCGGGGCGGAGATCCAGGTTCCCTTTGGCGGAATGAAGAACACGGGCAACGGGCATCGAGAAGCAGGTCCCCAGGCGCTGGACGAGTTCACAGAGTGGAAGACGATCGGGATCGACTACTCGGGCAAGCTGCAGCGCGCACAGATGCGATAGTGGCCGACTCGGTTGCCTTCGTCATCGTCGACGATCTCGCGCGCGCCTACGACTTCGGTCCGACCCATCCTCTGCGTCCTGCGCGCGTCCTTCTCACCTACGACCACGTCCGGTCGCTCGGATTGACGGCCCTCGATCATGTCGGGGCCACGAGCTCGCGCGTGGCGACCGACGAGCAAATCCTCGCAGTCCACGACCCCGGCTTCGTGGCGACCGTTAGCGGGATCGATGACGGGTCGGTGCCCGGACACGAGGGCCTCTCCTACGGGCTCGGGACCTCCGACGATCCGATCTTCGCGGGCATGCACATGGCGTCGAAGGCGGTGTGCGGCGCTTCGATAGCGGCTGCTCAGATGGTTGCGAACGGAGAGGCGGCCCACTCGTTCAATGCTGCGGGCGGTCTTCACCATGCCAGGAGAAGCGAAGCCTCCGGGTTTTGCATCTACAACGACCCCGCTGTGGCCATTGCCGCCGTGCTCGAGATGGCGCCCGATTGGCGCGTCATGTACGTCGATGTCGACGTCCACCACGGCGACGGGGTCCAGTGGATCTTCTACGACGACCCCAGGGTGCTCACCGTGTCGCTGCACCAGTCCGGACGTTACCTCTATCCAGGCACGGGCTTCGAGGACGAGACCGGGGCCGGCGACGCCGTCGGCACGTCGGCCAACATCCCCCTCATGCCCGGCACCGGCGAGGACGACTATCTGTGGGCGCTCGAGGAGGTGGTCCCGTCCCTTGCCGACGCGTTCAGGCCGCATCTCATCCTCACTCAGCTCGGCGCCGACACCCACCACCGCGATCCACTCGCCAACCTCGGGCTCACGATGCCCGCCTACCCGCGCATCGCACAAGTCCTTCACGACACGGCGCACCGGTTTGCTTCGGGACGATGGGTCGCCACGGGGGGTGGCGGCTACCAGGCCGAGACGGTGGTGCCAAAGGCATGGACCATGCACTTCGCCGAGATGTGTGAGGTGCCTGAGATCATCCCGCCCGAGTGGTTCGAGGACGCGGCCCCCGATGATGTCTCGAGGCCTTACAGGGGTGAGGTGGAGCGCTCCGTTGGCCTGGTGCTCGATGCGTGCCTGCCCCGGCTTGCGGCTCTGGCGCGCTGATCGGGGGGCGCCTCGGCGTGACCGCAAGGGTGGACCGCCAGGCTCCCGGAGTGACCGGCTCGTTTACCCTCGAAGCACCGTGGACATCTTGCACCGATACGTTGGTTTCGCAATCCCCGCCGGCTTCGCGGTCATGTGGCTGTGGGCGATCTACGCCTTCGTCCGCAACCGTGACCCGGGTGGCGGGTACTGGATCCTGCTCGCTGCCCTTCAGGTGGTCATCGGGATCCAGCTGGTGGTCGGCACCGCGCTGTTTGCAACCGGTGCCCGGCCGCAATCGAACGGCCCGTCATGGCTTCATTACGTCTACGGAGCGGCCTTTCCCGCCCTCATGCTGATCCTTGCGCACAGGTATGCAAAGAGGGTCACTAGGTTTCCGTGGGCCGTCTTCGCGGTCGCCGCATTCCTGAACTCGGCGTCCACCTTCAGGGCCCTACAAACGGGCCTTGGCCTCGATTGATGAGGCTTCTCGTGTGAACATCGTCGACGGCATCATCGGCGTCCTTGCGGCAATAGCGGCGTTTAGGGGTTACAGGCGCGGGCTCGTGGGGCAGGTGTTCGAGTACGGAGGAGGTTTGGCCGGTCTGGCCGCCGGGGTTGTCCTCGGACCTCGAGTGGCGTCGAGGTTCACCGAAGAAGCGGGGATCACCGCCGTCGTGATCTCCCTTGTCGTCGTATTCATTGGGCTCTCGCTTGGACAGGTTGTTGGCCATCTCTTGGGGAGCCGGTTTGCCAGACTGGCGAGGAAGGCACACTTCGGGCCGCTCAACGCGATGCTCGGCGCAGTCTCCGGCGTGCTCGTCGTCGTGGTTGCGTTCTGGATCACCGCCTCTCTGCTTGTGCAGGCTCCGTCGCGGCCCGTGGCCAGATCCGTCGGTCGTTCGCGCGTGCTCGCCGTGCTCAACTCAGCGCTTCCCGAGCCGCCCAACGTGGTCGCCTACCTGCGCCACTACCTCGACACCTCGGGATTCCCCCAGGTCTTCGCCGGGTTGCCCAGGCAGATCGGCCCGCCGGTCGATCTCCCCGGGCGGGCCTCTGCGCGCCGGGCCGCCTCCAAGGCGCAGGGATCGACCGTCAGGGTGCTCGCGGCAGCATGCGGCGGCGTCCAGGTCGGGAGTGGCTGGGTCTCGGGCGGAGACACGGTGACGACGAACGCACACGTCGTCGCCGGCGCCGGCGAGGTGACGGTCGAGGACTCGGAGGGGCGCCATTCGGGTGCGGTTGTGCTGTTCGACCCCGGCACCGACGTCGCCCTCGTGCACATCGAGGGACTCGCCGGCCCCCCTCTCGAACTCGCCACCACGCCCCAGGCTCGCTCCCAGCCTGGGGCCACGCTCGGCTTCCCTGGAACCGCAGCCGGCCGCCTGGTCATCCATCGAGCCGCCGTCCAAGATCGCTATCAAGCGAACGGGCTCGACATCTATGGGCGCTCCCCCGTGGCGCGCGAGGTCTACGAGCTGCGCTCGCCGGTGCGCGAGGGGGACTCGGGGGGGCCGTTCGTGCTTCCCGACGGCCGAGTCGCCGGTGTTGTCTTCGCGGCTTCGACAACAGACGGCGACACCGGCTATGCACTTACCGCAAGTGAGGTCGCCTCACAAGTGGCAGCGGGGGCCGCCACGACCCGCCCCGTCCCCACCGGCCCCTGCACGCGCTGAGGCCGGCGCCCCGGATCAACGGTTTGGTCCGGCCCCGCCACTAGGATGAAAGGTATGACCTTCATCACAGAGGAAGAAGCCATCCAAGCGCTCGTGGCCGCCGGCATCACGGGGCCGCATCAATCCCACCCGAGACGCAACGCCATCGGCAACATGCGCGCCCTCGCTGAAGGCGATCCCGACAAGACCTTCGGCATGCCGCCACCGCGTTACTCGACGGCCGAGATTCTCGGCTTCATGGCGGCGATCACGGGGTGCTCGCCCGATGTCGACGACTTGGGGGGTTACGACAACATCGACCCTCGCCTGACGGTCGGGGAGATCGCGGCCGCAGGCCGGCGGCTCGCCGACGAAGCGCGGCGCGGCGCGACATTACTGATCGCAACCGGACATCCAACGGGGCTGCTCGAGCATCACATTCACGTCGCCGAGAGCTATCAGTCGGCCGGGGGAAAGCTCGTGCGGCCCCTCGAAGGCGAACGGCGGGGGATCAACGGCCGCAGGCTCGAGGTCCGCTACACAGGCGGCGTCGGCTGCCTTGCCGACGGGGCTTCCCTGCTGCACACGCACGGCCCAGGGGCAATGGAGGTGCTCCTCGAGTCGGAGCCGTGGCCCGACGTCGTCTTCGCCGATCATGGGTTTGCGGGGGCTGCGATAAGGCGCGGCATCCCGGCGATAGCGATCATGGATATCAACGACCCCGCGCTCGCCGTTGCGGCCGCAGAGGACAACGACGTCATTGTGATCCCCATGGACGACAACCGCGTGCCCCGCACCTACGAGCCGTCGTGGCGGCTTCTCGGCCAAGCCCTGTCCGGCACCGCGCAGTCTGCGGCCCCGCAAGCCGGCCCCGCGTAGGTCTGCGGTCCCGCAAGCCGGCCCCGCGTAGGTCTGCCCTCCCGCAAGCCGGCCCCGCGTAGGTCTGCCCTGCCGCGTCGCGGCTGTGGCCGAATGGTGGTCTTCGAGGTGATCCCCGCCGGTAAACTCACCACCAATGAGCCAGGTGGGCGAGCAGGGTCGGCCGGAACCTCCTGTCGCTGGCGACGAGACCGCCACCCTCCTTGGCTCCCTGGAGCGCCAGCGCGCGACCCTGGCGTGGAAGTGCGGGGGACTGGAAGCGGCCGGCCTGAGGGCGACGGTGGGCGCCTCGTCGATCACCCTGGGCGGGTTGCTCAAACACCTGGCCAAAGTCGAGGACGACTATTTCTCCCGGTCACTGCTCGGGCGAGACCAGAGGCCCCCGTGGGACACAGTGGACTGGGATGCCGACCCCGACTGGGACTGGCACTCGGCCGCCGAGGACACCCCCGAGCAGCTTATGGCGCTCTGGCAGGACGCCGTCGCCCGCTCCCGCTCCGCGGTAACTGAGGCGCTGGCCGGCGGCGGCCTTGAGCAGCTAGTCCGCTACATCCCCTGGAGTGAGTCACCCAGCCTGCGCCGCATCCTGATCGACATGATCGAGGAATACGCACGGCACGTCGGCCATGCCGACCTCATCCGGGAGTCGGTGGACGGGCTCGTTGGGGAGGATCCGCCGTACTGACAGCTCCACACCCAAAGCCCGGTGCGACCGGGCCGGACAGCGGCCGTCCCCGAGGCGCAACCAAGCCGGCCCCGCGTAGTCTGAGGTCCCGCGTAGTTTGCGGCCCCGCGAGCGGCCCCGCGAGCCGGTCCCGCGTGCCTGGATCGTTCTTCCTCAGGGGCCGGGGCAGGTTCACATCATGGCGCAGCAGGCACCCTGCTATACTCCCGCCACATGTCTGAGACCGTGGATTCCGGGGCCGATCCTTCCGTCATGGGCCGCCTGCTGACCGTCGCCGAAGTGGCGCGCCAGCTTCGGGTCTCCAACATGACGGTTTACCGGCTCATCAAGGGTGGGCAGCTCGCCGCCGTCAGGGTTGGCCGCGGCTACAGGATTCGCGAAGACGACATCAGGAGGTACCTGCAGCAGCGTTACATGGACGCAGGCTAAAGGTCAGGCCGGGCCCCCGCCCGGCCCCGGCCTCCCGAAGCCGCGATCCCGCCGCCCTCGTGGGCGGTTTTTTGTTTTGCCGAGGCATCAAGGAGAAGAACCTGTTGGATCCGCTACCCGGCACCGGCTCCAGTCCCCAGCCCAACCAGCACCAATGGGCCGGCCACGAAGCCGCGCTCGAGCGGGTGTTCGCCGTTCCAGGCGTCGTTTTCCTGGTCGGGGGCATGGATACAGGAAAGACGACCTTCGGGATCGACCTCGCCGCGCGGGCCGTGGCTGCAGGTATTCCGACAGCGATCGTCGACGCCGACATCGGGCAGTCGACGGTCGGCCCGCCGACCACTGTGGGGCTCAAGCTCTGCAGCGGCATGGGAAACGTGGCCAGAGAGTCGATCCGGGACGCCGATGGGCTTGGTTTCGTGGGTGCCCTGACCCCAGCCGGGCACATGCTGCCGTTGGTGACCGGCACGGCGAAGCTCGTGGCACGAGCCATGGCGGCGGATTGCAAGCTCGTGATCATCGACACCACGGGGTCCGTGTCAGGCGTTGCGGGGCAGTTGCAGAAGTTCTCAAAGATGGACCTCGCCCCTCCCGACATCGTGATCGCCTTCAGCAGGGGGGGCGAGCTCGAGCCCATCCTCGGCCACACTCGCCGGTTCACGACGGCCGAGGTCATCGAGCTCGAGGTGCCCGAAGCCGTGGATACGCGTTCGGTCGAGGAACGCACGACCTACAGGGAGCGGCAGTTCGCCGCCTACTTTCAAGCAGGACTCTCGCGCTGGCGCATCAAGCCCCAGGTGTTCATGCCCTCCCTGCCGCCCGAGTTCGACCTGGCACTGCTCGACGGCATCGTCGTGGGGATGGAAGACGGCAAAGGCTCGTGCGTGGGCATTGGTGTCCTCGAAAACGGGGGGGCCAGGGACACCCTCAAGATGGTTTCGCCCGTCACGGAAGGCGTCAAAGGCCTTAGGCTTGGGTCGATCAGAATAAGCACCAACGGACGTTCGCGCGGCCCCGTCAATCTCCGCAATCTGTTTCAGACAGAGTAGGTTGATTTGTCCGGTGAACCATCACTTATCAGGCAAGGGTCGTGGCCTATGGTTGCAGGAAGGCCCAATGGTTGGAGGAAGGCCCAATGGTTGGAGGAAGGAATGAATGCCGTCACTTGTAAAGAAGCGCCGGAAGAAGATGCGTAAGAAGAAGCATCGCAAGATGCTCAAGAAGACGCGCTGGCAGCGCAGACAACAGGGTAAGTAGCGCCCGTCTTCTCTTGAGCAAACGCGACTTCATCACCTTCTTATCCGACTACGGCCTCGAAGACGAGTTCGTGGGCGTGTGCCGCGGCGTCATCCTCCGTATCGCGCCCGAGGTGCGCATCATCGACGTGCATCACTACATCCTGCGTCAGCAGATTCGTCACGGCGCCATCGTCCTCCAGCAGTCGCTTCGCTTCTTGCCTCGATCCGTGCACCTGGCAGTAGTGGATCCAAGTGTGGGTTCGGGCCGTCGCGCGATCGTGATTGAAACCCAAGACGATGAGGTCCTTGTGGGGCCCGACAATGGTCTGTTGATGCCGGCCGCGACCGACTCGGGTGGGGTTAAGCGGGCCTTCGAGCTGGTCAATGAACGCTACCTCCTCACACCCGTGTCGCGCACCTTTCAGGGCAGGGACGTGTTCGCGCCGTCGGCGGCGCACATTGCAGAAGGAGTCGATCCGTCGGAGCTCGGGCCCGAGATTGCTGCTTCTAATCTCGTCTCGCTCGAGGTGCCGGAAGCCTGGACTCACAACGACCACCTCCACGCCGAGGTCCTTCAGGTCGATCGCTTCGGCAACCTGCAGTTCAACTTCGGTATGCCTCGTCTCGCCCAGGTGGGCCTTGCCGAGGAGAAGCGCCTCGAGGTCCGGATGGAGGGACACCGACTCAACGTCTTTCATGCGGGCACATTCTCCGATGTCGAGCCCGACGAGTTCGTTCTGGTCGAGGACTCTTACAGCCAGCTCTCGCTGGCGGTCAACAATGGAGATGCAGCCGCCCGCCTCAGGGCAGGGGAGGGATCGACCGCAATAGTGGGCCCGCCGCGCCGCTAGCGCCCGGCCCGCATAACCTCTAACCGGCGGTAAGCGCGTAAAGGCGGATCACTCCGAGGATGCCGGCGAGTGCGATGGCGGCGAGCAGAAGCGCGATTGCGAGCGCGGTGTTTCTTCTCACTCGTGCAGGATATGGGAGTTGTCCGGCCTCAGCGCGGTCTCGAGCCTGGCCCGGTTTCGTTTGAGCACGGCGAGCGCCATGCTGCGATCGGCCCCGTGGCGGGACAGCGACACCTCGAGGCAAACGGGGCCCCCATAGCCGGTGGCGCGCAAAGCCGCGCCGAGCTCCGTAAGCGGCAGCCGGCCGCTGCCGATCTCGAGGTGACCGTCCTTGCCGTCGCCTGCGTTGTCGGAGAGATGGATGTGAGCGAGCTTGGGCCCGAACAGCTTGCAGGTGGCCACAATGTCGAAGCCCGCCACGGCGAGGTGACTAGTGTCCATGACCACGAGGGGCGCGGCGGCGGCGAGGTTTTCCGGCTTGATCCACCGGTAGCCTGTCACTCTTCGCCCGGCCACGGCGGCCGGGTACATCGTCTCGACGGCAACCTTCACTCCGTGAGCCGCTGCGAAGGGGGCAAGCTCGGCCCTGATCCAGCCTGCGTATCTCCTTTCCCAGAGATAGGGAGGGTGGACCACTAGGGTCCCTGCCCCAAGCTCCGCGCACATGGCCACCCCTCGCTTGACCTTGGCGATGGGGTCGAAACCCCACACGCTGCGGGTGACCACGAGGAAGGGGGCATGGACCGCCCCTATGCGCAGTCCACGCTCGGTGGCCAGGCGCAGCGGGAGTGCGGGGTCCTGGGTCTTTGGATCCCTCGTGACCATGAGCTCTATCTCAGAAAAGCCGGCCTCGGCAATGAGGTCGAGGGCGTCACCGAGCTCGAACGACCACAACGGACCCGTGGAGCACTGAATGGCCATGGAGGGTGCGGCTGAGGTCACGTCCCCATCATCGCCGTTCGGGGGCGGACGCGAGAGTGCCCCCCGGAGGGGGCACTCTGTGGGATTTGTCGAGGGCGGGCCGGCTTGGGGGGCGGGCTGGGAGGCTCGTGGACGGCCCGTGGGAGGGGGCCGTGCGTCCATCGTCCCATCCCTCGTCAATACCCACTTGAGGTATCGGCGCCGGAGGTGGGGCCTTTAGCGTTTCCTGAGGTTTTTCTCAAGAACTCTTCGCGCTCCGCCTCTGTCCTGCCCCATTTGCCTCTTTGGTCCGCCCGAGGCACCCCCGCGACCCTCGCATCGGCAGGCGTGGTGAGGGACTTGACCCGGCCGGCGCACCTGATCCGATCGAGGGCGTCGGGGCGCAGGATCCTGAGCTTCTGCCCCTGGTAGTCGAGGATGCCCTGGCTCCTGAAGGTCCGAAGCGTCTTGCAGGCGCTTTCCCTCGACATGCCGGCGAGGCGCCCCAGGTCTCCCTGCCTGAGCGGGAGCTCGAGCACGATGGTGGTCCCTCTCATCTGTCCGAGCAGCTCGGCTAGCCATAGCAGGCGGCCCGCCATTCGCCCCGGCACCTCGGTCGAGGAGCGCTCGAGCGCCGTGTCGAACATCCAGCGAGTCCGCACCGCGAGCGTGGCCGCCAGTTCGAGGGACGCCTTGGCCGACCTCCCGAGAACCCTGAGGAATACCTCGGCGTCGAGGGAGACGAGCTTGCTTGGTCGCGCGGCCACCGCATCGAGGGGCTGTCCGTAGCCGTCGAGCGCGGCGACATCGCCGAGGAGATCGCCTGGGACCGCAAGGCCGAGGATCGTGTCCCGCCCCTCACCATCCCTTGCGGTGAGCTTGACGAGCCCTCGTTCGAGGAGGTGGATCCGGTCGGCGGGGTCGCCGGCGAGATGGAGGACCTCGCCGGTGGCGAGCTTCCTCGGGACCGATCGTTCGAAGATCCGCTCGAGCTCGTCGTCCCCGAGGGCCGAAAGCACCGGCGAGTACCACCCTTGTTCCATAACGCGCCTCCAAGCTGACCGGGTCCGGCCGAGCGCTGCCCGGACCCTCACGAACTGTTGTTGAGGCGCGGGCCAGGGCGGCCGCACTGCGACCACCCTCCTCACTTCGAACCCTAGCCGGTGCTACGCTCCCCGTCCACCCTTAAATTGTCTGTCCACGACCCAGGCACCGCTGCGCGCACCGTTCCCTATGGGCCCTTTACCAAGCGACCTGGTACTCGGCCGTGGTCGTCGTCGTGACCTGCTGGGGGTTTGCTCCGCTCGGCGCCATCACCCAGATGTCGCTGTGTGAGCTGAGGTTGGCGGCTCTCCTGAACGCCAGATGGTCGCCCTCCGGCGACCACGCCGGGCGGTCCTCGGCCTCCGGACTCGAAGTCAGGCGCTGCGTCCCTGCCCCGTTGGGTTTCATGACGAAGACGTCACCGGCCGAGGTGGCATCGGAAGCCTGGATGAAGGCGATCGAGGCGCCGTCGGGCGACCACGCAGGCAAACGCTCGGTCTCGGGCGTGGTCGTCAGCTGGTTCTCCCCCGAGCCGTCGGGGCTTATCACGTAGATGTCCCCGGAGGAGCCCTGATTGGATCGCCCGAATGCGAGCCGGGCTCCGTCGGGCGACCACGAGGCGCCGTCTTCCCCTTCTGGCGTCTCGGTGACCGCTTGGGCCTCGCCCCCCTCGGCCCCCATCACGTAGATGTCGCCCGGTGACTTTGGCTCCGCCGACCGGACGAAGGCTATCTGTGAGCCGTCGGGCGACCACGCCGGGCGCCGCTCCGCCTCTGGCGTGTCGGTGAGCGGTCGCGGGTCGCTTCCGTCCGCCTCCATGACATAGACGTCGCCCGCCTGGCTTCCGGCCGGAGCCATTACGAACGCGATCTGGGAGCCGTCCGGGGACCACGCCGGATCGAACTCCTTGTCTCCCTCGGTCATGGTGAGGGGCTCGGCGCCGGTTCCCTCGGCGCTCACCGCATAGATGTCGAAGGAGCCGCCCGCTGCGGTCGTGAACAGGATCTTTCTCGAGCTGATAGCGGCGCCGGGCCGCACCGCCATGAACGCCGCCACGCCTGCGAGTGCGAGGACGCAGGCGGCGACCGCTCCGAGGGGCAATCTGAACCGCCTGGGCGCCGGTACCACTTCGGGAGCGCCCCCTTCCGGCACCCGCACGCCGGCCCGATCCGCTTCGAGCACGCCGGCCCGATCCGCGTCGCGCACGCCGGCCCGATCCGCGTCGCGCACGCCCCCGCCGGCCCCATCCCCTTCAGGCACGGCCGGCTTCTGCTGCGGCGCCGGCGGGACCTCGCCGGGGGAGGGCCTTCGCACGACGGTGCTGCGGGCTATGGCGAGCTCGCCCTCGACGTCAAATGCCCACTTGCCGGGCGTCTGGTTCGGCGTGGCCTCCTGGACGCGGTCGTAGACGTAGTCGTAGAGCTCTTCAACCGAGACCACTCCGTCGCCGTCCCTGTCGGCCGCCCCAGTGGCGAGGCCGTTGACAAGCGCTGTGGTGAACACCGAGGGCCTCCCGGCGCCGGAGAGCTCGTCTCCCTCCCACGCGTACTCCATTGCGTTCGAAGCCGTGAGCACGATTCGCCCGCGACCCCCAAATCTCTCGCCGAGATGCACCTTGTCGTCGCCGCGCGCCAGCATCTTGGTCGCGAAGGCCCCGCTGTAACAGCAGTCGAGTAGCAAGACGATGCGCCGCGACCGGCTCCTCGCCATTTGCCTGTTCACGAACTCGGCCGACACTGCGGTGGGGTCGAGGCTGGCCACCTCGGTATCGCTGGCGGCGAAGTACAGGTTCCCGTCGTCGTCTTTGACTCCGTGACAGGCGAAGTGCAGCAACAGGAGATCGTTGAGCTTTGCGCCTGCGAAGAACCTCGCCACCTGTCTGCTCACCGTAGATTCCGTCTCGTTCAACAGGATCTCGGCCTCGAACGCGCCGATGGCCGGATCGGCAAGCACACGAGCGAGCTCCTCGGCATCCTGGGCAGGGGATCGCAGCCTCTTGAGCTTGGGGTCCTGATAATCGAAGTTGGCCACCAGCAGGGCGCGTCGTTGTCCTTCGGTTCCGCGCCTGGCCTGTTCTTGCTCTGGGGGCCCATCGAGGCGGGCCCGGGGTTCCCCGCTCACCGCTAGGGCTCCGAGTGCCGCTCGATCCAGGCGGTGATCAGCCGCTGCTGGTCGGCCGACGACAGCCCGGTGACCTCGAGCGCATCGCCGTCAAGCTCGAGCTTGACGCTTCGGCTGCCCTTGCCCGCCACCCACTTCTGGATCATGCCGACAACGGAGCCAAGGACGCCCGACGACTTGGCCAGAGTGA
>JACCZU010000040.1 GCA_013695835.1 Candidatus Aridivita willemsiae
CCCGAGCCAAACGTCGCCGGAAGATCGAGCATGTCGACGATCCAGTCGAGCATGTGGGTCTCGAGCTCGGTGCACGCTGGGCTCGTCGTCCACAGCATGCCCTGTATGCCTAGAGCCGCCGACACGAGCTCGCCGAGCACAGAGGGCCCCGAGACGTTCGCAGGAAAGAAGGCAAAGAAGTTGGGCGACTGCCAGTGGGTGACGCCCGGAAGGATCACGCTTGTGAGGTCGCTCAGCACGGTCTCGAAGGGCTCGCCACGCTCGGGCGGATGCGCAGGCAGGCGCGCTCGCACGGCACCTGGCCGATCCTGCGAGAGCACGGGCATGGCCTCCACCGCGGCCATGTAGTCGGCGATCCAGTCGATGACGGCACGCCCGTGGCGGCGGAACTCGTCGGGCGCCATGTGGAAGGTGTGGTCGTCTGCCATAAAGGAGCCGACCGTAACGCACGCCTCGGGGCCCTGCGCCGGCGCGGCGGGAGCCGCTCGTCGGCGTGGGCCCGGCCCATTTCGCCCTAAAGCACGTTACTAATAGTGTATAAGTGTCGCTTCAACACAGACCCACTCGGAGGTGAAAGCATGGCGCGGGTATTCGACGAGCTGGTCTCGGCGAACGAACGTTTCGTGTCCGACTTCGACAAGGGGCACCTGGACATGCCCCCCGCTCGCAGGGTGGCGGTCGTCACCTGCATGGACGCCAGGCTGCACCCGGAGAGGTTCCTCGGGCACGAGCTCGGCGACGCCCATGTGGTCCGCAACGCCGGAGGGCGCGTCTCGGACGACGCCATCCGTTCGCTCGTGATCTCGCAGCGGCTGCTTGGAACCGAGGAGGTCGTGGTCATTCATCACACCGACTGCGGGATGCTGACCTTCACCAACGAACAGCTCGCCGAGAAAGTGCAGCAGGAATCGGGCGTCGACGCCTCTGGGATCGACTTCCTCCCGTTCCCCGACCTCGAGCAGAGCGTGCGCGACGACGTCGCCAAACTGCGCAGCTCGGAGCTAATCCCCGACGGCATCCACATCACAGGCGCGGTCTACGACGTCAAGACCGGGCGCGTCTCGGAGGTCGCAGACAAGGCCTAGAGCACGTCGCGGGCGCGCGCATCGAAGGCGCGGTCAATCCGGAACGGGTTGTCGGGCGGCGCAATCCGGCCGGTCAGAACGTCGACGCCTATGCGGCTTGCTGCCGGGCTCGCCATGATGCCGTGGCCGCTGTAGCCGCTGTTGACATAGAGGCCGTCGATGCCGGCCGGCCCGACCAGGGGGCGGTGGTCGGGTGACATCGTGTAGAAACCGGACTGCATCGACCAGATTGCAGCTCCCAGCTCCCACACCTCCTTCCAGAAGGGCGCGACGCGCGCCGCCGACACCGGGCTCGAGGGATCGAGCAGCGCCCACGCAAGCGCGGCGTCCGGCGTCACGTCCTCTGTCGGGGGGCTCGACGGCGTGGCCGGGTCGGTGTAGAGGAGATAGGCGCCGCCAAGCGCAGGCCGCCAGTGCGCGCCGGTGTCGTCGTCGACGGTCATCGGCGCAGACTGCGGCACGGCCTGAAGGTCGGCCATGACGACCTTGTGCCGCGCCACGGTAGTGACGGGAAGCTCCACGCCTGCGAACTGTGCGACTACGCCTGAGAAGGGCCCCGCTGCGATGACGGCGTGCTCGGTCGCCACGGTGCCGCGGCTCTTCACACCGGTCAGGGCGCCGCCGGTGACGTCGAAGCCGGTGGCCGCACAGTCGACCACCACGGGCGCGCGTGATGACGCGACGAGCCCCATGGTCAAGGCCTTCGGGTCGAGGAAGCCGTCGCCGGCCCTGAAGCGGGCCTGCACAACTTCGGGGGTGACATACGGCCAGCGGGCCCGCACCTCGTCGCCGGCGAGAAGCTCGACGTCGCCAAGGCCCCAGGCGTGCTGCTCTTCAACCAACGCCCGCTGGTGTCCGGCACGTCGCTCGTCGGTCGTCACCCATAGATAGCCCTGCTGGCGGATCCCGATGTCGTAGTCGGTTTGCCCGGTCACCTCGGCGAAGTTGAGGAACAGCTCGACCGACTCACGCACGAGGTCGAGCTCTTCCTTGTTGTCGAACTGGAGGCGAAACGCCCCGGTCGAAGCCGGAGTCGTCAGGGTGCAAAGCGCAGGCCTGCGCTCGATCAGCAGTGGCTTGAGACCTGCCAGCGCCGCATGCCACGCGGTAGCGGCGCCGACGACCCCGCCGCCGATGATGACGAGCTCGGCCGAGGCCGGCGGCGAGGCGACGTAGTTAACCTTCAGGCCGCGCCACTACTCCTCGCCGAGGTAGGCCTTTCGGACCTGATCGTTTCCGAGCAGCGTCTTGGCGTCGTCTTCAAGCACGATCTCGCCGGTTTCGATGACGTAGCCACGGTGGGCCGTCTGGAGCGCCATGTGCGCGTTCTGCTCGACAAGCAAAACGGTCGTCCCCTCGGAGTTGATGTTCCTTATGACCCCGAAGACCCGCTCCACGACCTGGGGAGCAAGCCCCATTGAGGGCTCGTCGAGCATCAGCACCTTGGGGCGCGCCATCAGCGCACGGCCGATCGCGAGCATCTGCTGCTCGCCGCCCGATAGCGTCCCTCCCGCCTGCTTACGCCGTTCCTCGAGCACAGGAAACAGCTCGAATACGTGCCGGGTGTCGTCGTGTAGCTCCTTGCGCGAGGCCCTTCTTTGAAACGCTCCCATCTCGAGGTTCTCGCGCACGGACATACTCGGAAAAATGCGGCGGCCCTCGGGAACCTGCACTATGCCGCGCTCAACTACTCCGTGGCTCGGAACCCCCCTCAGCTCGTTGCCTTCGAACCGGACCGAGCCTCCAGCGGGCGGGTGCACCATCGATATCGCCCTCAGAGTGGTGGTCTTGCCGGCGCCGTTGCCCCCGATGAGGGCGACGATCTCGCCCTCTTCGACTCTGAGATGGATGCCCTTGACGGCCTCGATGGCCCCGTAGTGCACCCTCATGTCTTCGAGCTCCAACAGGGCGTTATCCGGTGGCATCTTCGGAGCCGTCCCTTCCGAGGCGCGCGCCGGAGGCCTCACCCTGCGACTCGTCCCCTGAGGGGGTGGCCGCCCCCTCGGCGCCGCCGCCCAAATAGGCTTCGACCACCTTGGGGTCGCGTTGAACTTCCTCGGGCATACCCTCGGCGATCTTCTCGCCATGATCGAGCACCGCAACGCGATCGGACAGCCCCATGACGACCTTCATGTCGTGCTCTATCAACAGGACCGTCACGCCAGAGTCGCGGATCTTGCGGACGAGATCCCGCAGCGAGTTCTTTTCTGCGGGGTTCATGCCGGCGGCGGGCTCATCGAGCAACAGCAGCTTCGGACGCGTCCCCAGGGCTCGTGCGATTTCGAGCCTTCGTTGATCGCCGTAGGCGAGATTGCGCGCCACTGAGTTCGCTATCTCGCGCAAGCCGACGTATTCGAGCAGCTCAACGCCGCGCTGCTCGCCGTCATGCTCTTCTTTTCGGTGACGCGGTGAACGGAACATGGCGCCAAAAACACTCGTCCTGTGACGCGCATCGACTCCGACAAAGACGTTCTCGAGTGCCGTCATATTGGGGAACAAACGTATCTGCTGAAAGGTGCGACAAACGCCGAGCTCGACGATCTGATCTGCGCGCTTGCCCGAGATGGAATCGCCGCCGAGGGACACGTTCCCGCGCGTCGGCTTGTAGACGCCCGTGATGCAGTTGAACAAGGTTGTCTTACCGGCCCCGTTGGGCCCGATCAGACCAAAGATGTCCCCTTCGTTGATCTCGATCGCGATATCCGACAGGGCGCGCAGCCCGCCGAAGTCCATGGACACGCTGTCGACGCTCATGAGGGGCGCCATCTACGAACGCTCCTTAGACGAAGACTCGTCGACAGACACGGCCGCCAACGTGGCATCAACCGCGCTCGCCTCGTGCAGCTCGGTCCTGCGGCGCCGCGCTGCGAAGACCCCACCCGGGCGAAAGATCATCACGATCACAAGCAGCAGCCCGAAGATCGCTATGCGACCGGTCTCGATGTCGAACCCGAGGATCGTCTCTCCCCCCGAGGCCTCCCTGACGAACTCGGGCAACGTAATCACCAAAACAGCGCCGAAGATTGCCCCCGAGATGCTGCCTAGGCCCCCGATCACCACGGCGCTAAGCACCAGGATCGAATCGAGCAGGGGAAAGTTGTTGGGACTGATGTAGTTGATCTGGACCGCGTAGATCCAGCCGGCGAGTCCGCTCGTGGATGCCCCGATCACAAACGCAAGCACCTTCATCTTGGTCACGGGAACGCCCATTGCAGCGGCCGCGACCTCGTCTTCCCTAATGGCCGTCCAGTAACGGCCGACCCGAGAGTTGTCGAGGTGTCTGACCATGAGCACGGCGAGCAGAATCGCAGGCGTGAGGAGGAACCACCAGTAGGGGGCTGGGTCGAGGCTGAACTCGTAGTTGATGCCGAAGAGGTTGAACGTGGGATGGGGAATGCCGAAGATTCCACGCGAGCCGTTGGTGATCGTCAGGTTGTTCATCGTCTGGCGAACTATCTCGTGAAATCCGAGGGTGACGATGGCGAGGTAGTCCCCCCTTAGCCGAAGGGTCGGAAGGCCCAGAGCAGCTCCTGCCGCCATCGCAACCAGGATCGCGACGGGCAGCACGGCCCATGTCGGCCACGTGGCGAAATGAAACTGGTCCGATGCACCCGAGTTCGTCATGAGTGCGGTTGTGTAGGCGCCGAGCAAGAAGAAGGCGATGTAACCGAGATCCAGGAGCCCCGCTAGTCCCACCACAACTCCGAGTCCTAGGGCAAGCAGGATCCAGATGCCCGTTCTGAAGAGCACGGTGTTGCCTGCGGCTCCCTCGAGGTAGGGCACAGCGCCGCCCTCGATCAAGAAGGGAACCGCGATCATGACGGCCGCCGCGACGAGATAGCGCAACAGGCCCAACCGCCACCACAGCCTCCACGCCCCTCCGAGCGGCGCCATGACCCCCTCCGGGGTGCGCGCCGAGATCCTTGGATAGTTCTGGTCGAGGTAGCTTCTGAGATCGGCTGCCGGAGTTGCCACCCTAGCCTCCGATCCGCTCGCCGAGCAGCCCGGTGGGCCGGAAGATGAGCACGAGCGGCAACACGCTGAAGGCGACGACGTTGGCCCATTCCGCGCCGATGCAGACCACGCTCATGTTCTCGATGAGCCCAAGCAGGATTCCTCCGACCATCGCCCCGCGTATGTTTCCGATCCCACCAAGGACCGCAGCAGTAAACGCCTTCACGCCGGGGATGAAGCCCATGTTCCACGCCACGTTCGCGAAGTTGACTCCGTAGAGAGCACCTGCGACGCCTCCGAAGAAGCCGCCGATCAGAAAGGTCGTGACGATGACACGGTTGACGTTGACGCCCATGAGCTGAGCCGCCACGACGTCTTCAGAAAGCGCGCGGATGCTGCGCCCGATGCGTGTTTGGTTGATGACGCGATCGAGCGCGACGAGACAGATCACCACGGCGACGACGATGAGGAGGTCCTTGTTGTTGACCGGGGAGCCGAAGGCGGAGAACGCGCCCGACGTCTCCATGAGGTTGGGGAACTGCCTTTTGCCTGCGCCGAGCAGGAAATCCTGCTGAAAGAGATACGTCGCGAAGAAGGAGGCTCCGATGGCGCTGATCAAAAAGGACAGCCGGGCGCCGCCACGCCTGCGAAGGGGGCGGTAGGCGCCCCGTTCGAGGAGCGTTGCGCCGGAGGCCGACGCCAACGCCCCAACCATCAACACCCCGAACAACGCCACTATGAGCGCAAAGCCGGTCAGCGGCTCGGTGAGTCCGAGGGCGGACCCAAAGACATAGAAAGCCGCCACGCCGCCGACCATGAACACCGAGTCGTGTGCGAAGTTGATGAGCTTGAGCACGCCGTAGACCATCGTGTAGCCGAGGGCGATCAGCGCATAGAGAGACCCGAGGATGATCCCCTGCAGGAAGAGCGGGCCGATGAGTGCGGTGTTGCAGTCCAATGATGTCCCCCGAGCGCGATGACTAGTGCCGAAAGGTTACATCGAGCAGGCGCCTCCGAGAGGGGCATCTGCGGCCCCCCTCGGAGACTCTCGGCGCCTGCGACTACTGGCTGAGCTCCGCCTCGATGCTCCCGATGATCGCGAAGTTGCCGACGGCGTCGTCCCACTCGTAGACGAAGATGCCTTCGGGTCCGACCTCGACCTGACCATTGTCGTCAAAGGTGTAGTCCTTCGTCACACCAGCGTAGCCATCGACGCCGTCGAGATACTCGACGACCCCGCTCCTGACGTCTTCGATGCTGTCGTCGGCGGTGAAGTCGGCAAGCCCCTCGGCGATGATGTTGACCGAGTCAAACCCCTCAGCCGCGTAGGTGCCGGGAAGCTCGCCGTTGGCTTGCTCCATGCCGTCGACGAACTCCTGACCGCCTTCGATCTCGGCGGGATCGGCACACGGGCACGTCACCTGTGCGCCCTCGGCGCCGGGTCCGGCAAGGTCACCGAAGGTAGGGTCCTTGGAGCCGTCGTCGGAGATGAACGTCGCGTCGACGTTGCCCTCACGCAACTGGCGCGCCAGCGGTCCCGCCTGGGGCGTGTAGCCACCGTAGAAGACGAGGTCGGGGCCGATTTCGGCGATCTGTGTGACGGTGCTCGAATAGTCGGTCTCCTCGGGGTTGATGATCAACGGGCCCTCGGCGATGTCGCCAAGCTCCTTCGCCACCGTGTCGGCGAGCCCCTTGGAGTAGTCCTGGTTGTCGTGCACGACGACGACCGAGGCCGGCTCGAGCGACTCGATGTACCTAGCCGCCTGCGCTCCCTGGATGGCGTCGTCTCCGACCCCCCTGAAGAAGGTATCCCACCCCTGGTCGTCGATCGTCTCATTGGTGGCCGAGGGTGTCAGAAAGGCGACGCCGGCGTCGTCGAAGATGTCGCCGGTAGCAAGCGTCTCCCCAGAGAAGTAGGGGCCGACCACGGCAACGAGCTCTTCGTTCTGAATGAGGCTCTGGACCAGCTGGGGCGCCTGCTCCGGGTCGCCCTGGCTGTCTTCCTCTTGGAGCGAGAGCTCACAGGCGAGGTCGCCCTGCTCGTTCTGCTGATCGACTGCGTAGGCGATGCCGTCCCTGATCGGGCCCCCGATGGAGGCCAAATCGCCGGACAGCGCGCCGATGGTGCCGATCGCCCACGTGCAGTCGCTTGCTCCACCCCCACCCCCGTCGCTTGCGGTCTCTTCATCTCCGCCGCATGCCGCCGCGACCAGGCTGAGCGCCAGCACAGTCGCAGCGATGGTCAGTCCCCTAGGTGATCGCATGGTTCCCCCTTCTTCTCTTGTCGTGACTGGTTCTTCCCCGAAATGTGAAACGTCTCTCCCGTTTGCGTCCTTGCGAGCAAACCTTACATCGCTTGAGGCCGACTTACCGAGCTTTTGGACCACCGGTCGCCCTCGATATTGCTACTACACGGGTGGCATGGCTTCTTCGCGCCCCGTTGTCGCTCACAAGGTGCCTGGATCGGGGTCGTCGACCACCTCTTGCGCCACCGCCTTCATCGGGCGGCGCTCGTCCATGGCCCGCTTCTGGAGATGGCGGAACGCGGCGGCTTCGCTCATCCCCTGGCCATCGATGAGGCGGCCCTTGGCGCGGTCGATGAGCTTGCGCGTGG
>JACCZU010000053.1 GCA_013695835.1 Candidatus Aridivita willemsiae
CTTTCCCCGACCGGCGGGGTGAGGGGCTGACGACGGCTATCGCTTTACCCTTCCTCGAGATCACGAAGGACTCGCCCCGGTGCTCAACCGCGTCAAGAAGATCGGAGAAACGCCTCGCTGCTTCGGTTGCGCTCAGCTCGTCCACGGCGAATCAGATTATCATACTGCCCTAAGCTATCTGCACCGGTATGGCCTGAGTAGATAAGGACACGTAATCGCCGGACCTACCTGATCAGCGTTACGGCCCCGACGTCGATCCGCGCCCACGCCCGGTCGGCAGTGACGGGTTGGCCGCCGACGTCAAGCGCAAGTGCAAGACAGGCGCGATCTGCGAGTGAAAGCCCGGCCTTTCGCGTGAGGGGCAGAAGGCCGGCGGCTGCCTCTGCCTGGCGGCTCGTAAATGGCGCCAGGGAGACTCCAAGAGATTCGATCTCGGCGTCGCGACCCGTAATGTCAAGTCCCAGGTCGATGTAGCGCGCCAGGACCTCGGACCAATTGACGGTCGACACGAGTGCGCCATCGAGGAGGGGGGCGACTTTTTCCCCGCCGGGCTCCTCAGCCAGCAGCGCGAGGAGTGCCGATGCGTCGAGGACCGCCGGTCCGCTCACGAGGAGCGTTCGCGGGCCGCTTCGTCCCGGCGCTCGGCGATGAGCTCGTCCACAAGGCTTCGTTTGCCTCGAGCTCCTCGCAGCTCCTCCTGCATCTCTCGCAGCAGGTCTCTGCGGAGCTCGAGCACTATGCGCCTGCCGTCGATTCGGGCGGCGAGCTGGTCTCCCGGTTCGATGCCGAGCTCGCGGCGCATCGCGGAGGGCAAGACGAGCCTTCCCTGGGCCCCGATTCGAAGCGAGTGTGCCATAGTTCGTTCAGTCTACCAGGATTCTCGGATCGTGCCACATCGGCCCAACAGTGCCACCTTCAAGGCCAGGCCGACTTGTCCTCGCTGACCCAGCGCCGGTCCCCGCTGCTTGGGAAGCCGAGTAGCGCCGTCGGACGGAAGCGAACGTCGTCATCTTCTGCTCGTTACGCTGCGATCGTTGTCGGTGGTGCGGCCTCGCTTGATCTCGGACACGACATGGTTTGCGTACGCACGGACCTGGGGGCCAATGTCGTCCCAGGAGTCCTTTGCTTCGCCGCTGTAGGCCGCGCGGGCGTGCTCGAGAACGACCTGGTGCTGTTGGGGGAGTCGCGATAACGCCCAGCGGGCGGCGCCTTCTTTCGAGTACACCTCTTCGGTCGCGACCGCGCTCCAGATGCGCGCCAAGGTGAGAACCACATTTCGCGTGTCCCACGGGAGGAACTCGTCGACGGTCCCGATGTCTCTGAGGATCGCGTCGATGTAGTCGCTGCGCGGAACGGGGTCAAAGACCTGCTTCGGCTGCGGCCCCGCCAACGGCTTGTCGCCGAGCAGCGCCATCGTCACAACGGAAGCGAGGTCCTGATTTGTGGTGCTCGTCCACGGTTCAAGCTCCCCGCTCTCGAATCGCTCGCGCAGCAACTCGTCGTAATGAAGATCGAATGTTGGTGGATACCGCCACGGCCGAACCTCCGACTCCACGACGATGTCGAGCTCTATCGGCCGGCCGGGCAGAAGCGATGCTCTCGCTCCCGAGATCGACAGGAGGAGGTCGATCAGACGTCGCTTTTCGTCCGCCGTGGTTCGTCGCTCGGACACGATGATGATGTCAACGTCGCTGTCGGGCCTGAAGCCGCCGAGCACCGCAGAGCCGTGCAGGTAGGCCCCAACGAGGTCGTCCCCTAAGACATCACGCACGCCCTCGACAAGCAGCTCGATCTGAGTCTCTGTCGCCACGCGATCCCTCCTTTTACGCGCGTCCACATTCATCTACCAGGAATCCCAACACGACAAGTCTCGCGGGCCAGTTGCGGAACCTGTGTGCCCGGCCGCGGAGGAGCCATCCTCGCTACGCGGTCTCACCGAACACGGGGTTCGGGATCCAGGCTGAATCCCAGGCGCATGTTTGACGGAAGAACTCATGTGGAATACCCTTTCTTCATGAGAATACGTGTTTCCAAGGGGGGACAGATTTCGCTGCCGGCGGAGATCCGTCGCCGCTGGGCAACGGACGCATTGGTCGTCGAGGATCTCGGAGACCGGGTTGTGTTGAGGCCCATTCCAAGCGATCCGGTTGGGGCCGTCGTGGGAGCGTTTGCCTCCCAGAAGCGCACTGCAGGCCACGCGCGCAAGCGAATCCGCGACGAAGAGCAGGCAGCGGAGCGCCGCAAGTATCCGAAGTGATCCTGCTTGATGCGACGGCTCTCGTGGGTGCCTTTCTTGGCGAGCCGTCCGCAGATGAGGTCGAGGCGCTTCTTCGCAGCGGTGAGACCGCGATTGCGAGCGCGAACCTCGC
>JACCZU010000065.1 GCA_013695835.1 Candidatus Aridivita willemsiae
TCTGATGCCTCGAGCTGCTTTATGCCGTCGATCAGCGTTTGCTTGGCATCCGCGCCGCTGCCGCCTTCGGACCCATCTGTGCCGCCGCATCCGGCCGCAACCAGAGCGACTACGCTTAGGGAGAGCAGTGTGCGTCGCATCGGCGAACTCCCGCTGGTAGACAGTGTTGTCGTTATTCATCGGATAGAGCACTCGGCAGGTAAAGGAAAGCGGCCTACTTTGTCAGAAACGCGATGCTAGACGAAACGCTCATCCCTGAGGACCACGTCATCGTCGTATTCGGCGCGACCGGCGATCTGGCGCGCCGCAAGCTGCTCCCGGCTCTTTACCACTTGGCGGAGGAGGGTTGGCTTCCCCGCAACTATCGAATCATCGCAAGCTCCGGGGTCGATATGAGCCAGGAGGAGTTCAAGGACTTCGCGCGCGCTGCCGTCGATGAGTTTTCTCGCTCCAGGAGCGTCGACGAACGCTGGGAGCAGTTTTCAGCCAATCTGATGTACGCGGCGGGCGAGTTTGTCCCCGGGGAAACTCAGGCCCTCAAGGAAGCCGTGAGCAACGCTGAGGGGCAGTTGGGGGACCGCCCTTCTCGGCTCTTCTATCTGGCCGTTCCGCCCGTCGCGTTCGTGCCCATCACGGAGGCGCTTGGTCATAGTGGCTTGTCCGAGTCCGCCAAGGTCATTTTCGAGAAACCCTTCGGCCATGATCTTGAGTCGTTTGAACATCTCAACCGCTCGATCCACGAGATTCTGGACGAGAGCCAGATCTACAGAATCGATCATTACCTCGGCAAAGAGACCGTTCAGAACATCCTCGCCTTCAGGTTCGCGAACGGCATGGTTGAACCAGTGTGGCAACGCCAGCACATTGAACACGTGCAGATTGACGTCCCGGAGGCCATAGGGATCGGCTCGCGCGCCGGTTTCTACGACCACATCGGCGCGCTGCGCGACATGGTCGTGACTCACTTGTTCCAGGTGCTGAGCTTCATAGCTCTCGAGCCACCTTCTGAGCTAAATCGCAACGCAATCGCAGAGGAGAAGCTGAAGGTCTTCGACTCGATGGTCGCCCTCGATCCCGCCGGCGTCGTGCGCGGCCAGTACGAGGGTTACAGAGAGGAAAAGGGTGTTGCCGAGGGATCCGACACCGAAACCTTCTTCGCCGGATGTGCTTTCATCGACAACTGGCGCTGGACCGGAGTCCCCTTCTATCTGCGCACCGGGAAGTGCCTGCCGGAGAAGAGGTCGACTGTGTCCCTTGCATTCAGAGATCCACCGAGCCGGATGTTCGCCGGCGTTGCCGCCGACGGTCTCGGGGCCGATCACCTCACGATCGAGCTTGGGCCGAACGAAGGTATCTCAATGCAGTTTCTTACGAGGGTCCAAGGGCCGGGAATCAAGCCCGGCAAGGCCCGCATGAGCTTTCGCTACGAGGCATCGTTCGGGTCCGAGCTCATCGAGGCCTACGAGCGGCTCCTGCACGACGCGATGATCGGGGATCAGCTCTTGTTCACGACCGATCAGGACATCGGCCGCGCCTGGGAGCTTGTCGGCCCCGTGCTTGCCGATCCGCCGCCCCTGCATCCCTACCCCAAGGGGTCATGGGGTCCGCCCGAGGCCGACGACCTTGTGGGCGCCGGCACCTGGAATGCGCCGGGGGAGGCGCGAGTCACATAGTGTCCGCCGCAGTAGGTGAGGGCTTGCTCGGGCTACATGCCCACGACCGACATGCTCGGCCAGCCCGTGCCGATCCCGGCCTACGCAAGCCGGGGAGTGTTGATGAAGGGCTACAGTTGCCGTCCCCGGGCACCAGTCAACTGAGGAGGCGACGCGTCCAATGACCGAAGAGCACGATCTCATCGTTGTCGGTATGGGCGTCGGAGGGGAGGAAGTGGCCGGACGTGCATCAGGCGCGGGGATGGATGTCCTGGCTGTGGAGAGCAAGCTCGTGGGCGGAGAATGTCCTTACTGGGGCTGCATTCCTTCGAAGATGATGCTGCGGGCGGGCAACTCGCTCGCAGAAGCGGCAAGGGTGACTGGGCTTGCCGGGCGCTCTACGATCTCGCCGGAGTGGGCGCCGGTCGCCGCGCGTATAAGGGAGACCACGGCCAACTGGGACGACAAGGTCGCAGTCGAGAGGCACGAGGACAAAGGCACCAAGGTGGTGCACGGTGCTGCGCGCCTCGTCGGCGATCGCGCCGTCGAGGTGAACGGCGAGCGTTTCTCTGCGCGCCGCGGCATCGTGATCTCCACCGGGACCGAACCCGCAGCGCCACCCATCAAAGGGCTCAAGGGGGCCGGCTACTGGACTAACAGGGAGGCCATCGAAGCCGAGGAGGTGCCGCGCTCGCTTGCGGTGCTCGGGGCCGGGGCTGTCGGGCTCGAGCTTGGCCTCGTCTACAAGCGCTTCGGTGCTGAGGTAACCGTCATCGAGACGGCGGACCATGTGCTGCCCGCCGAGGAGCCCGAGAACGGGGACGCCCTCGCCGAGGCGCTCGCAGCCGAGGGCATCACCCTTCACACAGGGACGTCGGCGACCTCGGTCGCTCGCTCGGAGCGCGGATTCACGGTCGAGCTTGCGACCGGAGCGCCGGTCGAGACCGACGAGCTCCTCGTGGCCACAGGGCGCGCGGCGGACCTCGCCCGGCTTGGGGTCGATGCCGCCGGACTCGATCCCGAAGGAAAGTTCATCGAGGTCGATGACCATCTGAGGGCCGGGGACGGCCTCTGGGCCGTCGGTGACGTTACCGGCGTCGGACTCTACACGCATATTGCCGTTTATCAAGGGCGCATTGCGGCCGCCGACATCCTCGAGCAAGAGCACGCGCCTGCCGACTACTCGGCGGTTCCGAGGGTGACGTTTACCGATCCCGAGGTCGCAAGCGTCGGACTGTCGGAGGCGCAGGCACGCGAGCGAGGGCTCAGCACCGCCACCGGAATCGGGGCGACTGCGGCGTCGGCGCGCGGCCATATCCACGGTCCGGGGGCCGAGCACGGCGTCACCAAGCTCGTCGCCGATACCGACCGTAAGGTCCTCGTCGGCGCTTCGACCATGGGGCCGGCTGCCGGCGAGGTGCTTGGGCTGCTCGTCCTCGCCGTGAAGGCAAGCATCCCGCTGTCGACGCTTGCCGACCTCATCTATCCCTACCCGGCGTTCGTACGGG
The DNA here is from genome assembly GCA_013695835.1 of Candidatus Aridivita willemsiae. Classification (GTDB taxonomy): domain Bacteria; phylum Actinomycetota; class CADDZG01; order CADDZG01; family WHSQ01; genus JACCZU01. The sequence continues at coordinate 3,161 of JACCZU010000065.1, forward strand.
GCGTCGAGGACGCCCTCACCGACCTCGGAACGTTCTAGAAGACCTCGATCACTGCGGCTTCCACGTCCTTGCGAATCCCGGTGATGAACGGAGTCTCGACCGAGGTGTAGCGGCGCGCTTCCGTGGCGCGCAGCCTGCGGATGAGCTCGACGATGCGATCGAGCCCGTCGGCCTCGAAGGCGAGGATCCACTCGTGGTCGCCGAGCCCGAACGCGCTCGTTGTGTTCGCAAGCACGTCGGGGTACTCACGTCCGCCTTCGCCGTGCTCTTTCAGCAGCGCGCCGCGCTCGGCCGGGTCGAGCAGATACCACTCCGGTGAGCGCACGAACGGGTAGACGCATGCGTACTTTTTGGGTGGGGCGCCCTTCATGAACGCAGGGAGATGGTCGGCGGCGAACTCCGCCGGCCGGACAAGGCCGAGCCAGGCGTGACGCTGGCGAGTCTGCCGTCCTAGGAGGGTGCGTTTGAACTCGAGCAGCATCTGCTGGATGTCGTCCGCTGACTGCCCTATCCACCAGAGCATGAGATCGGCATCGGCTGTAAAGCCCGCTGTGGAGTAGATACCGCGCGTCTCGACGCGATCGCTCCATCTCTCGAGGAACGACGCCGTGTCCTTGGCGATCACTTCGGGCTCAACCTTCATCATGCTGTGGGTCGCCAACGAGACGGAGAACACCGGATAGCTCGCAAAGGTCAGCTCTTCTGTCAACATCATCCTTTCTCGAAGGTGGCCCCCAGCCTAATGCCTGAGACTCGAGGGGGCCGCTTCGGGGACGGGATTGTCGCTCAGCGCCACGACGGCCGTTGTTGCAAGCGCGATCAGCAGGAGGGGGAGCACGAAGCCGTAGGCGGTTGCGATCCCAAAGCCGTCGGCGAGCCGTCCGAGGGTGAGCGGCGCAAGCAGTACCGCCGCCCCTGCTCCGACCCCAAGCCTCGAGGTGGCGGCTTCTGTGCGCGGCGCTGCGGCGAGGGTTGCGGCCGCAACCGCAACGGGATAGATGTTGGCGACGCCGAGCCCGGCCACGAACAGGCCGAGCACCGTCCACAGCGGGATCCCGCTCAGCCAGAACACCAGGAACCCGGCAAGCGCCGTGCCGAGGGCCCCAAGCAGCAGAGTGGGCTCGCCGAGGTGGCGGGCAAGGCGGCTGCCCGACACCCGCCCGATGACCATCGCCGCAAAGAGCGCGCTTAGGCCGGTCGCCGCAGCGCTTGGGGCGAGTCCGGAAGCCACAAGCATGTCGGCCCCCCAGTAGGCGAGCGACCACTCGACCCCCACGCCAAGCGTGGTCACGACCCATAAGGCCCAGAACATTCTGGGGAGGCCGGTTGCTGTGGCACGGGCCGAAGGGGGGCGGAGAGCACTCTGTGGGCGCTCGAGCCGGAAGAACAGGGTGAGGGCGACGTAGGCGCAAGCAGGGGCAAGCAGCGCGCCGCGCCAGCCGAGGGCAGTCCCCGCGAGCGCTCCGACGGCTATCGACGACGCGATCGCGCAGGTGCTTGCGGCGATGTTTGACTCGAGGATCGCCGCCGAGCTTGCGGTTCCATGATGATCGGTGAGGCTCGCCTGAATGGTGATCAGCATGAGTGCGCCGGCCGAGCCCATGACAAATGCGCCTGCGACCGTGCCGGCAAGGATGGGGCTCGAGGCTATGAGGACGGCGCCCGCGCCCATCCCAGCGCCGCCGCCCCACACCGACGCGCGCCGCCCGAACCGGCCGGCGAGGCGTTCGCCGGCGAGGGCAACGAGGATGCCGCCAAGTGCGAAGCCGCTGAAGTGAAAGCTGGCGGCGGTGAAGCTCGTTTTTTGCTCGGCCCGCAGGAACGGGATGACCGGCCCGAGCACGGACTCGAGGTAGCCGAAGTAGCCGGTGAGAAGGTAGAGCGACCAGGTCGAACGGTCCCGCTCGACTCGTCGCCGGGCGGGATGTGTCAGAGCCGCTTCACTGGAGGCAGAACTCGTTGCCTTCAGGGTCCGCCATGACGACGAAGTACTCGCCGCGCTCCTCGAGAGGGCGAAGCACCGTCGCACCCTCGCCGGTCAGGCGGTCGGCCTCGGCGTCGACTCGCACGCGACGCTCCTCGAGAGGAGTGCCCATGCCTCCCCCTACGTTGACGTCGAGGTGCACGCGGTTTTTTGTGGTTTTGGGCTCGGGCACCCGGTGGAAGAACAGTCGCGGGCCGGTTCCTGCGGGGTCCACGACGGCGTCCATCGAGCCCCATTCGTCCTCAGGGATGTTCTGCTCCTCAGCCCATCTCTCCCACGAGTCGAACCCTTCGGGCGGGGGCTGCCTCGAATAGCCGAGTGCGCTCGCCCAGAAGATGGCAAGGCGCCGGGGATCCGCGCAATCGAACACCACCTGCACTCCGGTTGCCACAGCAAAGCTCCTTCGAGCGAGGTCGGCGAATTTACGCGCCTAACGATACTCCGGGCAACGGGTGGGCGGGCGGCTACTCGACGGCGTGGCGCTCGATGTGGGCTTGCAGGAGCCCCGCAAGCGAGTCGATGCGGGCATCGAGCCGCGCGCCCAAGGCGTCGATGCGACTGTTGACGGAATCGATCTTGCCTTCGATCTTGGCGTCGAGCGCGCCGGCCACGGAATCGATCTTGGCGTCAAGAGCGGCGCCCACAGAGTCGATCCTGGCCCCTAGGTAGAAGAACATCCCGAACATCCCGAAGAGGGCCGTGGCCAGCAATGCGATGGCGGCCCATGCAACCTGCACCATGTCCATGCTCCCTTCACTCTACAGGCCACGGCGCGGGTGCCTGAGTGATCCGATGTCACGGCTCACCGTAGCGGGAGCCTGCGACGCAAAGCAGCCGGGTAGGCCGCTCCGGGCCGCTACTCGAGGGCGTGGCGCTCGATGTGGGCCTGCAGGTGTCCCGCAAGCGAGTCGATGCGGGCGTCGAGACGCGCGCCCAGCGCGTCGATCTTGGCGTCGAGACGCGCGCCCAAGGCGTCAATCTTGGCTTCGAGAGTGGCGCCCAAGGCGTCGATCCTGGCCCCCAGGTAGAAGAACATCCCGAACATCCCGAAGAGGGCCGTAGCCAGCGATGCGATGGCGGCCCATGCAACCTGCACCATGTCCATGCTC
>JACCZU010000071.1 GCA_013695835.1 Candidatus Aridivita willemsiae
GGCCGCTTGCGCAAGATCGTGATCCACGCCAGGCCCGACTGGAAGGCCTCGAGCGTGAGCATCTCGAAGAGCTCGTCGTCGCCCCGCAGCGGCCGCCCCCACTCGTCGTCGTGATAGGAGACGTAGAGGGGGTCGGTGCTTCCCCAGGGGCAGCGGGTGACCCCGTCGTCTCCCCTGACCGTCCCGTTTCGCTCGCCGCTCATCGCCCAATGGTGGCGCATCCGGGGCGCGTAGACTGCCGTCTTCAAGAACCATCCAACAAGGATGAGGAATCACTTTGCAAAGGAAGAGACCATGAACATCGTGATCGTCGCTCCGCCATGGTTCACCATGCCCCCCGGCGCCTACGGCGGGATCGAGTGGATGTGCTACTGGCTCATCGAGGGCCTCTCGCGGCGGGGGCACGAAGTCACCTTGATCGGCGTCGAGAGCAACCAGACGAGCGCCAGGCACTTCATCCGAAGCTACAGCGAGGCGCCAAGCGCTCGTCTCGGCGAGCCCTTTCCCGAGGTCGCCCACGCCGCAGTGGCCGGAGAGGCCATTGCAAGCATGGCACCGGACGTCGTGCACGACCACACCCTCGCCGGCCCCCTCCTCGCTTTCGCCCGGCCGGCGCCGACGGTCATCACGGCGCACGGGCCCGTGGATGGAGAGATCGGGACCTACTACCGGTTGCTGAGCTCGGCCGTCTCGATCGTCGCGATCTCCGATGCGCAAAGAGCCATGGCGCCCGATCTGGCCTGGCTCAGCACCGTTTACAACGCCATCCCGGTCGAGGAGTACCCGTTCAGGGAGGATAAAGAGGACTTCATCCTGTGGCTCGGGCGCATGAACCCGGAAAAGGCTCCGCACATCGCAATCGACGTGGCGAGAGAGGTCGGCCGCCCGATCGTGCTGGCCGGAAAGTGCAACGAACCCGAGGAACGCGAGTACTTCAGAAGAGAGATCGAACCGCGCCTTGGGCCGGGCGTCGAGTGGACGGGAGAGGCCGGAACCGAACGAAAGAAGGACCTGCTCGCCCGCGCGTCCTGCTTCCTGTTTCCCGTCCAGTGGGAAGAGCCCTTCGGCATCGTGATGGTCGAGGCGATGGCATGCGGGACGCCCGTGGTCGCGCTCCGAGCAGGCTCCGTCCCCGAGGTCGTTGTGGACGGCGTCACCGGCTTCATTTGCGACGAGCCGAGCGAGCTCGCCGAGGCGATCGGAAAGTCCGACGCCATCGACAGACACGGGTGCAGGGACTGGGTGGGCCGGCGCTTCGACGTCGACGCCATGGTCGACGGATATGAAGACGCCTATGCCCAAGCAGCGGGCCAAGGTCGGGCCTGAGGGTGGCGGAGGAACTCCTGCTCATAGACGGAAGCACCTTCTGCCTGTCCGACGGGCGCGGCGACTTGGGCGACGACGGAATGCAGGGGCTCTTCGCTGCCGACGTCCGCCATCTCTCCGAATGGCGTCTGTTGCTCGAGGACGAACCCGTCCGTCTGCTCACCAGCCGCGTGATCGGTCATGCGAGCGCCCGCATCTTCGGCACGGCCCCGGGGGCCGATGAGCCGCGGTCCCCATCGGTCACCGTCGTTCGCGACAGGAACATCGCCGGTGGCTTCAGGGAGACCCTGAGCTTCGAGAACAACCGCGAAGTGGAGCAGCGACTCCTGGTAAAGCTCATCTTTGCCGGCGACTTCGCCGACATCTTCGAGGTCAAGGCCAACGGGTCCAATGGTGCCCCCGCCCCCCCCGACGCCCCCGGGGCCCCCGGCGGGGCCACACAGATCACCCGTGACGACGACGGGGTGACCCTTGGCTACTCAAAGGGCGTCTTCCACAGGGCCACGAAGCTCGGCTTCAGCGTCCCGTTCTCGCTCCTCGACGGCGGCGGCTGTGCCGCCTTCGACATCGTCGTCCCACCCCGCTCCCGGCGTGAGCTGGCGGTGTCGATCACCTGTTGCATGAGCAGAGGGGAGAACGCTGCCGCCTCTCATCCGGTGCAAAAAAACGGCGCAAGCGCCCCCGCCGATGCCTTCCTCGGGGGAGCGCCGGCCTTGATCACGGACTCGGAGCTGCTCCGCCACACCTACGGGCAAAGCCTCAACGACCTCGCCGCGCTGCGGTTCTCCCCCACAGAGGATGCGAGCGAGCTCATTCCGGCCGCAGGGCTCCCGTGGTTCATGGCCCTGTTCGGCCGGGACAGCCTCATCACCGCTTACCAGGCGCTGCCCTTCGCGCCGGAGCTCGCTCGGGCCACGCTGGCGACGCTCGCCCGCTACCAGGCGAGTGCGTACGATGACTTCCGCGACTCGGAGCCAGGCAAGATCCTGCACGAGCTGCGCCGGGGGAAGCTCGCGGCGCTCGGCGAGATTCCCCATACCCCTTACTTCGGCACGCATGATGCAACGCCGCTGTTCGTCATCTTGCTCGACGAGTACGAGAGGTGGTCGGGAGATCAGGCGTTCGCACGCAGCATGAAGGGCGCTGCGCTTCGGGCGCTCGAGTGGATGCAAAGCGACGGGGACAGAGACGGCGACGGCTACCTCGAGTACGAGACGCGTTCGTCGCTCGGGCTTCCCAACCAATGCTGGAAGGACTCGTGGGACTCGATCGTCGATCGGCGAGGCCGGCTTGCGGCCGCGCCCATCGCAACCTGCGAGATACAGGGCTATGCCTTCGACGCCAAGGTGCGCGGCGCCCGTTTGTGCAGAGAGCTGTGGGGCGAGCCGGCCATGGCAGACCGCCTCGAAGCCGAAGCGGCAAACCTCAAAAGCGCCTTCAACCGCGACTTCTACGACGAAGACACAGGTACCTACGTCCTCGCCCTGGACGTGAACAAGCGCCGGATCGACTCGGTGACGTCCAACATCGGTCACCTGCTGTGGTCGGGCATCGTTGCCGCAGACAGGGCCGGCGCCGTTGCCGACAGATTGATGGAACCGGACATGTTCAACGGCTGGGGGGTCAGGACATTGTCGGCGAACGAGGTCGCCTACAATCCCGTCGGCTACCACACGGGAAGCGTGTGGCCCCACGACACTGGCATGATCGCGGAAGGCATGCGCCGCTACGGATTCAGGGCCAAGGCCTCCACGCTCGTGACTGCCCTGATCGAGTCGGCGGCCTTCTTCGCCTACCGCCTGCCCGAGGTCTTTGCTGGATTCGACAGGGCGCGAACGGAGATGCCGGTTGAGTACCCGACTGCATCAAGCCCGCAAGCGTGGGCCGCAGGCACTCCCCTCCTGGCTCTACGCACCCTGCTCGGCCTGGACGCAGGAGCAACCCTGAGCTGCGCCCCGGCACTGCCCGAGACCTTCGGACGCACCCGCCTCGAGGGCATCCACTTTCGGGGCAACCGCGTGACCGCCCCCTGAAAGGGGCCGACCTTGAGCTCCGCTGTTGACTCCGGACCTCAAGCTTGCAAAGGCGTCAAGACACGAGCACCGTGATGGCGGTGCGATGCGTTCATGGCTAAACCCTGCTCGGCGGCGGGGCTCAGGGGTTACCGGCCGGCTTGGAGGGTCGGCATCCCTTCGTCTACCGGACCAAGGAGCCCGACTCCCGTCCAGTGCTCTGGAGATGATTTCTCGCGCGGCCGATCTGTGCCGCCGGTGGATTCCCTGCTGCCCGGCGCGCCCCTGGCCTCCTGCGGCTCGGGCTTCGAGAACTTGGCCTCGCTCCCAGAGCCGGCTTCCTCGAGGTCGGCGGGGCTCGAGATCCTCTCCTGCTGCCCCCTGGTCACACCGGCAAGCGCGCTCTTCCCGGCCACCTGGGCCTTCTTCCCGACGCCCACTGCTGCTCCCTTGGCCTGCTTCTCGCTTGCCGAGCGCCAATCCTGATCACGCGTGGCGGGGTCCGTCGCCATGACGTCAAGCCTCTCGTGGCTTGTGGCCGTCTCACTCGTCTTGGGCTTGTGCCTGTCTTCAGACCGCTGGCTATTGGGCATGAATCCCGTCCTTTCTCGTCATGTTCCAGAAATCGAAATCATCCTCATTGGGCCAACCTCGCTCACCGGCTGCCACCAACGGCATCGTGGTCGTGGTCGTGGTCGTGATCGTGATCGTGATCGTGGCCCACTACGACATCGTCGTCCATGCGCTCCTCGGCCTGCGCTTCGTACTCGAGGGACTCGAGCATGAGCTCGTCTCCTCCCTCAACCTCGACCTCGGCGCTGCCGCACCTGGGGCAAACGGGAATACCATCCTCGGTTTCCGTCTGCGCACCGCACGCCCCGCAAGACACAAGCGCCGGGACAAAGACGAGCTCTGCGGTCGCGCCCTGGGCGACCGTGCCCCACGCCGCCATCTCGAATCCTTGCTCGAAGGCGGCGGGGACGACCCGGTGCAAGGTTCCCACCCTTAGCCGCACGCGCTTTACAGGTCGTTCCTTGGCCCTGCGTTCGACGGCGTCCACGACCGATTCACACATACCGAGCTCGTGCATCAGGAAGCTCTCCCCTCGACGCCGTTCACATCGACCGGATCTTCAGGTACCGCTTGACGTCGGACATGTTCTGAACGGCCGCATAGGCGACCGCGGCACCCAACATGCCCCAGATGAGTCGTTTCATCGTCCTCCCCCCTTCATCAGTCTGGTCACTCCGTTCCTTTGTCGCCGCTTTCGCCGCCGCCGTCTTAGCCGCAACTTCCTCCTTCGCCCTCATGGCCGCCTCCGTGGCCGCCTCCTTTGCCGCCCGTCCCTCCTCCTTGGCCGCCGCTGCCGCCGCTGCCAAGGCCGCCGCACGCTTTGTCCTTCCCCTCATCGTCTCCCCCTATCGGACGCACCGACTGCGTCCCTGGGCTGCTGGGATGGTCGTCCCTCATGTGCTATCAGCTCGAGAATCACCTCAACCGCCTCGTCGACGGCCCCCAAGACGGTTTCGCTCAGCCCTATCCGCTCCTCGATCTCGGCAGGCTCACAGCCGACGATCAGAACATTGGCCGGAGTGCCCCCCAGAGTCCGCAACAGGGCGAGTACGGCGTCCGGGCCCATGCCGTGTGCGTCGACTGAGGGCGTCGCCGGCTCGAGGTTAGCTTCGGGCTCGTGCTCGATGACGTAGACGGTGCCTGGCGGCTCTCCCCTTGACACCGTGTCGACGAGGATGGTCGTGTCGTAGTCCTCGAGCATCTCGTAGGCGAGGTGCAGAGACCTGATCCCGACGTCTGAGACCTTGACGTGATCGGGCAGCGGCATGGCCCCAAGCCTTCTGGCGGCCTCGACCCCGAAGCCGTCGTCGCCGAGGAAGATGTTGCCGAGCCCGGCCACCAGGATCCGGCCACTCACTTCGATGCTTCCCTTCGGCCGTCGTCGTCGTCAAGGGGCTCGATCTCGTCGGGGGAGAAATACAGAAAGCGCCCGTACCACTCATGCAGGTCGCGCGCGGGATCGTCCTCAAGGGTGACCGCCACGTGGGTGTCGCCGTCGACGTCACGAAGGACCGCCTGAACGATTGCGCTGCGCCCGCTCAAGAAGAGATCCTGCGCGTCTGCCCTGCGCAGTGGGCGCAGCTGCACGCGGCTGCCCTTTGACACCTCGACCGCGCCGATCCGCACGCGCTCAACCTCCGGAGCTGCGGCCCCCTCGTTCAAGAAGGCCTCCCATTCCGAGGTGAACGACGCCCCTCCTTCGCCCGCGCCGGCCCACGAGTCTTCACGCCGCGCCGGCGCCGAAGCGCTGCTCTCGAGGCTCCTGACCGCCCCGTGGAGCCTCGACATGATCTCGGGCGGCATGATGTCGCAGCGATCGATGATCGCGGCCGCTTTGGCGTCGGTCGCCCTTGCCTCTCGCTTCTCCTCGTCGGTGAGGGTCATGACCCGGAGGGCAAGGAGCTCGTCGATCTCCGTGGAATCAAAGAAGTCGCCCTTGCTCTCAGGGGCGATGGCGGGATGGTCACCGAGAATGATGGGTGAGGAAAGTACGACGTCGGACGAGCCGGGCTCGCCGAGGAGCACGGGCCAGGTGTGGCGGTTGTCACAGCCGTCGGCAGCCCCTTTTGCCCACCCCGGCGGATCAGCGAGCGAGAGGAAGGCACCGCCCTCGAGACCGAGAAGCGTGTGCGCAGCCACGAGCGACCTCATGAGGGCTGCGTCTCGAGATCCGCCCGGAGTGTTCCACGGCGACTGGTTGGCGATGCCGACCCTGAGCCTTATGAGGCCCCTGTCGACGTCGAGCCCCTCGGCGGTCAGCGTGACCGATCCCTCGAGCGGGTGGCGGCGGCGAACGATCCGCCCCCTTAGCTCGCCTTCGGAATCCACCACGGGCTCCTCGTCGGTGCCGCCCGGGATGGCAAGGGGCAGCACCCGCTCGGCCCCCACGAGGGCCGCGACGGCAAAGGTCCCGAGGTCGATCTCACGTTCGACGCCCTCGTCCCACGGCAGGAGGGGGAGCCCATCTACCTCGAGGGCGGACACGGGTTGGTAGTCGCCGGCCGCGACGAGCTCTTCCACAAGCCGTTGCTGGACCTGCAGGAAACGAACTCTTATGTCAACGAGCGCAGCGTCGCCCCGCTCGATGAGGCACTCGGTTTGCATGGCCCAGTTCTCTGAGCTCTCGAGGCTGTAGCCCTTTGGGGCAAGCACGCCGAACTGCCACCTGACCTGATTCTTGTTGGACGAGGCGCGGTAGGGATAAAGCAGGTAGCCCTCGTATAAAACGGCGTCGGCCACCTCTTTGGCCGCCTGGAACCTGTCCGCTTCCAGAGTCATGCCCCCTTGTCCTCCGCTTCACTGAGAAGGGCGTGGATGACACTCTCCCATGTCGCAAGCCCGCGCCGCCCTTTGAAGACCTGAAGCTGGTGCATGGTGTCGCGCGGCAGCCTCAGCCACCCGCTGTCCGGAAAGTGGCGGTTCATGGCCTCGCGCAGCACCCGTACGGGAAGTTCATACTGCGCCTCCTTGTGCCACGGAACCTGGCTCACGTTGAACCCGGTCTGGGTTTTTACGAACACCGTTCCGCTGTACAGCGTCAGGATCGGGATCGAGCCCTCCTGGAGGGCGTTTAGATAGCTCGCCCAGGCGACCTCCAGATCGTAGGTGCAGGCGATCGGAACCTCTATCTCCGTGCTCCCCCGGAAGCCCGGCACGATCAGGGCCTCGATCGTCCAGTGCAGGGGCTTGAGCGTCTCGCCCCATCGCTTCGTCTCGCCGAACAGGTCCTTGAGCGCCTCCGCCTCCGTGGCCGTGTACCGCCGGCGCTGCGGCTCGATCCTTATCTGGCAGCGCAGCGCTATCGAATCGATTGCCTCCCCGGCCGTCTCCGAGATCCGGATCCTGAGGGTCACCGTTGGGGTCACTGCGTGGCGCTCCGCCTTGGCCTCCAGCACGTCGAACACCAGCTCGCTCATCGGGCCCTCCGGAGTCGGGTACGCCTGCCTTCGCACGAAGCCCAGAGAAGAAACCCTCGATCTCCGTCCACGCCTCCCTCCCCCCCTCGAAACCCTTCCAGTGCATGCGAATGCGCCCCACAAGCTCGTAGCAAGCGTCTATCGGGGCGACGTAGCAATCTATGCGGTCCCGTTTCTTTTTGACGAGCAGCGCCTCGACGTCGGGCTGAAGGGTCTCGAGCAGCGGGTTGGCGGCGACGATTCGCTCCCACATATCAAGGGGCAGGAGGGATTCTGTCGCCCCCCCAGGGCTTGGGTAGAAGACAACGGTGGTTTCGGCCGCCGAGTTGTAAAAAAAGAAGGCCATGTCGACGGGGATCTGGAGCTCATCCCATTGCGGCTCCGTGAGGACGAAGCCGGGGTCGTAGACATAGCGGTCGGGAACGGCCCTGTAGTTGCCCTGGCCAGCACCCTCGGAGACAAAGAGCAGATAGCACAGGCGACAGGTGCACATGAGCTTCCTGTTAGCGACCTGGACGACGTGCGAGTGCTGCTCGGGAATGTCCTGCCCGCACATCTCGCATTGCTCTCCCGCCGGGCGCGGAGGAGGCCGCTCGAGAAAGCGCTTGAGGCCCGGGGGCCGCGCCGGCAGGCCTCCCATCAGTGCGCGCTTACTCCCGGCAGGGCAACCTCGACGTCTCCGCCGTTCTCGAGCAGGGGCAGCGGCGCCAAGTTAAGAGATCCGGCCCGAGCAGGGTCGAGGGCCCGACCGGCCCGCCTAACGTCGTAGGCCTCGCCGCAGGAGGGGCAGCTCAACACGTCTCCTTCTAGTGCGCCCCCTCGCAAGTTGCGGCCACAAGACGGGCACAGATCCCTGTAGGCGTAGAGGTTGTCGCTCAACCTGCAGAACAGGATCGGCGCCCCGACGAGCTCACTCACGACCACAGTTCCTGCGCTGAGGTCGCTCACCCCTTCCACTTTGGTCCACTGTGCATCGGCGCCGACGGGCGCGCCGTTTGCAGGTGCCCCATTCGCCGGCGCCCCGTTGCCTGGGGGGCCCATCCCCACCTGCAGGAGCCCGCCGGCGGGCTGCGGCGCGACCTCCTCGGCCTCGTTTCCTTCGGCGTCGACCCGTATCACCTCGGGTGCTGCCTCGAAGATGGCGCGCTCGATCGCCGTCCTCAGCGTCACCGTGGACGAAGGGCACCCGTCACAGCTGCCCTTGAGGCGGAGCCTGACGACACCCTCGTCGGTCACGCCGAGGAACTCGACGTCGCCCTCGTGGGATCCGAGATAGGGGCGAACCTTGATCAGAGCTTGCTCGACACGCGTCTCGAGGTCATACGGATGCAGGTCGTGCAGGATCAGCATGCTCGACACGAGCTCGTCGGCCGCCAGCCCTTCGATCAGACGCTCGCCCTCGGGCGCCTCGAAGATGACCTCGAGGATGCGCTTTAGCGTCGCGCCGTAGAGCTCGACGGTCGTACCGACGAGCTGCTCGGCTTTATCGACGACGCGCGCGTCCCCTACCGTCTTCAGATCCTCGAGCAGCCGCTCGATTTCCTCGCCGGCATGGCGGGGGTCGGTTTCCTGCTCGCCCACAATCACGTCCCTTCCGTAGACGGGCCCTTTACTGGCCCCCGTCGTTGCGTAGACGGGGGCGTTTCCGCCCCCGTCGCTACCCTACGTTGAAGACTCTGAAATCTTATTCGGGCGAGTTGAGCATGCTCGGCGCGTGCCTCTTCTGCACTACCTTTCCATTGCCAAGGTACATGTGGACGCCGCAAGGCAGGCACGGGTCGAAGCTTCGCACCGTGCGCATGATGTCTATTCCCTTGAAGGTGTCCGGCGGGTTCTCCTCGAAGATCGGCTGGCCCTGCACCGCGTCCTCGTACGGCCCCGGCGTCCCATAGGAGTCGCGCGGGCTTGCGTTCCACGGCGTCGGGGGGTAGGGGTGGTAGTTGGCGATCTTGCCGTCCTTGATGACGAGGTGGTGGGAAAGCACTCCGCGCACAGCCTCGGTGAACCCGCAGCCGATCCCCTCGTCGGGGACCTCGAACGGCGTCCACGTCTTCGTGTTGCCGGAGCGGACCTCGTTGAGCGCGTTCTCCACGAAATGCAGCGCGCATGCAGCGGCGTAAGCCTGGAAGTAAGTGCGAGCCCTGTCACGCTCGATCGTGTTGCTCCACTGAGGAACCTTCCACTCGAGCTTGGTCTCGGGCAGGTTCATGGTCTTCGGGAGGTTGATCTCGACGCTGTCGCCCGTCGCCTTGACGTAGCCGATGTCCACCAGGTTGGCGCGGGCAGTTGCCCACAGTCGCGCGATCGGGCCGCCACCGGTGTCGAGCGCGAGGTTGTCCTTGCCGTCGAACCAGCGCGGCGACATCACCCAAGTGTAGTTAGCGTCAAAGTCCCGCTTCTGCGGCTTGGGGATCGTGTGCTGGTTCCAGGGGTGGCGCTCGTCGACGGGGTTGCCGAGCGGGTCACGGGTGACGAACTTCTCGCCGCCGGCCCAGTCCTCGTAGTAGGAGCTTCCCAGCAGGATCCTGATGCCGAGGTTGATGTCGACGAGATCGGTGGTCACAAGCTCGCCGTCAACGATCACGCCGGGAGTGACAAACATCTTGCGGCCCCAGTCGGACATGTTCTCGTATTTGAAGTCGCAGTGCTGGGGATCCTGGAAGCTGCCCCAACAGCCGAGCAGTATGCGGCGAAGCCCCACCTGCTCGTAGCCCGGCAGCGCCTCGTAGAAGAAGTCGAACAGGTCGTCGTGCATGGGCACCGTCGTCTTCATGAACTCGATGTAGCGCATGAGACGAGTGAGGTAGTCGGTGAACAACTGGATCGTCGCCACGGTTCCCACACCACCCGGATAGAGGGTCGAGGGGTGAACGTGGCGCCCTTCCATGAGGCAAAACATCTCGCGCGTGACCCGGCTCTGGTGGAGGGCCTCTCGATAGAAGTCCCCCGTGAAGGGATTGAGCGACGTCATGATGTCCGCTATGGTCCGGTATCCGTGGATGCCGGCGTTGGGAGCCTCGGTTCTCTTGGCCTGTTCCCACACACCAGGGTTGGTCTCGCGCACCATCTTCTCGCAGAAATCGACCCCAACCAGGTTCTCTTGATAGATGTTGTGGTCGAACATGTACTCAGCGGCCTCGCCGAGGTTGACGATCCACTCCCCGAGATGTGGAGGAGCCACGCCGTATGCCATGTTCTGCGCGTAGCAGGAGCACGTAGCGTGGTTGTCGCCGCAGATCCCGCAGATCCGGCTGGTGATGAAATGCGAGTCGCGCGGGTCCTTGCCCTTCATGAAGATGCTGTAGCCGCGAAAGATCGATGACGTGCTGTAACACTCTGCTACTTCTTTTGTCTTGAAGTTGATCTTGGTGTAGATCCCTAGGCTGCCGACGATCCTCGTGATTGGGTCCCACGCCATCTCGACGAGGTCACCGGCACCGCCCTTCTTCGCCTTGCCCCCGACGGGAGCCTCAGAAACCCGTGTCACAGTCCGTCCCTCCTGACCCTTTGACGATTTCCTTCTCAACAGTCGTGACATCGTGACCCACCCTTACCACGGTGGCTTGTAGCCGGTGAGCAGCTTCGTGCCCCTCTTCCGCCACTTGGGCTCTTCGTCGACGGTCTTGAAGGTGAAGTTGCGAAGCTCGCGAATGGCCTTGCCGTAGGTAACGCTTGCGGCCCCCGACACCGTGCTGCCTGGGGGAGCATCCATGAACGGCATGAACTTGTCGGGGAACCCCGGCATCGTGCAGGCAATGCAGATGCCCCCTACGTTTGGGCACCCGCCGATCCCGTTGATCCAGCCTCGTTTCGGCACATTGCACTTGACCACAGGCCCCCAGCACCCGATCTTCACAAGGCACTTGGGAGAGCCGTACTCGGTCGTGAAGTCCCCCTGCTCGTAGTAGCCGGCGCGATCGCAGCCCTCGTGAACGGTCTGCCCGAACAGCCACAACGGTCTGAGGGACTCGTCGAGAGGAATCATGGGCGCCACTCCTGCGGCCTGGTAGAGAAGATAAAGAATCGTCTCGGACAGGTTGTCGGGGTGGGTGGGACAGCCGGGCACGCAAACAATGGGGATGCCTGCCTTGGAACGCCAGTTCCAGCCGAGGAAGTCCGGCACCCCCATCGCGCCGGTCGGGTTTCCCTGCATCGCATGGATCCCGCCGTAGGTGGCGCAGGTCCCTGCGGCGAGCACGGCAAGCGCCTTTGGGGCAAGCCGGTCGAGCCACTCCGAGGTCGTTATCGGCTGCCCGGTCTCGGGGTCGTTGCCAAAAGCAGCCCAGTACCCCTCGCTCTTTATGGCCTCGTTCGGGATCGAGCCTTCGACCACGAGAACAAAGGGCTCGAGCTCACCGCGGTCGGCTTTCCAGAACCAGTCCATGAACTCGTCGCCGACCTGGTAGTCGATGAGCGGCCAGTGAAACTGCACGCGCGGCAGACCGGGAAGGGCTCCGAGGGCGATCTCTTCTATCGTCGGCTGAGTCGCCGCCGTGAGCGCTACGGAGTCGCCGTCACAACTGAGGCCGGCGTTGATCCACAGGACATGGACATCGACTTCGGGCTGTCCGTGCTCATCCACATCCTCTCGCTCAGTCGTCGCGGAATCAGCGGCCATGAGAGCTCCTTCC
Organism: Candidatus Aridivita willemsiae; assembly: GCA_013695835.1. Lineage (GTDB taxonomy): Bacteria > Actinomycetota > CADDZG01 > CADDZG01 > WHSQ01 > JACCZU01. The sequence continues at coordinate 11,959 of JACCZU010000071.1, forward strand.
CCCTTGGCCCGCGCGAGCGGGCACGCCTATTGGACCAACGCCGAGAGCGGCGAGTGCAACCGAGCAGGACTGATTGGGAACGGTGAGGGGTGTGGCGGGGCCGACCGGCGACCGGTCCGCAAGCTCGCGCGCCGCGGGAGCTGTCACTGAGGCCGCTTCTTGAGCCGTTAGTCCCTTCAACTTCCACCTTTCGCAGGTCACTGAATCTCTCTCAGGGGGATGCGCCTGGTTGGGAATCTTGCGGCACTCTAATACGGATCCGGGCGCTGTGGCGACCCAAACCCAATTTCTTCGGGTCGCTCTGTCACGGCAGGTCGTCGTGAGGTTGCTCTTTGTCACGCGCTCACGCCGATGAGGCTGCGCAGAATGTGATACTGGCTCGCCTGTGCCTCCTGGATGCGCGGGATGTAGTCGGCATCGACCGTGAGGGCCAGGTCGCAGAGCTCCGCAAGGCGGCCTCCCCCGTAGCCGGCGAGGCCGATGGTCAGAAGTCCCCTGCGGCGCGCCTCATCGACGGCGGCGAGGACGTTGCGCGATCCCCCGCTCGTCGAGATCGCGACGGCGACGTCCCCACGACCCCCGTAGGCGATCACCTGGCGGGCGAAGGTGTTGTCGAAGCCGACATCGTTTCCCACCGCTGTAATCACAGCGGTGTCATTGGTCAGCGACATCGCAGCAACCGGCGCCACGCCCGCCGGGGGCGCCACGAGGTCGCCAACGAGATCCTGGGCGTCGGTCGCCGACCCGCCGTTGCCGAAGGCGAGAATCTTCCCGCCGGCTGCGATGCGCTCGGCCACGAGGCGCGCCGCCTCGGCGAGAGCCACCGCATCCGCAGAAGCTCCCCGCAGGGCGATCACGTCGGCGGCCTTTTGAGTAATGGAGCGGCGCACCTCGGCGAGCACGGCGTCGATGTTCGTCTCGGCCTCGGCGAGGAAGGGATAGAGAAAGCTCGATCTCCCTGAGTCGTGGGAGCGCCCGGGGGCGCGCCCCTCGAGCAGGCCCTTGTGCTCGAAGAAGACGTGGACCAGCTCCCAGAGCACGTGATAGAGGGTTTCGTGCACCTCCTGGACGATGAAGGGGTCGTCGCTCGGGACCTCGAAGCTCCACTCGCCGGGGGCGGCCCCCTCGCCGGCATCGCCAAGATAGACGGTGAGCATCCCAGCCGAAGCCGCCTCCTTGAGCGCCACCCCGACCGGCTCGCGGCCCGGATCATCGGAGCCGTGCACCATCCCGAGTGCGATGTCTCCCGGCGCGCCGAGGATCTCGAGCTGGCGCGCCAGCCAGCCGGCGGGGTCGGAGACCGCCAAGCCCATGCTCGAGGGAATGTCGTTCGGGAGGGCGAGGGCCGGCAGCGCCCGCTTGCCAACGATCACCGGGTGGACGAACTCGACGGAGACGTGCTGGGCGTCGGTTGCGGCCGCGCCCACACCAAACGCCACGAGGCGGCCCCCTGCGGCAAAGCGGCGGGCAAGCAAGTGGCAGAGCTCGGCCAGCCTGGGCGCCTCGGTCTCGAAGAAACGGCCGACGGTTTGCTCCCTGGCGGCGTAGGCGTCCTCGACCAGCATGATCCGTTGGTCCATCGATCGCCCCCCGCGTCTCAGCAGATGCGCGGGAGGGGGTCCCCAATGAGCATGTCCATGATCCTCGTGCCCCCGAAGCCCGTGCGCACGAGCACCATCCCCTCGGGCTCCTCTGCGACCTCGCCGATGACCGCCGCAGCGGCCCCCCCTTGGGTCGCCGCCATAGCGTCGAGGGCGTCCCCGGCCGCCTCGGGCGCCACCACGGCGAGGAGCACTCCTTCATTGGCCACGTACATGGGGTCGATGCCGAGTATCTCGCACGCCCCCTTCACCGCCGAGTGAATGGGCACGGCGTTCTCGTCGAGCACCATTCCGGCGCCGGCGTCGCCTGCAAGCTCGTTTAGGACCGTGGCGACCCCGCCCCTCGTCGGATCGCGCATCACCCGCAGCGCCGGCCCTGCTACCTCGATCAGCGCCTCTGCCTGAGGCCAGACGGAAGCGGTGTCGGAGACGATGTCGGCATCAAGCTCGAGCTCGCCGCGGGCCAGCATGATCGCGGTGCCGTGGTCGCCGATGTGTCCGGAGCAAAGGACCTTGTCGCCAGGCCTTATCGAGGCCGATCCGAGCGCGGCGCCGCCCCTGCGCACGCCAACTCCCGCCGTCGTGATGTACATGCCGTCGGCTTTGTTCCTTTCGACGACCTTGGTGTCGCCGGCGACCACGGCTACCCCGGCGCGGCGCGCGGCTTCGGCCATGGCGCTCGCCTCGGCCCTCACGACATCCGCATCGAGGCCTTCCTCGATGATGAAGGCCGCGGTAACAGCTTGCGGGCGCGCGCCGGACACCGCAAGGTCGTTGACGGTCCCGTTTACCGCGAGCTCCCCGATCGACCCACCGGGGAACCGAAGCGGCTTGACCACGAACGAGTCCGTCGTGAGGCAGAGCGCAGCGCCGTCGATGTCGAGGCGCGCCGCGTCGCCAAGCTCAGCGAGCGCATCGTTGGCGAAGGCCGGGGCGAAGAGCCCGGCCACGAGGGTGTGGGTGGCCTTGCCCCCCGCGCCGTGCACCATCGTGATGCGGTCGTCTCTAAAGCGAGGGCGCAGCTTGCGCTGGCGCTCGATGCGTGCAAGGACCTCCTCTTCGAGATCCACGCCTACGCGCCTGCTCGGGCCTTCGACCTCGCGAACCGTCCGAAGTTGTAGTAAGCGGCGCAGGCACCCTCGGACGACACCATGCAGGTCCCGATCGGGGTCTCGGGCGTGCACGCCGTCCCAAACACCTTGCACTCCCACGGCTTGATGACGCCCTTGAGGACCTCACCGCACTGGCACGCCTTGGGATCGGCGACTCGGACGCCGGGGATGTTGAAGCGCAGCTCCGCATCGAAGTCCGAGTAAGCGTCGGTGAGCGCGAGCGCGCTTTGCGAGATGAATCCGAGGCCTCGCCACTCGAAGTAGGGGCGAAGCTCGAAGACCTCCTCGAGAATCTCGAGGGCGCGCAGGTTGCCCTCCCACGGCACCACCCTGCCGTACTGGTTCTCGACCTCGGAGCGCCCCTGGTCGAGCTGGCGCATGATCATGTAGATCGACTGCAAGAGGTCGAGCGGCTCGAATCCGGCGACGACCACAGGCTGGCCGTAATCCGAAGGAATGAACTCGTAGGGCCGGCAACCGATCACCGTCGAAACGTGGCCCGGCCCGATGAACGCATCCAACCGGAGGTCGGGCGACTCGAGCAGCGCCATCAGCGGCGGCACGATCGTTACGTGATTGGACATGACCGAGAAGTTGGTGACGCCCTCGGCCTTGGCGCGCATGAGGGTGAGCGCAGTCGAAGGCGCGGTCGTCTCGAACCCAATGGCGAAGAAGGTGACCTCTTTGTCGGGGTTGTTACGGGCGATCTTCAAGGCGTCGAGCGGCGAGTACACGAATCGAACATCGGCACCCTCGGCCTTGGCATCGATCAGCGACCCGTCGCCGCCCGGCACCCGCATCATGTCCCCGAAGCAGGTGAAGATGACGTCCGGCTGCTTTGCGATGTGGATGCCGTCGTCGACGCGGCCCATGGGGATGACGCACACCGGGCACCCGGGGCCGTGCACGAGCTCGACCGATTCCGGCAGGTGGTCCTCGATGCCGTGCTTGTAGATGGTGTGTGTATGGCCCCCGCACACCTCCATGACCTTGTAATGGCGCCCCGGCTCAGCAAGGGCCGCAATCTCGGTCCCCAGCGTGCGGGCAAGCTCTGCGTCGCGAAACTCGTCTACGAACCTCACGCTGACTCCCTTCCTTGAGCGCGATCGTGGGGCCGATCGCTCCTCTCTGGGCTGTCGCCGGCCCGATCGGGGGCCAGTCTCGAGATCGCGACGCCGCCGTGGACCAGCAGCCTGTCGCCCTGAATCACAGGCACGACGAGCTCGACCCCGACCGCGCCGCGCGCTCCGTGCTCGTCCTCACACAGAGCGTCTGCTTCCCCCGGCTCGATCACGGTCACGGGGACGGCGACGTCGCCGCACACCAGACAGCCGTCCACGGTCGCGCAAACGGCCCCATAGGACTGAGGATCGTAGGTGGGGAGCTCGACTCTCGCTCCGCCCGCCGTCATGTGATGTCGCTTGCCTTGAGCTGCTCGAGCTCGTCATCGAACGCCTCGCCCATCCCCTCGAGAAGCGCCAAGGTTGCGGCGGCCTCGGCCTCGTCGACCTTCGAGAGGGCAAACCCGACGTGGATCAGTACCCAGTCGCCGACGCCTATGCCCCCCGGCTCCATGGCCAGGAGGCCGACATTGACGTTGCGCTTGACCCCGCCGACGTCGACCTTCGCAAGATGGGCCTCATCACCCATCATCTCGACAACCTGGCCTGGAATTGCAAGACACATAAGCTCCCCCCGGCATCTCGAGGTACGGTCGGCGTCATTGTCGCGCATCGCGGAAATCAGCGATGCATGGCCGTTCGGTCTGCACTCCCGCAGAGCCGGCCTCGGATCCGAACCGACCTGCTGCTACCGACCCGCGCTCCTCGCGTTGGCGATCACCGCCTGGCCGAGCGAGATGCCTCCGTCGTTGGGCGGCACACGATGATGGACCAGCACCTCCAAGCCTGCTCGCTCGAGGCCAGAGGTGACCCTCTCAAGGAGCAACAGGTTCTGCCACGTGCCCCCGGACAGCGCCACGGGCCCTGATTCCTTCTCGTCCGACCGGATCTTCTCGCAGGTGCGAACGAGGGCGCCGGCGAGCCCGTTGTGGAAGCGGGCCGCCACCTGCGGCACGGGGGCGCCGCGCTCGAGGTCCTCCGCGGCGGCCGCCACAAGCTCTGCGCCGTCGATCCGGCCTGCGCTCACGGAGCAGGGGTAAGCATCAAGGACCCCCGGGTCTGCCACTTGCTCGAGCTGGGCGGCGACCTGGCCCTCGTAGCTCACCCGGTCTCCCAAGCCGCAGAGCGAGGCAACGGCATCGAACAGCCGCCCTGCGCTCGAGGTCGGTGGAGAGTTGATCGACCTCTCGGCCATGGCGAGCACCGGCCCCCAGCGCTCCTCGGTGCGCGCGACGAAGTCGAGCTCGAGGCCGGCGGCGGCGGGGCCGAAGGCGGCATGGAGGTAGACGGCCGCCATCCTCCACGGCTCCCTGATGGCCGCCGCCCCGCCCGGCATCGGCACGTAGGAGAGATGTGCGGCGCGCCGGTAGCCGGCGAGGTCACATATCAAGAGCTCGCAGCCCCAGATCGCGCCGTCGTCTCCGTACCCGGTGCCGTCGAGGGCGAGGCCGATGACCGCGTCCGTCCTGTTGTTGTCGGCGAGGCAGGAGGCGATGTGGGCGTGGTGGTGCTGCACCCCGACGAGCTCGACCCCGCCGAGGTCCTGAGCCCACTTTGTGGACAGATACTCGGGATGGAGGTCGTGCGCGACCACCTCCGGGGTGATCTCGAAGATGCGCGTGTAGTGCTCGACCGCCTCGACGAAAGCGGTCATTGCCTCGTAGCTCTCGAGGTCGCCGATGTGGTGTGACACGATCGCCCTGCGCCCGGCTCCGAGGCAGAAGGTGTGCTTGAGCTCGGGGCCGGCGGCGAGCACGGGGCGCACGAAGCTCGGCTCTATCGTCACGGGCTCGGGCGCGAAGCCCCTGGCCCGCCGCAGCGGGTACTCCCGCCCGTCGAAGACCCTCACGACCGAGTCGTCGCAGCGCAGATGTATGTCACGGTCGTGCACGAGGAAGGCATCGACGATACGACCGAGGCGAGCGCGTGCGTCGTCGTCGCGGTATGCGATCGGCTCGTCAGAAAGATTGCCCGAAGTGAGCACGATTGGCCGGCCGACGGCGGCAAGCAGGAGATGGTGAAGCGGAGTGTAGGGAAGCATGATTCCGAGGTGGCGGTTCCCGGGTGCGACCGACGGCGCCACCTGAGCCCCTGAGCGCCTGCGGACGAGCACGATCGGACGGCGCCGTGACGCAAGCGCCGCAGTCTCGTCCGGCGTTGTGTCCCCGAGACGACACGCCCACTCGAAGCTCGGGACCATGACCGCAAGCGGCTTTGCCTCACGACCCTTTCTGGCCCTCAGCTCCGCCACCGCGCTCTCATCGGCGGCGTCGCAAGAGAGGTGATAGCCACCGAGACCCTTGATCGCGACGATATGACCGTCGCGGATCATCGTTGCTGCGGCCTCGATCGGGTCGCCGGCGAGCTCCGTTCCCTCACAGTCGATCAGCCGGAGGCGCGGCCCGCAGTCCGGGCACGCAATCGGTTGCGCGTGAAAGCGCCGGTCGGAAGGATCCTCGTACTCGGCCCTGCACTGCTCGCACATCGCGAACGACGACATCGTCGTATTGGGGCGGTCGTAGGGGATGCCCTTGGTGATTGTGAAGCGGGGCCCGCAGTTCGTGCAGTTGGTGAAGGGATAGCCGTAGCGGCGCGCCGCCGGATCGCGCGTCTCGGCGAGGCACTGCGAACAGGTGGCGACATCAGGGGTGATTGCGGCGGCGACCTTGCCCCCTGCATCACTGATCCGAATCTCGAAAACTGCGCTGCCGATCGGATCGAGGGGGGCCTGCTCCATATGATCCACCACTGCGAGCGGCGGCACCTCCGTTGCAAGCCGGCTGCCGAACTCGGCAACGGCCCCGGCCGCCCCCTCGACCTCGACGAGCACCCCCGCCGAGTCGTTGAGGACGAAACCCGTCAGCGCCAGGTCGGTTGCGAGCCCGTACACGAACGGCCGGAATCCCACTCCCTGGACGGTGCCCTCGATCCGGTGACGCCTGCGTTCGATCGCCATGATGTAATCGTCGCGTGCGCAGCGACCACACCTCTTACCTGCGCCCCGGGCCCCTGTTTACCCGGGTGCTAAACCCGCTGATGATTCGGACGGGGGCGGTCACAACGCTGGCCGTACGAGGTCGAACGAGTGGTGCGTGGCGCACGACGCCGGTGCAAGTGCTCAAGCTCAGAGGTGTGCGCTACCTCGTCTCGCCGAGGGGCGAGTCGCAGTGGGTGAGAAACCTGAGGGCCGCCGGGGGCGGACGGCTTCAACGGCGCTCCCACGCCGTGGACTTCGTGGCTCTCGAGCTTGCACCGAGCGAGAGGCCACCCGTGATTCGCGCCTATCTGCTCAGGTACGGATGGTTCCCGCCTGTGTGGGCCCAGTTCAAGGCTCTGCCCGAGCCCTCACAGCACCCGGTCTTTCGCATCACTCCCTGACCGCTCGCGCCGCTTTTGATCCTTCGGTCCCGCGGGCAGCCCCCTAAGACCAAGCCGTCGACGGGGTCTCTTCCTTCACCCCGTCGACGTAGATCTCGACCTTCTCGTTGAAAAAGCAGAGCAGGTTCTCGATCCGGGGGTTCTCCGGGATCGGCTCCCGGTAGGCCCACACGATGTCCTCGTGCACACTCTCACCGATCCTCACGTTCCAGTAGGAAGCTTCGCCCTTGTAGGGGCAGCGTGAACTTGTGTCGGTTGGCTCAAGAAGCTCGAGGCGCGCGTCGGACTTGGGAATGTAGTAGCGGGTCGGGAGCCCGGTCTCGAACAGCAGGCGCGCCCGGTTGGTCTCTGCGACCGTCTCGCCGTCGACGACAACCCTTATGTGGCGGGAGCTATTGAGCACATCGACCCGTTTGTAGGGATCGCGCGGGTGAACGTAAACCTCGTCGTCCTCCTCGAACCACGCGTCCATCTTGTTCCAATAGAAAGCGATGTGGTCTTTGATCTCTTTGGCGTCGGGGATGGGGTCCTTGTAGCCCCACGCAGCGGCCTCAGCCGTCTTGTCACCCACGGTGACGCTCCAGTAGGAAGCCGCACCCTTGCGGGGACAGTGCGTGTGCTTGTCGGTCTGCTCCATCAGGTCCATGCGCACATCTTTGACGGGAAAGTAGTAGACGGGGAGATGTCCGTCCTCGAGGAGCAGCTTCACCTCGGTGCTGTCCGCCACGGCGACGCCGTTGAGCAGTGCACGCACGCGCCGTGGCGAGGGCTCGAAGGACATCTCGGATGGACGCAGCCTCACTAAGCCTGGCATGTGCAGATCCTCGAGCGCCTGAGCCATGCTCGCTTCCTCCCAAATTGTCGGCCGGGTCTTGGAAGGAACGCTGCGGGGCCCTTTGCTATTCCTCCGACGAACCCGTGGCGCCAGCTTCCGCTTTCCTGCTGTTCCCGGCCCCACAACCCCGTAGAGGGTGGTCGTTGGGGCCGGGAGGGCGCTCCGCAAGATAGCGGGATGGGTGGGAACCAGTAGCCTCCTACCGCGACTCGGATGAAGACGTTGCTCCCTTGGTACCGAAGAACAGACCAAGGGCCCCGCTGACGACGTGAAGCCACCCGTCCGCGGTGTTGTGGTTGATGAACCCCAGGATGCCCAGGTCGACCAAGCCCAGGATCCCCAGGATCAAATAGACCGCTCCGATCGCCGTGTTGACGGCTTTGGCCGAGTTGTGCTTGGCGGCGCTCACGACCCACACCGCCCCAATGGCGATGTGGACGATGTTGTGGAGGGGATTCACTCCGAACAGAACGAGCACCTCGCCCGTTCTGTTCGCGAAGTCGTCGAAGCCCGTAACCAGGAACCCTAATACCCCGACCAGGATGTAGACGGCCCCGAACACCAGGGCGAACAACTGGGCGGGGCTCCTCTTCGCGACGGCCTCGCCGTCGTCTACCCTGCCGATCCTGCTTCTGTCATCGCCCATGCCGGCGGCTCTAGACACTTGCACTCCCTCTTCTTCTTTGATAAAGACCAGCTATCATCCTTAGCTCCGATCCGTTTGCTCGTCGATGTCGACTCGCTCTTTGCGCACATCTGCGGTCACCGTCTCTTCGTCCGTGACCGTTTCCTTCTTGACTCTTAGCTCTTCTTTGACTACGGGCTTCTTTTCGACGACTACCTCTTCCTCCACGATCGGGACAGAGATCTCGTCCTCGCCGAGCTCGGCCGAGGTCGTGCCTTCGGATACCGGCACGCGTTCCACACTTACCTCTTCACGCCGCGTGGGCACGGAAGTCTGGACCTTTTCTGTCTCGACCGACTTCTTCACCCTGACCTCGCCCGCCTCGCGCGCGCGCGTTCCTGTGCTGAGCTCCTCTTCCGAGCGCGTGACGCGCATCTCGTCGTGGTCCTCGAGGTCCGCGCGGCCCTCGCTCGCACCTTCCTCGGAAGGGTCATGCTCCTTGAACTCGCCGTCCTCCAC
>JACCZU010000080.1 GCA_013695835.1 Candidatus Aridivita willemsiae
CGACATCCAAGAGGTTGACGGCCGATGCAATCCCAGCGGCGAGGGCCTCCACGGCCCGGAGCATGAGCTCCTCGGCCATGGCGTCTCCACCGTCAAGGGCCTTGGCCCAGACACCGCTTGTGAGGCGGGGGCGGTTTGCCCGCTTCATGAGCTCGAACAATTTCGTCTTGTGGCCCCGCTTGACCAGCCGGCGCGCCTTCGCCTCCATCGCGCCGCGCCCTGCGTAGGCCTCGACGCAGCCGCGTCGCCCGCAGCCGCAGCGAGCGCCGCCGTCCTTGATGACCATATGGCCGATCTCTCCCGCCGCACCGCGCCCGAACCAAGGTTCACCATTGAGGATGATCCCGCCTCCGACACCGGTTCCCCAGAAGGCCCCGAGAATGGAATCAAAGCCCTTGCCTGCGCCGAGGAGGTACTCGGCCCGCACGGCGACACGGACGTCGTTGTCAACAAGCACCCGGGTGCCGAGCGACTTAGCGAGCCTGGCACCGAGCGGGTAAGTCCCCTCCCAGCCGGCGAGGTTGCGGGCTTGAGACACCGTTCCGGCCCTGCTGTCGACGGCCCCTGGCGAGCCGACGCCCACACCATCGAGGTCGGATGGCGGCGCCCCGGCCTGTTCGGCCGCGGCTCCCATTGCCTCGGCCATGGCTGCGGCAATATCGGCGGGCCCGCCTTTGAGGGGGGTTGGGTGGCGCGCCGCCCCGAGCACCTCGTGATCGTCTCCGACGATCACCGCCTGGATCTTCGTGCCGCCGAGATCGACCCCACCCTTCATCCCTAAACACTATGCCTCAGGGGAAAGGGACCGGTAGCGGGCGCCGCCGGGAGCCCTGCTATCGTGCGCGGCATGGATCCGCTGCACGAGGGGCGCCCCGAGGGCACCACGGTCGTGTGTGGCTGTCACGGGAGCGCCTTCGACGTGACGACCGGCGCAGTGCTTGCCGGTCCGGCGTCCGAGCCGGTTCGCGTGTTCGAGGTCACGAAGGAAGGCGAGGAGCTGAGCGTCGGAGCCGGAGGCTAGTGCGTTGCGGCGTGGAGAACAGGGGCCAAGAATGAACTGGGATCAACTCGAAAGGCTGGTGACCACTCCTGGGATCTCCGGGCGTGAGGAGCGCATCCGGGCCGTCGTTACGGAGGAGCTGAAGGGACTCGTCGACGAGATCGAGGTCGACGCCCTCGGCAACGTCTTCGGGATTCGCCGGGGGGAGCGGCCGAGGGTGATGCTCTCGGCCCACATGGACTCGATCGGATTCCTGGTCAAGCACATAGACGACAACGGCTTCCTTCGCATCTCACCGGTCGGTGGCTTCGACCCGCGCACACTCGTCAGTCAGCACGTGCTCGTTCTAGGCAAGAAGGACTATGTCGGGCTGCTCGGGCCCTCGTCCAAGCCCATACATATCCTCGATGAGCAGGAGCGCAAGAAGGCGCCGTCGCTCGAGGACATGTTCATCGACGTCATGGTTCCGGCAGAGGAGGTTAAGGCCAACATCTCGGTGGGGGATCCGGTCTCGCTGCACCAGGAGCCAATCGCCACCGAACGAGCCTTCACGTCGCCGTACCTGGACGACCGGCTCGGCGTTTTCGTGCTCTTGCAGGCGCTTGCGCGCGCAGATGAGACTGCTTGCGAGATCTACGCTGCCGTAACCGTTCAAGAAGAGGTCGGGCTGCGCGGTGCGGCGACGGGAGCTTTCGGAATCGAGCCCGATATCGGCGTGGCGCTCGACATCACGATTGCCGGCGACCTTCCCGGAGCGGATCAGAGTCAGCAAGTCTCCGAGCTCGGCAAGGGCGTGGCCATCAAGGTCATGGACTCATCGTCGATCTCGGACCCCCGTCTCGTCGATAAGCTTCGTAAGCTTGCGGACGACAACGGCATCCCCCACCAGCTCGAGATACTGCCGCGCGGCGGCACGGACGCCGGGGGGATGCAGCAGGCGCGCTCCGGCGTTCCCGTGGTTACTGTGTCGATGCCGACCCGCTACGTGCACACCGTCAACGAGATGGCCCTCGCCGCCGACGTCGAGGCAAGCATCGACCTACTGGCACGCTTCCTCGCAGGCGCACACGAGATCGACCTGAGGCGTT
>JACCZU010000082.1 GCA_013695835.1 Candidatus Aridivita willemsiae
GCGCCCGAAGCAAGCAGGCCGACGACGCGCGCCCCCTCGGATGGGCCCGAGCCGTCGGGCGAGGCGCGCTCGACCGTGCCTGCAACATCCCACCCCGGCCGCGCGCCGGGCTCGTCGCTTTGGGCCCGCCGAACCTCGCCGCGGTTGAGCGACACTGCGGCGACCCGCACCAGCGCTTCGGATGGCCCGGGGGACGGCTCGTCGACGTCCTTGAGCGCGAGGCGCGCGGGAGCGCCTTCTTCGACAACGACGGCCCTGATCGTGCTCATAGCGACGTAAACCTAAAGCAAATGCTCTAGCTCGGCGCGCAGCGCCCCGAAGGTGCGGGCGAGATCGGGGAGCTGGTAATGAGCGTTGAGGCCGCTCGGGTTGGGCAGGAGCCACACTCTAGCGGCGCCGATGCTCTCCTTTTGAGGCCCGACCGCGTCTGGCGGCGCGCCGAGGGCGGCCCGATAGACGCTGATGCCGAGCAACGCCACCAGGGCGGGGCGATAGCGCTCGACCTTGTGGGCGAGCCGGCGGGCGCCCGCAGCAAGCTCGTCGTTCGAGATGGCGTCGGCGCGGGCTGTGGCGCGCTCGACCAGATTGGTGATGCCGAGCCTGTGCTCGAGCAAGCACGCCTCGTCAAACGGAGACATCACCTCGTCGGTAAAGCCTGCGGCGTGAAGCGCTGGCCAGAAGCGGTTGCCGGGGCGGGCGAAGTGGTGGCCGGAGGCTCCCGAGTACAGCCCCGGATTGATGCCGCAGAACAACACGGCAAGCCCGGGGGCGATGACGTCGGGCACCTTCGTCCCGTGGGCGGCCTCGAGCTGGTCCTTGGTCGGCCGAAAGGGTTGTGGCTCACCCATCGGCTGCTGCGCCCGGCGCAGCGAAGCCGCCCATCGTCAAGGCCATCAGCGCCTTGCCGGTGTGGAGGCGGTTTGCCGCCTGCCGGAACACGACGGAGTGGGCGCCGTCGATGACCTCGTCGGTCACTTCGAAGCCCCGGTCCGCCGGCAGACAGTGCATGTAGAGGGCGTCTGACCCGGCCAGCGACATTCGCCGCTCGTCGCAGATCCAGTCCTTGTAGCGCGCGTTTAGCGCAAGCGCTTCTTCCTCCCGTGAAAAGAGAGGCTCGGCTCCCCACGACTTCGGATAGACGACCTCGGCCCCCTTGAAACCCTCGTCCATGTCGTCGACCTCGGTGATCCGGCCGCCGCCCTGGCCGGCGAGTTTGCGGGCGCGCTCCATGACATGCGCCATGAGCGAGTATTCGGGCGGGCGCGCGATAACGACTTCTGCGCCGAAGCGGGGCAGCAGGAGGGCAAGGCCCTGGGGCACGCTCATCGGTTTGGCATATGAGGGCGCGTACGCCCACGACACGCACACCTTCATTCCCGACAAGTCCCTCGTGCCGAAGACCTCTTCGATGGTCATGAGGTCGGCCATTTGTTGGGTCGGATGGTCCTCATCGCACTGGAGGTTGATGACCGGCGCGCTCGCGCTGGCTGCAACCGCCCGTATGTAGGAGTTGCCCTCTCCCGGGACCTTGTCGTGCCGAATCGCAATGCCGTGGCCGTAGGACGACAGGATTATGCCCATGTCGTGCGAACTCTCCCCATGCGCGATCTGGGACGTGTTGGCGTCGACGAAGTGCGCGTGCCCGCCGAGCTGGGTCATGCCCGCCTCGAATGCATTGCGGGTACGAGTCGATAGGTCAAGAAAGATCATGAACAACGTCTTGTCGACAAGCAGCCTATGCGGCGCGCCGGAGGCGAAGGCGCGCTTCAGCTCGTGCGCGACATCGAGTGCCACACCGATCTCGCCAACCGACCAATCGGCGGTCGAGATGAAATCGCGGCCCGAGAGCGCCTGCCTCTCGCCGTTGGCTGCGCCGGCCGTCACGATCGCTCGTCCACGCTAACCACTAAGATCGGCCTGGGCCGCGCCGAGGAAACGGTAGGTGTATTCCTCGCCGAACTTGCGTGATCCGGCAAACACAAGGGGGACCGAGGCGAAGCCCACCTGCACGCGCGCAAGAAGGTCAAGCACGAAGCCCGGCTGTACATGCTCGAGATCGAGGAGATCCGCATAGCCCCCCTCTATGACGATTGCGGCGCGCGGCAGCTCCGCCAGCTCGGCCATCGTGAACTGGAGCGAACCGTCCACCAAGCTGCCGGCGAGATCGGAAATGGTCTTACGCTCGACGGCCGCCGTGATGGCGTCGTCGTCGTCAAAGACGGCATAGTCGCCGCAGCGAAGGTGCCTTTTCTCGCTCTTCGCCTGTTGCGAAGCGAAGCGGTACCCATAGTGCTCGCGCGTGTCGACGGCGATGATCAGCTCCTGCAGCCCGGACGCCCTGCGCTTGGGGACCCTGGAGCCCGGCTTGGTGTTCCTCACCGTCTTGCGCGTTTGCCAAAAGATCGCAGGGTGACCTCCTTTGACCGTCGTGAACACGAACTGGCTGCGGTTCATGCGGGCGCGCTCGAGGATGAGGTCGATGGCCACGCCCCGCCGCCGGCAGGAGCGAACCGGTGCGGCCTCGATCAGCTCGACGTCTCGGGGCCAGGCGTCACCCACCTCGGCACAGAACACACGAGATGTCGTCGGCCACGACTCGCGCGCTCTCAGCACGAGGCCGCCCTCGATTGGAAGGCGGAGGAGATAAGGGAGCCGGCTGTTCGGATCCGGGTTCCGAGCAACCATGAACGAGCTTTCGTTAACCGCTACATCGGCTTGGCTCCTGCTCACATGCGCGCCCACAGCTTTGGAGCTGCCTCCCGGCAGCGTGCCGCGAGCTCGGCCTCGTCGACGAGCTCGTGGCGCCGGCTTCGCACCACCCAGCGCCCCGCGACCATCACGTCCCTGACGTGGGACGCATTGAGGCCGAAGACGAGGTGACCTGCGGCGTTGGCGGCGGTCATCGGGGTGGGGGAGTCGTAGTCGAGCACGACGAGGTCGCCCGGCGCGCCGGGCTCGAGTGTGCCGAGCGCGGGTTCTCCGAACAGGGAGCCGACGACGTCGGCACCGCAGGCAAGCCTCCGCGACGCCCATGTCGGAGTGATCTCGATCGAGCGCTCGCGCGCCCTCAGATAGCAGGCGCGCACCTCGGCGAACATGTCTCCGTCGATCCCGTCTGAGCCGAGCGCAACTCGCTCGCCCATTCTGCTCACCGGTGGGAGGCCGACTCCATTGTTCATGTTGGACCTTGGATTGTGGGCCAACCAGGCACCAGAAGCAACAAGGGTTTGCACCTCAGAGGCGTACAAGCGTACCCCATGGGCAACGAGATCGCCTTCCTCGAGCGCGCCGGCCGAGGCAAGACGGTGGACCACCCTGTGGCCGTAGCGCTCCACCGAATCCTGCTGATCGTGCTCATCCTCGGCGACATGGATGTGAAGCGGCGCACCAAGATCGCGGGCCGTGCCGACCAAAGCTTCCAGCGTGGCCGGCCCAAGCGTGAACGATGCGTGCCCGCCCGCCATGCCGCGCACGAGGGGGCGGCCCCCCTGCCTTAGGAAGCGGGCGTTCTCGGCGATCCCAGCCTGTGCCCCCGCCCGGCCGTGACGGTCGGAGGTCTCGTAGCAAACGACGCCCCTGACCCCTGCGTCCTGGATCCCCTCGGCCACGGTATCGAGGGACCCGTCAATGGCCCTGGGAGAGGCATGGTGGTCGACGAGGGCGGTGGTGCCGGCGCGTGCGGCGGCCACCGACGCCATCACTGCCGACAGCCGGATCGTGTCGTGATCGAGCGCCACGTCGAGCTTCCACCACACACGCTCGAGGATCTCGATGAAGTTCCGCGGCGGCTCGGCCGGGCCCGGCATGCCGCGCGCGAGGGCCGAGTAGAGGTGATGGTGGGCGCAGGCGTTACCGGGCACGACCACACAGCCCGAGACGTCGATTCGTTCTGCGCCTTCGGTGACGCCTGCGCCGCCGATGCGGCCCTCGGACACGGACAGGTCGGCGCGCCTCACCTCGCCTCCGGCGAGGTCGGCCACGACCCCTCCGGTCAGCACGTAGCTCAAGAAGCGCTGCGCTCCACGAGGGCGCGCACCTCTTCGAGATCCGGAGCGATTCTGAGGGGTTCGGGCGCGGCCCGGCGTGCCGCCGCAGCGTCCTTGAGCCCGTTGCCCGTCACGACGTGGACGACCTTCTCGGTGCCAGACAAGATGCCCTCCGCGCGGGCCCGTGCGATGCCCGCGATCCCCGCTACTCCAGCGGGCTCTGCGAAGACTCCGCCGAGGGACGCAAGTTCGACCGCAGCCGTGGTTATGTCCGCATCGGTGACCTCGACGAAAGTCCCGCCAGAATCCCTCACGGCCCTCAGCGCCTTGACCGCGTTGCGCGGCCGCCCCACCGCTATCGAGTCGGCGGTCGTGTCGGCCGCCTGCGCGTGGATGTCTTCGGTACCGGCGTGGAACGCGTGCGCTATCGGGGCGGCCCCCGACGCCTGCACGGCGAGCAGCTTCGGCGCGCGCTCGATGAAACCGAAGCGCGCCATCTCGGTGAGCCCCTTGTAAATGCCCGCCACCGTGCAGCCGTCGCCCACGGAGACCGAGATCCAGTCTGGGGGATCGTCTGCCACCTGCTCGGCGAGCTCGAGCCCGCACGTTTTCTTGCCCTCGACGAGATAGGGGTTCACCGCGCAGTTGCGGTTGTACCAGCCGAAGGCAGCGGCCGCTTCCTGGCACAGGTAGTAGGCGTCGTCGTAGCTTCCGCCTACGAGCATGACCGTGGCGCCGAATATCGCAAGCTGCGCGACCTTGGCCTCGGGGGCGCGCTCGGGCACGAAGATGAACGCTTCGAGGCCGAGGTGCGCGCACACCCCGGCAAGGGAGGAGGCGGCGTTGCCCGTGGACGAGCAGGTAAGGCGGCCGTGGCCGGCGAGGCGTGCCCTGGTCGCGGCGACGACAGATGCTCTGTCCTTGAACGAGCCGGTGGGGAGCCTGCCGTCGTCTTTGACTTGCAGCGAGCGCACCCCGAGACGCTTGGCGACCTCGGGCACGTCGATAAGAGGAGTGCGCCCGATCCAGTCCTTGGGCCATGCTTCGGTGGCTTCGTCAGCAACCGGCAGGAGCTCGGCGTAACGGCGCATCGAGTCGGTCGTCGAGCGCCCGGCGACGAGCTCGGGCCCGAAGCCCGCCCGAGCCGCCGCGTCGTAGTCGTAGCTCACGTCGAGGATTCCTTCGAGCCCGGCGTGGCGCGGGCAGGTGTAGGCGACTTCACCCGGATCGTGAGCCGCGCCGCAGGCGACACAGACCAGCTCGGTGACGACCCCCAC
>JACCZU010000087.1 GCA_013695835.1 Candidatus Aridivita willemsiae
GCGGGGCCCCAGGGTGCGAAGTAAAGCTTTCTCAATACAACCGCAACGAGAAGTGCTGGGCGCACCTCGGCTTGAAGGTGCCTCGTCTGCGAGGCCGGGTGCCTTCGGGCGCAAAAGCCTAGCCATCGCTCCCGCCCGTTAGTGTTCCGCCCGTGCCCACCAGGACGGAAGGAGAGGCGGGGGTCGCCGGCGTCCGGCCACGGACCGGCGGCCGCTTCGTCCTCAGCTTCGACGACGGACCCGATCCGCTCGACACCCCAAGGGTGCTCGACGCGCTCAACGAAGCGGGCGCGCCCGGGGCCTTCTTCCCCATTGCGGCCAAGGTCGAGCAGGAGCCGGAGATCACGGCCCGGATCGTCCGGGAGGGGCATGAGGTCCATCTCCACTGCTACCACCATGCCGGCCACGCCGAGGCAGGGCGCGCGGCCGTAGAGCGCGACACCGAGCTGGCCCTTGCGGTGCTCACCGGCTTTGGAATCGCTCCGCGCTTCTGGCGACCGCCGTGGGGGCTCGTGCAGCCGTGGACGTCTGCCATCGCCGCAGCGCACGGGCTCGAGCTCACAGGTTGGTCGGTCGACACCCACGATTGGAGGGGCGACTCGGCGCGGGCGATGTTACGGCGAACGACGCCGCTTCTCGTCCACGGCGCGCTCGTGCTCATGCACGACGGGCTCGGCCCCGGCGCGCGCCGGCGCGATTGCCGTGCAACGGCAGAGCTCGTGGCGCAACTCGTAGATTCGGCGCGCGCCCGGGGCCTCGAGCCGGGCACCCTTGAGTCGCTTGGGCGCTCTCCATCGCTCGGCGCCAACCTCGTGACCGCGATCGACCAGAGGAGCACCACGGCCGTGGCCACGGGAGCAGTCACGTGATCGTTGCGGCGCGCGACATCGCCGCCGGGGGCGGGACGCTCGACTTCGAAGACGCGCTCCAACTCATCTCTGCGGGGGCGGAGGAGCGCGACGCCAAACCCGCCTTTCCGGCCTCCGCATTTGATGTTCTCAGGCGCTCGGGCGCACTGGCATTGACCGTGCCCGGGCCCGATGGCGGGCGACCGGTGAGCTTCCTCGAGGAGTGGAGTGCTGTGCGCGCCGTCGCGCGCGCCGACGGTTCGGTCGGGCGCATCTACGACGGCCACCTCAACGGGATCGAGCGGCTCGCGGTCGCGGCCCCCGAGCCCCTTCGCTCCCAGGACCTCGCAGGCGTCGCCGCGGGCGAGCTCTTGCTCGGCGTGTGGGGCGCAGATCCGCTTCCGCACGAGGGCGAGGCGGCGTGGCTCGATGCCTCGCCCGCCGGCCCCGTCCTCAACGGAGTGAAGGTGTTTTGCTCGGGCGCAGGGGGAGTTACGCGGGCTCTCGTCACCGCACGCTCCCGAGAGCCGGGCCCGCCGCTTCTGGTTTACGTCGACTGCTCCCAGGGACTCGCCATCGACAAGGGCTGGTTCAAGGGCGCCGGCATGCGCACCTCCGAGTCTCATCGAGTCACCTTTAGCGGCGCGCCGGTCCTTGCGGTGCTCGGTGAGCCCGGGGAGCTCGTAAGGGCGCCCTATTTCGGGCGCGATGCGATCCGCACGGCCGCTTCGTGGGCCGGCATCGCCGACGCCGCCGTGGATGCTGCGCTCGGCGTCCTTGCCGCCAAGGGAGAGCCGGACGATGTCGTGGCGCTTGCTGCCGGGCGAATGGCAACCGCGCAGCAAACCATCGACGTGTGGCTCGACGGCGCCGCTGCCATCGCATCCGCCGACCCCGAGTCTCTGCCGCCTGAGCTCTCCGTGCATCTGCGCGACGCGGTTACGGCATCGTGCCGGCTGATACTCGACGAAGCCGGGCGCGCGTGCGGGTCGAGGCCGTTCGCTTCGGGTGGCGCGCTCGACAGGGCGCGCAGAGACCTCGAGCTGTTCATGCTGCAGCATCCCCTCGACCGGCTCGTGGCCCGCGCGGGAAAGACCCTCATTCAGGTACGCAGGTGAGGCCGCGCATCGAGGGTCGGTACTTCGACGACCTCTACCGCGCCGAACACGACCCGTGGCGCTTCGAGTCCAGCCCTTACGAGCGCGCCAAGTACGAGGCCTCGCTCGCCGCCCTCGAAGGCAGGCGCTTCGGGCGAGCCCTCGAGGTTGGCTGCTCCATCGGCGTGTTCACAGAGCTCCTTGCGCCGAGCTGCGATGAGCTGTGGGCAATCGACATATCGCCGGTCGCGCTCGAGCGGGCTCGCCCGCGCTTGTTGGGAGCCAACCACGTCCATCTCGAGCAGCGCAGCATGCCGGAAGACATGCCACCGGGGCCGTTTGATCTCATCGTCTGCTCGGAGGTCCTTTACTACTGGAGCCGGGAGCTCGTGCTCGAGGGCCTCGAACGCTTCGAGGCAGCGCTTGCGGCAGGGGGGAGCCTGCTCGCGGTTCACTGGAGGCTGGCCACCAACTACCCGCTTCAGGGCGACGATGTCCACGACCTTCTTGCCCGCCACACGACCTTGGTGCAGG
>JACCZU010000092.1 GCA_013695835.1 Candidatus Aridivita willemsiae
GTGCCCCTGTACGGCTCGGGCGAAGGCTCGCGCCTTGGGATCTCGGCAGGCCCGGCCTGGCCCCCTGCCGGTTCGGCGTTTGTGGCACGGTCCCCCCGAGTCGGGAGCGTGGAGGCGGAGGCAGTGCCGGTCCCGGCAGCGGAGCCAAGCGCGTCGCGCAGCTCCGCCCCGCCCGGGCGCCGTGGCGGGTCCTTGGACAGAAGCGAAAGGATCACCGGTGCGAGTGACCCGGCGTGCTCCGGCCGTGAGGGTTCGTCGGAAACGATAGCGGCCATGCTCGCGATGGCGCCGTTGCGCTCAAATGGGCCCCGCCCCTCGAGCGCGTAGTAGAGGGTCACGCCGAGGCCCCAGAGGTCGCAAGCGGGCTCGCTGGTCTCGCCGCGCGCCTGCTCGGGCGCCATATAGGCGGGTGACCCGAGGACGAGCCCGGTCGAGGTTATGCGGGTGTCGTCTTTGGAGATGGCGATGCCGAAGTCGGCTAGCTTGGCGCTCGTTTCGGCCGGCACCATAACGTTGGCAGGCTTTACGTCCCTATGGACGATGCCCCTCGCGTGGGCCGCCTCGAGCGCGCCGAGCACCTCGAGCCCGATCGTTGCCGCCCGCTTCACGCCGACCGGCCCGTCGCGCGACACAAGCTCCTGCAGGGTCGGAGCATCTACAAGCTCCATCACGATGAAGGCTTTGTCGTTGTGCTCGACGACGTCGAAGATGGTCACGGCCCCCTGATGGTTGAGGCGCGCCGCTGCACGCGCCTCGCGCAAAACCCGAGAGCGCGTCGTTTCCTGCTCCCGTGGCGGTAGCGCAGCGGGGAGCTCGATCTCTTTGATGGCGACCTCACGCTTGAGGAGGAGATCGTCGGCGCGCCACACCGTCCCCATGCCGCCCCGCCCGATCCGGGAACGCAGGGCATAGCGGTCCGCAATGCGGCGCTCGGCCGCCCTCTGTGTGCTCACGACTCCGAATGTACCCACTTCGTGGGCCCGCACCCGCCACGGGGCGCCGATCTGGGTCCGGAGCCCCGCCGCTCACCTCTTCGCCCTAAACCGGGTTTCTGTCGTACCTCGCCTCTAGGGTCTTTGTATGGAGATCGTGTTGGGCGCCGTGGTGGGAATCGTTGCGGGCGCCGTCGTCCTGGCGTGGAGGCGCGTCCGGGGCCGCTCCCGGGTCCGTGAGGCCCACGACCTCGCTGGGGTGCGAGACGAGATGGCGCGCCTTTCGGAGCGCATCGCCGCCGACTCGATGAGGCTCGGGCAGCGTCTCGAGGGCATCGACTCCCGCATGGTGGCCTCGAGCTCGTCGAGCGCCAGGCTGGCCACCGACATGTTCGACGCGCTCGGCGACGTTCGGCGCGCGACAACGACCGTGGCCGAGCAGGCGCGGGAGTTCACCTCGTTGCAGGATCTCCTCAAGGCGCCCACGGCGCGCGGGGGCCTGGGCGAGGCGATGCTCGAGGAGCTGTTGCGTCAGGTGCTCCCTCCCGGCGCCTTCGACATGCAGCATCGATTCAGCTCGGGGGCGACCGTCGATGCGATCGTTCACGCCGGAGGCAAGATCGTGTGCATCGACTCCAAGTTTCCGTTGTCCAACTACAGGCGTATGTGCGACGCAACCACGGATGCCGAGCGCGCCGATGCCGAACGTGCCTTCGCCGCCGACGTCGCCAAGCACATCGACGACATCTCGGTGCGTTATATCGTTCCCGACGAGGGCACCCTCGACTTTGCGGTCATGTATGTGCCGGCCGAGGGCCTCTATGCGGAAGTGCTGCGTCTCTACCACCGTCGCAAGCCGCTCTATGAGTCTGCGATTGAGGCGCGCGTCATCCCCATGTCTCCCCTAACGACCTATGCATACCTTTCTACGGTGCTCTTCGGCCTGCGTTGCCTCAGCATCGAGGCGAACGCCGAGCGGATCCTCGGCTTCTGCGGCCGGTTGCAGCAAGACATGGAGCGCTTCGCAACCGACTACGACACGCTCGGCAAGCACATCGGCAATGCGCGCTCGAAGTTCGAGGATGGAGGGCGTCATCTTGATCACCTCCGCACCAGGCTCGAGCGCGTTGCGGACTTCGAGTCCGAGTCCATGCCGGCGCCTCCTTTGGAGGTGGTGCCCGACTCAAGAGACGCCGGCTGACCGAGCCCCTCCATTCTCAGCCCCGGCCACCACCTCCGAGGGGGCCAGAGGTTCTCAGAATGCCCGGCGGGGCCCGGGGGCCTCACTCGGCGACCCTTGTGAGGTAGTCCTCGACGATCTCGACGAGGTCGGCGATGAGCTCGGCGGAGTCTTCGAAACCGTCGGCCGCGAGGCGATCCCTAAGCCCGGCCAGGGTGCTGGCGAGGAAAACCACAGCGAGGTCCCCGAGGTCCGGCTCGCGAGCCTCCTTGAGGGCGGCGCGCTTTTTCATCGCGCCCCTTTCTTCGCCGAGCCGTCCATCACCGAGCGGTGCTTGGCCCAGTAGTGGCGGCGGACGGCCGCCCCCGGGCTCCACCCCTTGGGGACGCGGATGGCGCGATCGCATGCATGACAGCGCGGCGACTTGCGCTTTGTGGCTGGCGTGGCTTTGGGCAACGTGCTCACCTCCACCGGCGCCGGGAGCTGCGGCTCGAGTGCAAAGGTATCCGGGGGGTACGACACGAAACCCGCTTGGGCACGAGAGCACGCGCCGGCGGCGGAAGATCCCGGGGCTGTGAGATAGTCGGCTGCATGAAAGCGGCAGTGATCAACGACTACGGCGGCCCCGAGGCGATCGAGATCGTCGAGCTCCCCGACCCGCGGCCCGGGCCCGGCGAAGTCTCCGTGCGCGTCCGTGCTGCGGCCCTCAACCGGCTCGACGTGTGGACGCTGAGCGGCTCGCTCAAGCTGCCGATCGAGTTCCCACACATTCTCGGAGCGGACGCTGCAGGCGAGATCGAAGCGGTCGGGGAAGGCGTGCGCGGACTCAAGGCGGGTGCCCGCGTCCTCATCAACCCCGGCATCTCGTGCCGCGAGTGCGAGCGTTGCCGGTCCGGCGAGCACTCCGAATGCCCAAGCTTCCGCATTCTCGGGGAACATCTCCCCGGCACCCTCTGCGAGCTCGTGGTCGTTCCTGCACTCAACGTCTTTCCGTTTCCCGAGGAGCTGTCGTGGACCGAGGGCGCCGCGCTTGGGATCACATTCATCACCGCTTATCGCATGCTGTTCAACAAGGGCCGCATGCGCCCCGGCGAATGGGTGCTCATCACCGGCATCGGCGGGGGCCTTGCGCTGTCGTTGCTCCAGCTCGCGCGCCCCGTCGCAGGTCGAGTCTTCGTGACCTCGTCTTCGCAGGCCAAGATCAGCAAGGCCAAGGAGCTCGGCGCCGACGAGGGAATCGACTACACGTCAGACGACGTCGGCAAGACCGTGAGGCACATGACCGGCCGGCGCGGCGTCGACCTCGTGCTCGACTCGTCGGGGGGTGAGGCGCTCGACTCCGGTCTCAGGTCGCTCGTCCAGGGCGGGCGGCTGGTCATAGCGGGCGCCACGGCGGGCCCAAAATCCGAGATCAACCTTCAGCGGCTGTTCTGGAACCAGCTCACTCTGCAGGGCTCGACCATGGGCTCGGACCCGGACGTGGCGAACATGCTGCGCGCCGTGACCGGCGGCGGCATCCGCCCTATCATCGACCGCAGCTTCCCACTGGCCGAGGTCGCCGACGCCTTTACCTATCTCGAGTCGCCAGAGCGCTTCGGCAAGGTTGCCGTCGAGATCTCGTGAGGGACCCGGGATACGGCGTGAGGCGCGCAAACCCCGGCCCGGCTACGGCGTAACGCCCGCGCGCACGGCGCCGGCCACGGCCTCGGTCGCGAGCTCCCCAAGGGTGTCGATGTCGCCGGGCTCCTGGGCGCGGTCCGACGGCGCAGCGATCGCGATTACGACGTCGCCGTCGTAGCGCGTGTGCGCAGGGCGGATCGCGGTCGTTATCCCGTCCGTTCCCCGGGCGGCAACCCAGCGCACGTCCCTTTTGTCGAGGTTCCCTCTGAGGGCGACGACGACGAGCACGGTGTTGAAGCTCGGCTTCTCCGGCGGTTCGGGCCTCATGCGCAGATCGCCGGGCGCGCTTGCCCCGGCGAGGACGGTTCCGTCGGGGGCCACGACGTCGCCGACCGCGTTGACCACGGCTAACGCGGCAACCTCGAGCCCACCGCTGCGCGCCGTCGCCATACCGAGCCCGCCGGGCGCGGCATGCTCGAAGCCCCCGTACTTCCCAACCGTCGCTCCTGTGCCGGCGCCAACGCGGCCGGTGGCAACCGGACCCTCTGTGGCCGCCTCGCATGCGGCTCGCCCCTCGGGGGGGCCGGGACGGGCACCGGCTCGCCCCGATCCGAGATCGAAGATGACCGCAGCGGGCACGATCGGGACCAGCGCAACCGGCGTCGCGTAGCCGACCCCCCGCTTTTCTAGCCATGCCATCACGCCGTCGGCCGCGGCGAGCCCGTATGCGCTTCCCCCGGTCAGGAGGACCGCGTGGATCTCAGTTAGCCGCCGATCGGGATGAAGCGCTGCAAGCTCCCTGGAGCCGGGCGATGAGCCCCTGATGTCGCAGGAAGCGACGTTTCCTTGCGGGGGCAAGACGACCGTGCAGCCGGTCGCTCCGTCGCG
This sequence comes from Candidatus Aridivita willemsiae, assembly GCA_013695835.1. Lineage (GTDB taxonomy): Bacteria > Actinomycetota > CADDZG01 > CADDZG01 > WHSQ01 > JACCZU01. Next base: position 4,621 of record JACCZU010000092.1, read on the forward strand.
GTCGGTCCAGTGACCGACCTTGAAGCCCATCCCGAGCGAGCCAGACGCCATCGACGCATCATCGCGCGGCCCGCCTCGCGCCGGCACCCGCCCCGTTGACGGCTACTGGTAAGAGAAACGCTCCTCGCGCCACGGGTCCCCGAGGTTGTGGTAGCCGCGTTCCTCCCAGAAGCCGCGCCGGTCCTCGGTCATGAGCTCGAAAGAGCGAACCCATTTGACGCTCTTCCACCCGTACAGGCTCGGGGCTACCAGGCGCAATGGCCAGCCGTGTCGAACCGAGAGATCGGCCCAGTTGTGCGACCACGCAAGGACGCACTGGTCCTCGAGGAGCACCTCGAGTGGCAAGTTGGCACTGTAGCTGCCCTGGGCATGCACCAACACATGCGTGGCGTCGGGTGCAGGGGCCGCCATGGCGAGGATGGTCCCGGCCTGCACCCCCATCCATAGGTTGTCGAGCTTGGACCAGCCGGTGACGCAGTGGAAGTCCGAGCGCATCTCGACGGTGGGCAGTGCCTTGACCTCGTCATAGGAGAGATCGACCTCAGTGGCGCAGGCCCCGCTCACCGAGAAGCGCCAGGTGCGCGGATGAAAGCGCTGAGCCATCCCGACGTGCAGGACGGGCCACCGGTGCACGAGCCTCTGACCGGGGGGAACGCGCTCGGAGGCGTGGGCGGGGAGGTCGTGCGTCAAGACCCCTTCGTCACGGTCGTCGCTGCCGTCCTCGGCTCCCTCGGTCCCGGATGCGCCGGGGTCGCCGGCGTCGCCGGCGTCGCGCCGCTCGAGATCGTCGAGGCGGAGGCTGACCTGCTTGGTCATCTCGAGGTCGCCGGCCGCAAGCGCCAGGGCCTTGTCGAAGCGCTTGCGTGCCTTGGCCGCTGCGCGCTCCTCACGGCCGGGCCGCGCGTACTTGAGGAAGTTGTCGCCGGTTTCTAGCAGCTTGAAGATTTGCCCTCGGTCGGCGCTCACATGTGTTCCGGGCGAGGCCGGGCCGGGCTAATAGCTCCCTCCGCCCCCTTCATCCTCGCCCTGGCCTTGGTCGTCACCGCCCGATCCCCCAACGGAGATCTCGCCCGTCATGTCGGAATGAAACTTGCAATGGAACTCGACTGCGCCCTCATCGGGCGCTGTAAAGGTCGTGCTCTCGGACCCGCCGCCGTCCGCTACGACCTCGACGTCGAGGTCCTCGGCGGTGAAGGAGTGCGTGACGTCGTCCTCGTTGGTGAGGGTCAGAGCGACCTCCTGACCGGGTTCCACTGCGATCTCGGTGGGGTCGAAGGCGAAGTCGGAGGCTGTGAGCTGTATCGTCTCGGCGTCCGCCGCACCTCCGCCGCCGGCCGAGCCCCCCGTCCCTTCGTCACCGGCCTCGCCGCAGCCCACAAGAAGGAGGAGGGCGACGCCGAACCCGGCGACGGCCAGGGGCGCCTTGTTGAGTTTCACAAGTCCATTATCCGAGAGATCCGCGACAACGCCAACTGGAGGGGGACAGGCGCGGCGCGCCAGGGATTAGGGGCGCCTACTTGATGTAGGGCTCGACCGGGGGCAGGGGCACTCCCGGGTAGCGGTCGACCTCGCGCTCGAGTGTGATCTTGACGAGGTCCTCGCGGCTTCCTGTGCGGCGGCCGGTCTCGCGAAAGCCCATCTTGTTGAGCCGTCTGACCTCGCCGGCGTGACTCTTCCTGAGCGCCTCGCCCGGCGCCTTGAGGTAAGCGTCAAGGATGACCCTTTGAGTTACCTTCCTTTGTCGTCCTTCTGCCATGGGCTCGACCTTATCAGCCCCGTAAGCCATCGACCGGCAGTCATGGCCCAAGAGCCTTATCGCTATCCTCTAGCCATGCTTAAGGCGCACTGTCACTACCCGGGCCGGGGATGGACTGTGATCGAGGACCTCGACAAGATCTCCGACCTGCGCGCCGACAAGGACAATCTCCTGTGGGCCGAGGCCGATTTCAGGAGGCTCACTCGCGATGAGATCGATGCCATCGCCGAAGAGTTCGAGCTCGATGCCTTCGACGTGGAGGATGCCCAAACGATCAACCGGCGGCCGAAGCTCGACGTTGCCGGCGCGCATCTGTTGCTTGTGTGCCATCAGCTCGACGAGGAGCACGGCCAGCTCGAGCCCAGCCAGCTATCCTGCTTCGTCGGGGACGACTACGTGCTCGCCCTTCATCACGGAGCGGAACGGACCCTCGCCGAGATGAGGGGCCACTGGCCCAAGGCCGGGGCCGCCGACTACAAGGGTGGCGCCGCTTTCCTGCTTTACACGCTCCTCGACGTCGTGGTCGATGACTACGGGGCAACCGCCGACCGTCTCGAAGAGGAGGTCGAGCGACTCGAGGAATCCGCGCTATCCGTCCGCGTGGGGCCGGCCTTCGACAGGCAGCTCTACGGCCTCAAGCAAAAGCTGTCGCGTCTGCGGCGTTATGCGCTCCCAACAAACCGGTTGCTTGATGCGGTGATGAAACCCGAGGGACCTGCCATCGTGCCGAGCGAACACGCCCACCTCTTTCGCGACATCGGCGACCACCTCGGCAGGGTCACCGATCAGATCCACAACATCGACGATCTCGCCAACGCGGTCCTTGAGCTCCGTCGCTCCGAGCAAACTGCGGGGCTGAGCGAAGTGAACAAGAAGCTGACAGCGTGGGCGGCGATCATCGCCGTTCCGACCCTCGTCTCCGGCGTCTACGGAATGAACTTCAGACTTGTGCCCAGGGATGGCCAGCTGTTCGGCTTCTGGTTCGCGCTCGGGGTCATGGCGGTCGCCGCCGCAACGCTCTATGTCACATTCAAGAGAAAGAAGTGGCTCTGAGGGGGCCTCGTTCGGTGCGGACGATCCCGGGGATGGGTGTTGGACGAAATGTCTAAAGGGACGCTCGGGCGGTGCCGTTAGAGTAGGTGGACGCACCCACAGGCGAAATCGACAGGCTAATAGGAGGCCTTTATGCCGGTCCCCACCCGGGAGATCGATCGGCGCGCAGACGAGCTCACGGACAAGGAACGTCGCCGTTTCGAGGAACGTACCCCGAAGTCACTTGCCCTCTACGAGCGCGCCGAACGTTCGATGCCGTTCGGGGTTACCTCGTCGTTCCAGGCAGGCGACCCTTATCCGATCTATCTGGCCGGCGGGCGGGGGAGCCGGGTGACCGATATCGACGGCAACTCCTACGTCGACTATCACAACGGCTTCGGCTCGATGGTTGCCGGCCACTCGCACCCCAAGGTGCGCGCCGCCATCGAGAAGGCGGCAGCAACGGGCACCCATTTCGCGACGACGACCGAGGCCGCCGTTCTGTTGGCCGAAGAGATCAAGCGGCGGTTCGGCATCGACAAGGTGCGCTTCACCAACTCGGGGACCGAGTCGACCATGGACGCCGTCCGCCTTGCGCGCGCCGCAGCAGGCAAAGACGTCCTGCTGAAGATCGAGGGTTCTTATCACGGCCATCACGACGCGGTCATGTACTCCGTGATCCCGAGCATGGACTCAGGCGGCCCCAAAGAGCGTCCCTGGACGGTCCCGTTCTCGCGCGGCATTCCTGTGGAGGCGGCGTCGCACACGCAGGTGGTTCCCTTCAACGATGTCAACGCGCTTGAGCAGACGCTGGTCGAGCACGGCGAGCGCATCGGGGCCATGATCATGGAGCCGATCATGATGAACATCGGCATAGTTATGCCTCAGCCCGGTTACCTCGCCAAGGTCAGGGAGCTATGCACCAAGCACGACGTCGTGCTCATCTTCGACGAGGTCAAGACCGGCGTCACCGTCGCCCCGGGTGGGGCGACCGAGCTCTTCGGGGTGCAGCCCGATCTCGTTTGCCTCGCCAAGTCGATCGGCGGAGGCGCCCCGATCGGCGCGTTCGGCGGGCGCGCCGACATCATGGACGAGATCGAACACGGGGTCGCCGCGCTCGGCACCTTCAACGGCAACCCGCTGTCGATGGGGGCCGCGCTTGCGACTCTGACTGAGGTCTTGACCCCCGATGCCTATGAGTACCTCGCGCAGCTCGGCACGAGGCTGGCGAGCGGTTGCCAGAAGATCCTCGACGGTGCCGGCGTCCCTGCCGTCACCACCGATCTCGGCTGCAAGGGCTCGATCACGTTCAGGGACCGGCCGCTTGAGCGCTATAGGGACTTTGCCGAGGTCGACGATTCACTGTTCGACGCCTACTGGTTCTGGTCGATCAACCGCGACATCTACCAAACGCCGGGCAAAGAGGAGCAGTGGACGATTTCGGTTCAGCATTCGGAGGCCGACATCGACCACTCACTTGACGTCCTGGCCGGGTACTGCGACCTGATGGCGGGCTGATTCGGAGCGGTTCGAGGAGGGCCAGGGGGCCGATCCCGCAGATACCCTTGGGTCATGAACGCTCGACAGGGCCCGCCCCGCCCGGCCGAGGGCCCAAGTACCTTCTCCGGTCCCGCAGGTCCGAACCCAGCCGAGAAAGCGGTTCGGCTCATGGGCCTGCTCGGCGAACCGGAGCGCTTTCGCGTTGCCGCCGCCGTGGCCCTTGGGTCCAGAGGGATCGACGACATCGTGAGTCTCTCTGGGGTGCCGAGGCGCGCGGCCGAGCGGGCGGTGGCGAGGCTCATCTCCGGCGGGCTGCTCGAGCGCGATGACGCCGGTTACCGCTTCGCAGCCGAGGAGCTCAAGGATGCGTCCCGCGCGATGGCAGTGATCCAGCCGACGGAGGACTTCGACGCCCCCACCGATGAGGTGCGCGTTCTCAGGTCTTTCATCCGAGACGGGCGGCTCAAAACGATCCCTGCGGTGAGGTCGAAGCGCGTTGTGGTTCTCGACTACCTCTCCCGCCTCTTCGAGCCCGGCCGGCGCTACCCAGAGTCAGCCGTCAATGAGTCATTGTCCCTCTGGCACGAGGATGTCGCGACGCTTCGGCGTCACCTCGTGGACGAGGGTTTCATGCAGCGCCACAACAACGAGTACTGGCGCACGGGCGGCACCTTTGACGTGGACTAAGAGCTGCAGCATGAGCACTCTCAGAGGATTTAGCCGCCAAGGACTCCCGGCGTTGGCGGCCCAGCGGCGCGGCGCTTTTCTCTCAGCAAGCTGACCACTACGTAGACCACCCCGAGCATGAAGATGATCGTCCCTATCACGTTCACCTGGGCGGGAACGCCGAAACGGGATGCTCCAAAGATCCACAACGGCAGCGTGATGGTCGCCCCGGCATTGAAGACCGTGACAACGTAGTCGTCGAGCGACAGCACGAAGGCCAGCAACCCGGCGGCTACGATGCCGGGCCAGATGAGCGGGAAGGTTACCGTCCAGAACGTCGTCCATGGGCTGGCGCCGAGATCCTGGGCCGCGTCCTCGAGGTTCCTGTCGAAGCCCGAGGTGCGCGCCTTGACGGTCACGACGACATAAGAGATCGAGAACATGATGTGGGCGATCAGAACGGTTCCGAAGCCGCGCTCCAGATTGACGCTGACGAACATCGAAAGCAGCGACACACCAAGCACGATCTCAGGTGTGGCCATGGGTATGAACAGAAACAGGTTGAGGCCCGAACGGCCACGGAAGCTGAACCGGGTCAAGGCCAAGGCTATGAGTGTGCCGAGCACTGTGGCGGTGAATGTGCTGAGCGCCGCGATGATCATGGAGTTCCTGAGGGCAAGAGTGAGCTCGGGAAAATCAAAGAGATTGCCGTAGTGTTTGAGCGTGAAGCCCTCCCACGCGAAGTTGAACTTGCCCGTGAAGTCGTTGAAGCCGAACGCCACCATCGTAAGCACAGGGATGAACAGATAGGCGATCACCAGCGCGGTATAAGTCGGAAGGAACCATCCCTTGCGGCGGGGTTGCGCCCCTCTCGCCGGTGCGCCTTGGGCTTCGGAGGCCGCCGCCGTGCTCCTTTCTGCAACTGCCATCAGCCGGTCAGCTCCTCTGTCCCAAGTGCCCTGGCATAGAAGAAGACGCCGATCAGTATGCCGGCGATTAAGATGAACGACAGCGCAGTTCCGGTGGGATAGTCGCCGTTGACTAGCAACTCGCGCACCACGACGTTGCCGATCATGGTTGTGTTGGTCCCGCCGAGAAGCTGCGAGTCGATGAAATCGCCGACCGTGGGTATGAAGGTCAACAGTGAACCGGCGAACACGCCGGGCAGGGACAGGGGTAGCGTCACCTTGAGGAATGCTTGAGTCTTGCTCGAGTAGAGGTCGGCGGCGGCGTCGAGCAGCGCCAAGTCGAGCTTCTCGAGCGCCACGTAGAGGGGCAGCGCCATGAACGGAAGGAAGTTGTAGGTCATTCCGCTCAGTACCGCAACCGGCGTCGCCAGGAGCCTGAAGTCGTCGGAGAGTATCCCAACGTTCTTGAGTGTCCCCAAAAGGATTCCCTCATCCGCAAGGACAAACTGCCACGACAGTGTCCTGATTAGAAAGGGCGTGAAGAACGGGAGCAGAATCAACAGCAGGTACAGGTTCTTACGGCGCCCGCCGCGCATCGCAATCCAGTACATCATCGGGTAGCTGATGACCAGGGTAGCCACGGTCACGATGACCCCGTAGATGAGCGAGCGCACGATCTGCGTGTCGTACTGGCGGAAGGCTTCGAGGTAGGTCGACGGCCAGCTCGAAGTAAACGAGTAGCCGAAGTCCAAGGAGCCCTCGTAGAAAGTGAACAACAGCGTGAACACAAGCGGCGCGGCGAAGAACAGCGCAAGCCACAGCACGCCGGGAAAGGTGAGTAGGTAAGGGATGAGCGCCCGGCGAGCCCGCCTGACCGGGGGGCGCGAAGGCTTAGCCTCGCGCACAGCCGGGCTGCTCAACCGGAAAGCACCTCGTTAAAGAGGTCGTTCCACTCTTCCTCCTCTTCGATGCTGAAGTTCTTGTAGTTGTAGAGATTGGATTCCATCTCCGGAGTTGGGAACACTAGGGGGCTGTCCGCCACCTGCTTGGTATAGGAATCTTTCGCCTTCTGGAGGATGCTTTGCGCTGCAGGGACGGGGGAGATGTAGTTGATCCACGCCACCATCTGGGCTGCGATATCCGGCTGATAGACGAAGTTCATCATCTCCATAGCGTCGATCGGGTTGACCGCGTCCTGCGGAATCGCCATGCAGTCGGTGAACAACAGGCCGCCCTCGTCGGGGACGCTGAACTTGATCTTTGGATTGGCGCTGAAGGTCTTACCGATGACATCCCCCGACCATGCCATGCACACAGCGAAGTCACCCGCGACCAGCCCCTGCAAGTAGTTGTTGCCGTTGTACTGCCTCAGTATGCCGCTGTCGCGCTGCTCGATGAGTTTTTCCTGAGCGGCGCGCGCATCCTCGATGGTAGCGTCCTCAGGCTTGATCCCCATGCCTAGGAGCGTCAGCCCCATGGTGTCGCGCATCTCGGTCAGCATGCTGACCTTGCCCTTGAACTCTGGGTCGAAGAAGGCCTCGACGCTGGTGATGTCGCCGCCTGTGAGGTCGGTGTTGTAAGCGATGCCCGTAATACCAGACTGCCACGGGACGCTGTGGGTGTTGTCGGGATCGTAGCTTGGACTCTTATGAATGGCGCCGGCGTTGGCCCGGAAGTTCGGGATCTTGGAGTGGTCGAGCTCCTCGAGATAACCGAGCGTGGCCATCTTGTTGATGAGCCAGTCGGTGACGACGATGAGGTCCCACTGGGTCGCCTGGTCGCTGGCGAGCGGCTCACGGATTGTGGCATAGAACTCGAGGTTGTCGCTGATCACCTCCTTGTATCCGACTGAGATCCCCGTGGCCTTTTCGAATTCGTCGAGCGTGGGGCTTCCGCCGCCGGCCTTGTCGATGTACGCGGGCCAGTTGGCAAAGTTGAGCTCGCCGTTGCTCTTGGTCGTTGTCAGCTCGTCCGGCGCAGCTGCCTCCTTGTCGCTTTCTGCTTCGCCGGAGACCCCGCAAGCGGCAAGAAAAGCCGCCACCGACATGCC
>JACCZU010000107.1 GCA_013695835.1 Candidatus Aridivita willemsiae
GATGCGGCTCGCAGGACCGGAAAATCCCGGAGCCAGCTATATCAGGAGGCCTTGGTCGAGTATCTCCTCCGCCGCGATCCGCAGGCCGTAACCGGGGCCATGGACGAAGCCCTGGCGGGCATCGATACCCAGGCCGATCGCTGGGTGGCCGAAGCCGGGCGCCGGGTTCTCGAACGCAGCGAGTGGTAGTCGCCCAGGGAGACATCTTCTGGGCCGCTCTGCCCGACCCCGTCGGCTCGGGTCCCGGCTTCACCAGGCCCGTGGTGATCGTTCAGGGCGAGGCGCTGAACGCGAGTCGCCTGGCAACCGTCGTCGTTGTGCCACTGACGAGCAACCTCCGCTGGGCCCGGGCCCCAGGCAACGTCGCCCTCGAGGCGCGTCGCACCGGCCTGCACAAGGATTCCGTGGCGAACGTCTCTCAGATCGTGTCCGTGGACCGAGGTGTTCTCACGGAGCAGGCCGGCAAGGTCTCTGGGGCAAAGCTCAAGCTCATCCTGGCGGGAATCGACGTCGTTCTTGGCCGCTGACCCATCCCTCGAGTGGGGCCGTAGATCTCATTCGCCGTTGCGGCCGATGGCGGGCAGGACCTCGGCGCCGAAGCGCCTTATGCGGTCCTCGAGGCCGGGCGAGTCGTGGCCGAGGTTCATGACGAAGCCGTCGCAGCCCGCCTCGATGTAATCAACGAGCCGCTCGGCCACCCACTCGGGAGGTCCTACAACGGCGGGCCGGCCGCGTTCGTCGCGGCCCTCGGGCAACGGCTCGCTGCGCAGGTAGGTGCTTAGCCTTAGCACTACCCGCGCATCGGGGCGCTTGCCCCTCAGCTCGGCGGCCATGGGTGCGAGATCCTCGACCGACAGCCCCACGGGGTGCCACACGCCGGTCACCGCCGCTCGCCGAAGGGTTGCCTTCGAAACGCCGGCGGCCCACAGCTCGAGGCCGCCCCGGCTCGCAGCACCGGGCGCCATGAAGGACTCCGCCACCTCGAGGGCCCCGCTGTGACGAACCGGCCCCGGCATCTGCGGACCGAGGTCCCCGGCCATGGCGATCCAGTTGTCGAGCGCCCGCCCGCGGCCTGCGAAATCGGCGCCGAGCACCTGGAACTCCCCCTCCATCCAGCCGGCGGCAATCGCAACCACGAGACGTCCGCCCGACAGGTAGTCGAGCGAGACGAGTTGTTTGAGGGTGAGCAGCGGCTCCCGCTGGGGCACAACGAGGGCCGACACCCCGAGACCGAGCTCATGGGTCGCCCCTGCAAGCCAGCCGAGCGTCACCATCGCCTCGGCGAGGTTGCCGTAGATCGGCGCGTGCTCCTCTGGCACCGCAATGTGATCGGTGACCCAGCCGGAATGCCATCCCGACTCCTCTGCCGCAGCGGCGCAGCGAATGAGCGTCTGAGGATCGAGCTCGGCCCCGTAGTTGGGAAGGATCAGCCCGAAATGCGGACCGCCCATGGATCTCCTCCCATTCCCTCGGCGTTATGGCACCCAACCTATCGAATGACGGCGCCCGCCCAATTCGCGACAATGGGCCATGTTTGTTCTACGGTCCCGCCGAGCGGGGCCGGCCTTAGCAATCGAGATGGGGAGGAACCCATGACTCATCACACCCTGGAACACACCGCCGCCGCGCTCGTCGCAGAAGGCAGGGGCATCCTTGCGGCCGACGAGAGCACCGGCACGATCAAGAAGCGGTTCGACACGATCGACATCGAATCGACCGAGGACAGCCGGCGCGCATACAGGGGCATGATCTTCGGGACCCCAGGGCTCGGGGAGTACATCACGGGCGTGATCCTCTACGACGAGACCATTCGTCAGTCGACCACGGACGGGGCCCCGTTTCCCAAGCTCCTGGACGAGAACGGGATCAAGACGGGGATCAAGATCGACACCGGCGCCAAACCGCTTGCCGGAGCGGATGGTGAGCAAGTCACAGAGGGCCTCGACGGGCTGCGCGAGCGGCTCGAGGAATACCGGGAGCTCGGCGCAAGCTTCACCAAGTGGCGCGCGGTCGTCAACATCGGCGCCGACATCCCTAGCCCCTACTGCCTCGAGGCCAACGCGCATGCGCTCGCACGCCAAGCTGCGCTTGCGCAGGAGGCAGGGCTCGTGCCGATCATCGAGCCCGAGGCAATCATGGAGGGCGAGCACTCGATCGACCGCTGCTATGAGGTCACCCACGCGATGCTCCAGGCGGTCTTCGAGCAGCTCTTTGCCCAGCGCGTTGCCATCGAGGGGACCGTGCTCAAGACGAACATGGTGCTCTCGGGCACAAAGGCGTCGACGCAAGCGAGCGTCGAAGAGGTCGCCGAGGCAACGGTCCGGTGTCTGCGCGCCGTCGTGCCTCCCGCAGTTCCCGGCATCGCCTTCCTCTCCGGCGGACAGTCCGAGGAGCTGGCGACCGCGCACCTCAATGCGATGAACAAGCTCGGCCCCCAGCCGTGGGAGCTCAGCTTCTCCTACGGCCGCGCCCTGCTCGAGCCTTCCCTCAAGGCGTGGAAGGGCGAGGAGTCCAACGATTCTGCGGCGCAGGACGCGCTGCTTCACCGCGCCAAGCTCAACGGCGCGGCGCGCTCCGGCAGCTACACGCCCGAGATGGAAGGGGAGGCGCCGGCCGCCTAAGTGGTGACGGACTCGATCGACTTTGACCGGGCGGCGGGTTACTACGACAGGACAAGGGGCCTGCCGCCCGATGTCATCGCGGCCATCGTGGGAGTCCTCGCTCCCGAGCTCTCCGGCCGGGAGCCGTGCCTCGAGATCGGCGTGGGCACGGGGCGCATCGCCCTACCCCTTCACGACGCCGGCGTTGCGATGGCCGGAGTCGACCTTGCGGCAGCGATGCTCGGGGAGCTCCTCGGTAAGTCGGGCGGTGCGCCGCCGTTTCCGCTTGCGCTTGCCGATGCAACCCGGCTTCCGCTGCGGGACGACTCCATCGGCTCCGGCCTGTGTGTCCACGTCCTGCATCTCATCCCTGCGTGGCGCCATGCCGTGGCCGAGCTGGCGCGGGTGATCAGGCCGGGCGGCGTTGTGCTCATCGACATCGGCGGCACGAGTAGCGGCGACTTCGGCGCCATTCACGCGCGTTTTTGCAAAGAAGCTGAGCTTATTCAGGACTCCCACCCGGGAGCCAACACGATCGCCGAAGTTGATGAGGCGATGGCCGCGCATGGCGCTGGCGCCAGAGAGCTGCCGGTCGTCAGCGGCACAGGCAGGGACACGACTTATGAGGCCGTAATCAGGAGCTTCGAAGACGGGATCTTCTCGTGGACCTGGTCGCTCGACGACGGGGCACGCAAAAGCGCCGGTGCTGCCGTGCGTACCTGGGCGCGCGAGAGGTTCGGGGCGCTCGACCGCCCCCTCGAGCACGAGCTCGCCATCAGCTTCCGCGCCTACGACCTCCCTTAGACCCGAGCGTAGTGTGGGGATCTATGGGCGCCCGACGCGAGATCCCCACACTTGCCTGTTGCGACAACGCCTCGGAGTTCCGCTCAGCCGATTCCTCTCGGCGCGCGCTCGGGGCTGATGTTGAGCGGGGGCCGCTCCTCTGTGGCGATCTGACGGACCCCAAAGCGATCGCGACCCGGCAGCACGAAGGGGCCGGGCGCGAACGCCTCGATGGCGTCTGCCCCGTGCACCCTTGCGCTCGCTGCTGCTAGCACTGCGTACGCCATCGCGCCGAGCTCGCTCAGCGGTTGATGGGTGTTGTAACGAACGCCGAGGTCGACTTGCGCGAGCGCATCGATGCCCTCGAGCCTCAGCGCATCGATGAGAACCGCTATCTCCACGCCGTAACCGACGGGAAAGGAAATGCTCTCGAGCAGTGAACGGCGCGCCGCCATCTCGCCCGCAAGCGGCTGCACGAATCCCGCAAGCTCGGGCAGGTAGAGGTTGATGAAGGGCCTCGCCAGCAGCTCGGTCACACGCCCACCCTCATCGGAGAGCTCGGCTCCGCCGACGCGCAGCGGTCTCCTGAAGGATCCCTTGACGAGATGTATGCCCGGGTTCTCGAACAGCGGCCCGAGCAGCCCGAAGACAAAGTCCGCCGAGAAGTTGTGCGTGTCGGTGTCGAGGTAGCAAACGATGTCTCCGCTCGTCGCGGCCAGGCCGCGCCACAGCGCATCGCCCTTGCCGCGCGCCGGCCCGTACTCCGGGGAAAGCTCATCTTCCTGATGGACGGTGACCCCGTGGGTCGCGGCAATAGCCTGGGTCCCGTCCGTGGAGCCGGCATCGACGACGATGAGCTCGTCGATGAGGCCTCTGCGCCGCGCGGGGGCCAGAGCGGCGAGCACGGCACCGATGGTCTCGCCCACATTTCGCGCCGGCAGTATCACGGTCACGGTCCCGGACTTGAGTCTCATAAGGCCCTCGAGCCCGTAGCGCGCGCCCTCGAAGCTCCTGCGGGCCAGCCACGAAGACACCTCGAGGTCGCGCGACAGGCCTCTGAACGCGCGCCCTTTTGTGCGGGCCGATGTCGTCACTCGCACGCTCAAGGGGCGGGCGATGGCGATCCCGTGGCTGCGAAGAGCGCGCTCCAAGGCCTCGTCCTCGAGCGCAGGGCGCGGCTCGAGCCCGCCGATGTCGACGTACGTGGCGGCCGTGAGGGCGAGCGAAGCACCGCTGAACTGCCAGTGCTCGCTGAGCTCTGCTTCCTCGTCACCGACCCCTTGCAACAGCGTGGTCCACCGCGCCCGCGCAAGCTCGTCCCGCATTGCGGGAACCTCTTCGGGCAGCGCCGCCCGCTCTTCGGCAGAGATCTCGACGCGACCCCCAATCGCCTTCGCCCCGGTGGCTGCGGCCGCCAGCTGGGCGGCGACCCAGTCGGGGGCGACGACGGAGTCGGCGTCGGTTGATGCGATCAGCCCGTCCGGCCTCCCGACGGCGAGGAGGCGGTCACACGCAGCTTCCATGCCGGTGCGGCGAGCGCCACCCGTCCCCCGCCCCGGCCCCTCGAGGAGGTGCAAACGCAGCTCGGGATGGGCGGCCGCCGACTCGATGGCGCGGCCCTCGGTGTCGTCCGTGCAGGAGTCGAGCACGAGCAGCACCTCGTAGCGATCGTGCGCGACATTCATCTGGCCGGCCAACGCGTCGAGACAGCACGCGATGTGAGCCTCTTCGTCGCGGGCGGGCACGACGACGCTCATCTCGAGCTCGGCCTTAGGCGCGGCGAGTCCCCGGTCCGCTGCGCCCGGCACGGCCGCCCCGACGCGATCGCCGACCCGCGGGGCCGGCTCGGAGGGACCGCACGACGAGCGCGGGGGCGGCGTGCCGCGGGGCGCGGTCCTCACGGAAGGGGGCCCTTCGTCTCTACAAGTTTGCGACCCGTGTCGTGGTCGTCGTCCCTGTTGTGTGTCAGCACGCCGACGGTCACGCCGCGGCTCCCGTACCACACCGACCAGCCGTCGCCGTCCTCCTCGACACGCACCTCGTCGTGGCCGTCACCCCAAGCAACATGCTTGAGGGTCTTCGTGCCGATTGTCGACCAGAAGCCGGGGGCTATATCCCACCGAGCAACGGCGCCGGCAATCGCCTTGCCGGCGATCGTTCCCTGGTTGAGGGCCTCCCCCCAGTGCTCGACGCGCAACCTGCGCCCCGCGGCCGCGTTCATCGCATAGGTGATGTCACCGGCAGCCCAGATGTCCTCAGCGCCGGTATGCATGGACGAGTCGGTGACGACCCCGCCCTCGGCGATGGGGAGTCCTGCGGCTTCCGCCAGAGCGACGCGCGCCCTGACGCCGGTGCCGAGAAATACGATGTCTCCCTGCACCGACTCTCCTCCTTCGACGGTCACGCCGTGGCACCCGTCCCCCGCTTCGATCCCGGCAACGCCCGCACCCATCTTCAGGGTGACGCCGAGCTCCTCGAGCCAAGTCCTTATGCGGGATCCTGCCTCGTCGCCGAGCCGGCGCTCTTGGGGCACCGCTTCGTCGCTCACCAGAGTGACTTCAGCCCCGCGCATCGCAAGCGAAGCGGCCGCCTCGCATCCGATGAAGCCGGAGCCCACCACCACCGCGCGCGCGCCGGCAACGGCCGCCGCAGCGAGGCGGTCCGAGTCCTCGATCGTTCGCATGACGTGTAGCTCGGGGTCGTCTGCACCCGGTATGGGCAAGCGGAACGGTTCCGAGCCGGTCGCCAGCACGCACGCCTCGTAGCCGAAATCGCCATGGTCCTCGGTGGCAACCGTGCGGGCCCTGAGGTCGAGCGCGCGGGCGCGGGCGCCGGGGACGAAGGTGATGTCGTTGTCATCGAAGAAGGAGGGCGATTCGATGGGGAGCTCAGAACGGTCGGTCTCGCCGCGCAGGTAGTCCTTGGTCAGCGGAGGGCGCTTGTAAGGATGATGCCGCTCGCCGGCAAGCATGGTCACCGCCATGTCGCCTCCGGCGTCGCGGTAGGAGCGCGCAGCTGCCAGCCCGGCGGGACCGCCACCCACGATCACCAGGGCCCCGCCGTTCACGGCGACCCTTGCCCGGCGCCGCCCTGTTTGTCGAAACGGTCGAGCCTGTACTCGGGCGCGCGTCTCGACAGCGCCTGCACCAAGGTCGTGTGGCGGGCAAGAAGGTCGTGGACATCGTCGCCCTGAAGCGGGTAGTTGGTGGCCAGCCTCCAGTGAACCGCGAGCAGGCTCCCCCCTGCCGCAAGCGCTGCCTCGAAGCG
>JACCZU010000124.1 GCA_013695835.1 Candidatus Aridivita willemsiae
GCCGGGCCGGCGATGCGAGTGACATCGGAGAAAAGATAGCTGCGCTCGTGCGAGATGAGGAGCTGATCGTCGCCATGGCCGCCCGGGGGGTTGCCCGCGCCAGGGCCGAGTTCACTCCAGAGACGCACCTTCAGCAGCTCGAGAACGCCTACAGAAACATCCTTGCAAGGTCATGACCCCTGTCCAACGTTACCGGCTTTGAACAGCCGCGAGCGGATGGGCACAAAGGCGTGCCGCGGCTGCACCGACCCTTCATCTACCAGTCAAAGCCCTTCTCGTACTCGAGTTCTATTAGCTCGTCTCCCGCGACTGCCTTGAACGCCGACTTGTGCTCGTCCGTGAAATGATTCCGCCAGTCGCCGACGGCCCCCCTCCGAAACGTCGAGCTTGTCGGTGACCACGTTTTCCTCGCTGTACTGTTAACTTCCTCGGGGATTAACTCGCGTCCGACATGGTGGGCTATGGCATTGACCTCGCGGCGTTGGGCCTCGTCGCTTCCACCGCCGGGAGAACCTACCAGGTTCTCGAAGCGGCACACGTACGTGTTGGGGTCATCGTGCCACGCCATGTACCTTCTTACCCGGCTGGCAATCGAACCAAGTCCCCGAAACCCGTCCCTGGGGGGAAAGCCGGTAATGGTCGCCATCAGTCGTTGCTCAGGGGTGGTGAACTCCGTATGGAAGCGATCGTGAAGGAAATGACGCTTCAAACCGGTGATGTAGAAGGCGCTCGAGACCGCCACGTCGCGGGGGTCCCGGAGAGTGGCAATGATTTTGAAATCGAGGCTGTCGAGCAGAGCCAACAACTCGGGCAAAGCTGCGAAGTGTGACGTCATGAACTGTCCTTTGTTCACCGCCTTCAACGATCGCTCGAGTCGCTCCCAGTCGAGTTTCCATACTCCGTCGCGCTCGGTCGCTTGAGGGGCATCGGGAAATTCGAAGTTGTGCAACGAGTAGTGGCGTCCCGAAAACATCATCTCGGGCAGGTTCTTCAACAGCGAGGCCACGAGATGTGTTCCACTTTTGGGTTGGCTGTTGGCAAGCACGCGCGGGCCCCTGTGGAAGACGACGGCGCGAGCATAGGCGCGATAGGCTGGTATCGCCGCTCTACGAAGAGTGTCGCTTTCCGTAACTGTCTTTGTCAGTCGTGACACAGTTTCACCATAACCATCGGGGTGGGGCGGACAGGCCTGCAACGAGTAGGCTTGGCGATCTGCAGGAGAAGCCTGCTATGCAGCGTACAGGAATTAGGAGCATAGGGGCCAAGTCCCGCCGTAGGGACCGGCGCATACGCTCATTGCAGGTCAGCCCTTTGCCTATCTGGATCGACTAGTAGCTTTGCGGGCGCGCTGTTTGATGCCGTCCCACACGAGGCGCTCCTCGTCGTCGAGGCCCATTACCCTCAGCGCTACGAGGTACACGATCGCGGCAACAGCGATACCGCCCAAGGAAAGGAGCACAGAATCAGGAAGCAGCGCCTTCAAACCGAGCAGCACCGCGCCGGCACCGGCGGTGGCGAGGACGGGCTTGAAGTACGAGCGCCCAAACGGCTGAACTCCGACCGACACCTTGACCTGAATGACGCGCAGGAGGTTGATGACCGTGGTTACGAACGCGTCCACCACGGCCATTCCAACGACCCCGTACTTGGGGACGAACAGCAGTCCGAGGCCGAGATAGAGCACGATGGATGCCAAGGAGTCGAAAAAGTTCATCAGCGACCTGCCGGACATCGAAAGCAAGGAACCGCTGGGGCCGGTTCCAACGAAAAAGACGTTGCCTGCGGCCAGGATGGTGACCAAGATCGCGGCGTCTCTGGCGCTCTCGCCTCCAAGCAATACGGCGAACAGCTCGGCTTCGACGGCGAGCACAACGAAGATCGGGAACGAAAAGGTTGCGAGCCATCGGCTGATCGTCTGATACAGCGAGGTGAGTCGCTCGATCTCGCCCTTTTCGTAGAGTTCGACCACGACCGGAGACCAGATCGTTACGATTCCGGTGAGAAAGACGTTGGGTGCCAGTTGCAGAGCTTGTGCGACGCCAAAAACTCCGACATCCGCATCGGTGCCGAGAACGCCGAGCAGAATGATGCCGAGCCCGAGAGACTGCGTACCAAGCAGTCCGACCCCTGTCTGGGGAATCGTCCAACGCAGCATCTCGCTGATGCTCGCCTTAGGCTCGGCGCGCGGCCCTTCGGCCGTTAGGATGCGGCGGTAGAAAAAGGCCCCCGCCACCACAGCAATCGCGGCGCTCGCGACCAACCCGCCGACCGCGCCCGCTACCCCAAAGCCGGCCAGTACGGCAAGCCCGCCTACGAGGAGGCGCGCGCCGGGTTGAATGATGTTGGCGACGGTCACAGCGGGGACAACTGCCTTGTAGGCCTGGATGCAGCCGCGCAGCACTTGCATGCCCGCGTAGAGGGGAATGTAGATGGCGCCCAAGCGCAGCAAATATTCGAAGTCGTTGGGTTCGGCGCCGGCGTCGGCAAAGGCGGAGGCGAGGCGTCCGGCTCCAAGGAACACGGCAGCGAACACCAGCGCCGATGTGAGGGTGGAGCCGATGAGCACAACCCGAGCCGCGCCTATCGACCCGCTCGGATCGTTTCGGGTACGCGCCCTCGCAATGAAGCGCACCGCGGCCTGGGGCCAGCCTCCGGCCGCAAGCGTCATCGAGATGAAGAGCACCTGGAAGATCTGCCGGTAGAGGCCGTAGCCGGCCTTTCCAAGCGAGTGTGCGACCACGGCAATGAACAGATAGCCAAGGACCCGGTTCGTCATTTGTCCTGCTATCTGGATCGCGCCGCCGCCGGCAATCGTTCTCGCATCGCCGGTCCTGACCGCAAGAAGCTCATCCGGCGAGGCCGTGAGCTCATCCGGCCGGGGCGGCTTGGCGGTATCGCTCGAGTTCGCTCGCCTTTTGTCTTCCTGAGCGCCGCCGGCGATCTCGCCCTCCCGGCGCTGGCTCATGGCATGCTTCTCGGCACCGGGATCTTCGAGGCTGCGCGTGGATCGATCACAGGGCCGAGCCCGGGGCGGAGGCCCGCAGCGCCATCCATCCTGCAGATTGGACCAGTCTTGTGCCGGCGATGATGTCGATGTCCCTTAGCCGCGAAAAGTCTCCTCGACGTTGTCCGCCTTCGCCCAGTGAGAGCTTGCCTCGCTCAGGCGCAACAGCAGGTCTTTGTATTCGTGATCTCGCAACCTCTGCGGGGCGGTTCGTGTTCATTGGAAGTCTCCAAGGGGCGTCCGAATTCGCGGAGCTTGGCTTGCTCGATCTCCGACATACTTATGACGATCCAGGAGGCAGCCTAACCAGGGGGCTGCGTTACGGTTTGCCCCCACAGTCATCAGTTCCGAAGGGACCTAACTTGCTGCATATCGAGGCGGCTCGCCGGCCGGTCACGTGGGGGGCGGCGTGATCGTTCTAGGTGGCCAGGACGGGAGCGGCAAGACGACCCCTGAGCGACTCAGCGACGTCGACGATCTACGCGCAAGCAGGTGCCCCACCTCCGCTTTCCGAGGCTGCTGCCGGCAAAAACCGCACCAAAGCGCCGCCTTAGACTCCTGGGCAACATTTGCCTTCGCCAGACGTTGTTCTCTTGTTTGGAGGCACAAGCAAAGGGCATTCGGGGGGCGCAAGCCTCAACTCTCATCTGAGGAGCTGACCAGGCAAATGGAGGCGTGGCACCGGTGGTGGTCAAGGCCCGTCCTCATTCATCATCGAACCATCAGGGCAGAGAATGTCGGGGACTCAAGGCCAAGCTCGCCGGCTGACGGCACCGAGTCTGTGAGTGACTTCGGCCTGAGAAAGGCCAGGCTTCGCTACCATCTCGACCGCCGCCGTCACAAACGGCCACCACCGGTTCTTGCCGGCACCGGCCGCCGTCTTCGAGCAGACATCCCGCTCACCCGTTCTCGCTTTCAGTCAGCGCGGTCGTTGGCAAACCCCCGGACAAGAGTTGAGACAGCAGATGGTTGCTAGCGCTGACAGAATCCGACGCCTGCCCGGCCCGCTTGGCCCGCCGCTGGCGGTTGGCCTCCTCGGAGCTGTGGCCGGTATTGCCGTAGCGCAGGGTGGGATCGTGGCAGGTGCCGTGGCGGGGGGAGCGCTGCTGTTCGCGATAGCGGCTTTGTCGGTCTTCCGGCTCGCTCAGACGAGACCCTTCTACATGACCGTCGAGGTCCCTGTGTTCCTCCTTCTTATCGCCACTTTGACCCTGAGATACACACTCGCAGGAGGCCCTCGCACAGGCGAGGAACTCACGAGCGACCCCTTCGATATCTTTTCCCTATTTAAGCTTGGGTGCACGGGCATTGCCCTCGCTTTGGGACTGATTGCTTTGCTCTCTCCGGCGCGTGGTGCAGAGGATCGAATCACGTCCCGGTCCATACGCATCTACTACGCCTACGGTTTCATCGTCGTTCTGGGACTGACGACCTCGGTGCATCCCCTGCTCACTAGCTATCGAGCAATCGAGGTGGTCGCAGGACTCACCGTGCTCGCAGGCGCCTACAAGACCATGGGGCGCCAAGCGCTCGCCAGGATCGAGCGAATGCTTTATTGGTACGCTGTCTTGCTGATCAGCTCGATATGGGTGGGGGTCGTTGTGGTCCCGAGCGCAGCGGTCGAGCGCATCAACAGTCCCATTCCCCTGCGGGTCCAGGGGGTCTTCCCCCATGTGTCGTCGGACACGATGGGCCATCTCAGCGTCGTCCTCATCATGTGGTCACTTGCCCGGATCTTGGCGCGCCGGGTTGAGCTTGGGCCGCGCATGTGGTTGACCAAGGCGATTGTGGTCTTCGGCTTCATAAGCCTGATCGCGGCCCAATACAGGACCGGCTACGCGTCGCTCTTGGCGGCGCTCGGGGTGCTGCTGTTCATCCGGGGCCGCAAGGCGATCGCCACGCTTGCCCTTGCAGGGGTGCTTGTCATCAGCGTGGCGGGCTCTGGAGTCATCGCCGGCGCCCAGCCCTACCTCCTGAGAGGCCAGGATGTCGAACGGGCCAGCCGCCTTCAGGGGCGCCTCACCTACTGGTCGTACGCAATTCCGGTGTGGCAGCAGTCGCCCATCATTGGCGGGGGTCTAGAGACTGCCACCAGGCTCGTGGCTCTCCCGAGCCTCGCCGGTTCCAAGAAGCCCCCGCAAAACGTGCACAGCACGTGGGTCGAAGCTCTCGTCGGCACTGGAGTCGTCGGAGTCTCCCTGCTCGCCGCTGCATTGCTCTTGACCTACCGAAGGGCTTTGGCCATGGCCCTCCGGGGGGGCAGGCTGGTGCCGGTCCTTCTGCTCACCGTGTTGATGGTCAGAAGCTTCACCGGAGGGAGCATCGAGCAGGGCGGGGACACCTCTTTGTTGTTCTTGACCCTCGCCTGGGGTCTGCGAGACGCCTACTTCACGACGATTCGCCCCCAACCCTGCGTCGCTAAGCCGGGGAAGGGAAAGCTCCTAGGTCCCTAACCTATCGGGCATTATCGAGTCTCGCATTTCCCTATTGCGTCGCCGGAGTCGATCGAGCAAAACGTCCTGGTTCTTATCGGAGTCCGGCGGTAGGCGAGCACGGGTCGGTGCCGCCACGCTGGCCGCCGCCGAGGCCTCCCGTGACGAAGTCTTCTTAGTCCTCCCCGGCGACTCTGTCTCCCCCTTCTGCCGTGAAGACTGTCGCTGCCGTCGTCTCCACAAACTCAGCGGGTGTGCGAACCGTCTAGGGAGCGCCGGAACGAGCTGAAAGATAGCCCAATCGTTCGAGAACAGGGCCGAAGCGCCGCTCGATCGTTGCAGCTTGCGCATCCGTCAGCGTCTCACTCCAACCACCGACGCTACCGCTGTCGACGAATCGAATATCCGAGCGAGCGGATGCACGCCAGCCTTTGTCGCGCGCCTGGTCTTCCTTTTCCCGCATCCGTTTGACCGAGTTGTTCGTCACGACTCGATGCACCATTTGAGGGTCGGGATCGGTTCCCAGAAACCGTAGCACCTCAGCAAGGGTTCTCTCGGTGTCCAACCGGAGGTCCTCGAACTTAACAACATGCAAGTGGTTGTGTCGTGCCGGTTGCCCGTCGAGCCAGAAGGTGGCATGACGGTCCCATGCCCCCCAAGGATTCGAACGCCCGCGCACGAAGTCTTTGACGAATCGATCGAAGGAGCCCGGCTCGATCCCCAGACGTCGCTGCCACTTGTACTCGGAAATCACCACGCTGCGTGGGTCTCTCACCACGTAGACGATCCGTCGATCGCCGTCGCTAAAGGTCTCGTGACTCTGTATCAGCCGACCTGACCCGTGCAGGACGTGAGCTGCGTTACGGTGTTTGTTGATTGACGGAACCGCTCTTCGCATTGCGCCAAACCCGGCGTCTTCGCCGGTAAGTGCTTCATACAGCAGAAAGCGCATCCACGTTGTGCCAGAACGAGGATAGGAAACAAGAAAGGCATCAGCATTGGTAAGCCCACCGGCTTTGTAGCGCCACCACACAACGGGCCGCCGCGCCAGCCGGCTTCTGAATCTTTTCCGCCGAAGGACTGAAGCGAGCTGTTGCGATTTCACCGGAATCCTTGGATTGCGTTCATTGGTTTGATGTTCCTCAGCAAAGGTACCTCCAATGATAATTGGTACCCGTGGTTACGGCTACTCCCCATCCCCACCCCGGCGCAGGAAAAATCATATGGCCGACCTTGTGAGCTGGTGCGCTGCTCCGCCGCCACGAATATCCACTTCCGCCCGGGAGCCCGCCTGGCTGGTCAGGAAGCGCCGGGCACTTCGTCGTTTCCAGAGGACGGACGTATTGGATAGCCGTAATGGAGCAACAAGGGCAGAGTCATGACCGTCGTTACGAACCGGTCGGAAGATCTCTGCTCACGTACCCAGCGGTCGTCGTTTTGCACGGCGGTCGGGCCGGTTTTGAATCGGCTGGGGTTTCCCGAGCTCGTGTGGTTGGGGCTCAACACGACAGTGTGCGAATCGGTGAAGGGCAAGTGCGCCGGATGCTCGTCGATCATGTCTAGGATATCGCTCACTACTTGCCGAGGTTGAGCGGCGAAGTCCTCGTACCGCACTAGAAGGAATCGTCGGGCGGGAACCTTGCGACGGACGGCATATGAGGAGAGATTTCTGTTCAACCACCCGAGGGCGTTCGACGCCGCAGCCTCTTGGCGAAGAGGACGGTCTACGGTTGTTTCCGCTCCGACGCGAGAAGGCAACGGCCCTGGGATCTCTGACGAGCTGCACGAAGTACGGGTCTACGTTTGAGAGCAAGCGAAGGACGGCCCCATGAGGGGGACGTTTGGAGGAGTCGACGACCACCCTTGCACCAGACGTGTGTGCGATGCTCTTGTAGAGGCGGTTCAACACATCGAGGTAGGAATTCAACTCACTTGGCGGCGGAGCGTGCAGAAGTTGCAACAGACGGCGAGGCCGTACGAGCTCTGACTGCCATTCCACCACCTGTTGGGCGTCGACGGTACTACCAAGCGCTTTCTCTAGGGTCGGCGCCCAAATCTCACAACTTGCCAACGGTTGTCCACATCCGCACGTATGGCCCTGAAGCAGTCCCCGCGAAAAGATGTTATGTATCTCTCCCGCGGAGAAGAACTGATCGATCTCTCCGAGGAGGTTGTCGAGAAGCGTGCTGCCGCTGCGGCCGCGGCCGAGGATTGCGAGGACCTTGACCTTGTTCCCATCCTCCCCAGGCTGTGAATGTCCCTTCTGGGGGTCCCGCAGCGGCGTCACCTTCACGCCTTCACGTCCGTGCTGTACCCGAGCCGTTTCATCACCGGCGAGATCTGCGGAAGAATTCGCATGATCTCGTCTTCCCGATCCCTCCACTTTTCTGCCCGGGGAGGGGTGTTGGTCTGGACGGGGTGAGCGCCCAGATTGCGAGCCATCTCGAGCACGGGCTCGGTCATGCCGAGTCCGAGGCGATCGAACGCGTCGGTCAGCACGGCGGCAGGTGCTCGAAGCAGCTCCTCGAACTGGATCTCGATGTAAGAGGGAGGTTCTAGTGTTTGGAGGTCGGCTATCGCGATCTCGTAGGAGGTCGTGTATTGAAGCGCAGCGATGTCTGCGAATGTGGTTCTTTTCCGCTCTTGCCATCCCGGAGGTAGGACGTAGCTCCACAGCCTCCCTTCGTATTCGTTCAGCTCTAGCTTCTCGGGAAGGCGGTAGGAGACGCCATGCCGTACCGTCCACCCTTCGATCAAAGAGTTCACGGTGTCTAGGCCACTCCGTCTCAACAGAATGATCGAAGCGTCGGGAAACAATGACATCAGATAGGGGAGTTTCAAGGCGTTGCGCGGGGTCTTGTCGAGGAAGCGCGCGCCGTCCGTCATTCTTTCGATGGCCGAGTAAAGAAAATGCGGCTCCGATTCCTTGATGTCCTCCTTGGTTACGCGATCCGACGTCCAACCCTTGTGGCGGGGGTGCTGGTACGCATTCCACAGCACATGGCCTTCACCGCGCGGGGCCCAGAAGGCCTCGTGACGGCGCATGAGGCGGAACAGCAGGGTAGTGCCGGAACGAGGAGAACCGATGATGAACACCGGCTTATGAGGGGGTAACGCATCGCGCTCTAGGCGAGCGCGGGCACGCAGCCAGTACCTCTGCGTGTGCAGCACCCGCCGCCGGGCGAAGATGTTGAACCGGAGACCAAGCGAGTCCTCTGCAGCTTGCTCGTCGCCGGACGCGCTTCTAGTCATCGGGCGGCACTTATCTCATTCAGGATTGCTTCAACCTCCTCCATCCGCTGCTCGGATTGCTCTGCCCTCTCTTGTTCGGCGTTCCCTGCCTTGCTCTCCTCGATTCACTGCTGTGCGAAGGTTATCGATCTAATGTCGTTCCTTCGGCATTGCTTTGTTTCACCCGTTCGATCACCACCGGCCCACGGGTGAAACTGGCGTGTTGGGCGGTTCCCCGATCAAGCTGGTAAAGCCCGTTAGGCCCGCGCGCTAGGCAAGGCCGACCACCAATCCTAGCTGTTGGCACTCCAGATGGGCAACCTCCGGCTGGCAGCCGAGGTCGCATGTCCAAGAGCCTCAGCGGGGGCGGAGAGGATAGCCATACCGGGCCAGCAGGGGCAGGGCCAGTCCGGTGCACACGAGCCGGTCAACCGGGTCTTGTTGTGCCAACCAATCATTGTCCTTTCTCAACTCGACTGTTCCCGTCGCGAAGCGGCTGGGGTTGCCCGAAACTGTGTGATTCGGCCGGAGCCGCACGGTGTGCTCATCTACGAAGGGCAGCTGCGCCTTCTCTTCGCCGACTAGGCTGGTGATCCTTCTCAGAGCACCGGGGGGGTCGGCGACGAAATCCTCATAGCGCAGGAGCAGCGACCGAGCGCTCGAGTGCCGGCGGCGCACCGCCTCGGCCGCCAGGTTCCATGCCGTCCAGCTGACGGTGCTGTTGAATGCGCTGTGCTTGACCATCTCCATGGGACTGTCCCGGTCGAGCTGGAGCTTCGCCCGGCCCCACGAATACGCCACAGCTCGCGGGTCACGCACCAAATGGACGTAGAAGGGGGTCACCTCCGGCAGAAAGCGGAGCACTGCGGCGCCGGCGGGCTCTTTCGAGGAATCCACCACCACTCGCGCATCCGTCGTTTCGGCCGTTGCGACATAGAGTTCCTGAATAACGCTCGCGTAGCCGGCCAAAGGTGAAGATTGCGAGAGCCGGCCGGGCGTTTGGCTGAGGAGGCGGGGTGTATGCCGCATCCTCACCGCTTGCTTCTGATAAGACACGATCGTACGAGGGTCGCCATGGGCAGGTGAGGCGTCGCCAAACTGGGGCCCAAGCACCTTGCTCCAGACCTCGCAGTCATTGATGAGCTTGCCGCAACCGCAGCGACGTCCTTCGATCAGCCCTCGCTTCCAGAGGTGGACCAGCTCGCCTGCGGAGAAGAAGCCGTCAACGGAGCCGAGCACGTTGTCAAGGATAGTGCTGCCGCTTCTGCCCCATCCCATGATGTAGACGACCTTCGTCGTTTCCTTGCTCATAGCGACCCGGGCTTCTGGCGGCACGGCCGACAGCCCGTTTGCTCGATCACCTCAGCCTTCTTGGGGGAACCGATTTGCTTGCCTGGCTTTAGGGGCCGGCCATTAACGCCGGCCGGCCCCTCCAGGCAAAGAGGCATCCCGCCTCAATGCGATTTCTCGAGTCTAAGTCACCCCGGGCAAAGCTCGCGACTGCTTGCTCACTAACCCGGTGATCTAACGAGCGTTGGCCGGGCAGACGAAGGGCGAGTCGCACTTCAAAGCGTCTCCATTCAGGCGATTGCCCTTTGCGGAACCCGTGGAGGCTCCGAGACCCCGGTTAAAGGCCGTGATTCCAACGTCGGCCTGGGGGTGAGCGGGAGTGGCACCCGTGTCGTTGTTAGTCAGAGTGGCACCTTGCGCCGAGACGATTCCGATATCTGCCTTCCTCTGAAGGTTGCACCAGTCGTTGCCCTTGACGACGTTGTCTGAGATCGTTGCGGAGGCAGGGGTCGACTTGTTGAGGTAGGTGTTCTCGTAGTGGATACCGAAGCTGCAATTATCGAGGATGACATTGTTCCTGACTATGAAGCCCATCTCGGTGTTCTTGCAATCTACATCGCACCAGACACCTTGATTGTTGTCATGAACGAAGGAGTTGGTGATCGTGAATCCGCCCCGGACCCCCCCTTTGATGCCGGCCGCAAAGCCGTTGTTGTTCGGTCCGTCCCATTTATTGCCGTTGTGATCGAGCTCAACATCGTCGATGACAAGGGCCGCTCCGGGGCTCCCGATGCCCTGGCTGTCGGCGCCGTGAATTCTGGCATGCTGAATAAGCCAGTTGTCGCCCGGAGCCACGGCTCTGCCGCACTCGATAGTTGAGGCATCACAAGCGGAAGTCGATTTGTCGGTTCCACCCGCTACGTCAACATTCTGAATAACCACCTTGTTGGACTGGCTTCCCGATATGAGTTCCCGTGCCGAGGTGCTCTTGATGAAGGTGCTCCCAACTCCCGCCCCGCTGATCTTGTCGCCGCTCTGCAGCTCAAGCCCGGCGGAGTCAACGGTGTAGTTTCCTGCGGCGACACAGAAGGTCGTGCCCGCGCCGGCGCGCCTGACTGCGTTCTGCAGGGTGGTACCCCCACCACTGACCTGCGTGCCGCTGCACGCTGCGGCCCCGATACTCGGAGCAACCACAGGGATGGCGTTTGCGGGGGCGATGAGCGCGATCACCGATCCGAGTAATCCTGAAGCTACAAGGGCGGAAAGAGAGCGCGGGCGTCTAAGGGCATGCATGGGTGTTCCTCCATTTCGATGGCCGGCCAACTCGTGGTGAGGCCCTGTTCCGGCCTTGCGACCGGTGTGTCGTTGGCGTGGAGGGGGTCGGTTACTCCCTCACCCTTCTCTTTCGGAAATGGGAGAGAATTCCTTTAGCAGCCGTGGCGGTGGCGTGTTACCAGGGCCCCCAGATCGCATACATCACGGCGGCTTCTTTGCCTGTGTCGCCCTGCTGGTTCACGAACATCGTCTTGCCTTGAGGATCGAAGCAGACGCCCGCAAACTCGGAGTTGGCGGTGTTGGCACGAGCAAAGGGGTAGATCTCGCCGCTCATTGTGAGGCCGCGAATAAATGGAGGGGGGGCAGAGTCTTCACATATGAAGAGATCTCCC
>JACCZU010000130.1 GCA_013695835.1 Candidatus Aridivita willemsiae
GGTGCGGCGCTCTTAGGGACGTCCCGGCGAAGGCCTGACCATGATGGACAGCAAGTTCGGCCCGGCCAAGACCTTCGGGCGGCTTGTCAACGCGGTGAGGATCAAGGTTTGCCGTGGCACCCATCGACCACGTCGCAGCGGCAGAATTGCTGAGGGGCCCCGAGAGCTGGCGAGATGGCTACTGCGGAGCTAGAGTCGTCGTCGTCGAGGTGCCTCGGGCCCATGCACGTGAATGCTGGATTGCGCCGCGAAGCCTTCGATCCATTCAGCGAACAGGGGTGGTGTGTCGATTTCTTCGGGTGGGCGAGGGCGCCGTCGGGGTCCCCTGCTTCGGAAGGATTCCATTCCGTCCAGGGCCGACAACGCCGCGGCCATGTCTCGGGCCGATGCCCATCTGTCCTCGGGGTGGCGCGCGGTTGCCTTCGCCACAACTTGGTCCAGCGCGGGGGGCACGGCCGAGTTGCTGAGGGAGGGCAAAGGCACACCTTCGACGACTCGGCGCTCGGCCACGTCGAGGACTGAAGCACCGTCGAATGGCGGGGCGCCGCAGAGCATCTCATACAAGGGATGCCGGCGGAGTAGATGTCACTTCGGGGGCCGACGCCTCTGCCTCTCACCTGCTCAGGCGACATGTAGGGGGCCGATCCCAACGCTATGCCTGTGGCGGTCATGCGTTCATCGCCGATTGCGCGTGCGATCCCAAAGTCGGTGACTTTGACGCCGCCGAGATCGTCCACGATGACGTTGGCGGGCTTGACGTCTCGCGCGACGGATCGGCGCAGCCGGTTGTCCATGCCCTCGTAAACGGTCCCCATGCCTCCCGCTGCAATACGCGACACGAGAACGTAGCGGCCGTCGAAAACGCGCTGGGCGCCCAGCGGGGTCGCCACCTCGCGCTTGCCAACCGATTGCAGGGGGGCGGCCCGGCGTGTTCCCTGAGCCGGCCTCACAGGTTCGGGGGGGGCCGTGTACTTGCGGGTTGAAGGTCTGTTGACACGCTTATCGCTGTGAACGGGTGAAGACGGCGTGAGGGCTGCGGCAATGGCCTCGTCGACGCGACGGCGACGGGGGAGGGGGCCGATCGAGTGCCTCCTTCCAGCTGCACTCACGACGACTTGTCCGTAGCCGAACAACCGGCCCGGGATCGAGCGCCTGAAGCGGTGATCGGAGATGTTCGCGAGCGCCACGGAAGAGACTCGCCGCCCAAAGACGCCTGAGGTCTCGATGAGCCGGTGTGTGGTAACCACAACCCGATGCCTGCGCCACCGGACGATCCGCGTCAGCAAGTAAAGGGCGTAAAGGACCAGCACACCTCCGGCCGCAAGCGGCCAGAGATCGGGGCGGACGAAGTTGCGGACTCCAAGGCGCTCGGGGAGGAGGAGGGAGAGAAGGGCCTCGGGGATCTGCAGGCCGTCGAGAGGACTACCCGGGTAAAGCCACCGGGCGGCTGCGGCGAGCGCGACCAGAGCAGCACCCACGGTGATGGGCTTGAGGAGGGCGCGCAGATGAAGTCTCGTGTTGAGGATGACCTCCTCACCTTCGAAGAGGAACCTTGGCCGCGACCTCATCAGTCAACTCCTCATTTTTGGGAACCCTCCGACACCCATGGTAGTGGAGTCCGGCCCGCGGTCTGCGTGGCGTGCCGGGAAGCGGACGGCGGCCACTCATGTTGTAGGACTGGGGACGTAACCGGTCACCGAGCCGAAAGGAGCCCAGCGTGGGCGGTGACGGGGCCACTCAGCCCGACGAGCAAGAAGCGGGAGAACAGGAGGGGGTCAGATACGGGAGCCCGACCGGGCGCTGGATCCTGTTGGCTTCCATCCTCGGATCCTCCGTGGCGGCGCTGGACGCGACCGTGGTCAACGTTGCCCTTCCTGCCATCGGCGAGGATCTGGGGGCCCGTCTCTCCGGGCTCCAGTGGACGCTCAACGGGTATCTTCTGACGCTTTCGGCGCTGATCCTCACCGGTGGCGCGCTCGGCGACCGCTACGGGCGCCGCCGGATATTCGTTGTCGGCGTGGTCTGGTTCACGGCCGCCTCGGCGCTGTGTGGGGCTGCGCTCAACGTCGAGATGCTCATCGCAGCGCGCGTGCTGCAAGGCATCGGAGGGGCTCTCCTCACCCCAGCAAGCCTGGCCATCATCCAGGCCTCATTTCACCCCGACGACCGGGCCCGCGCGGTGGGGGCGTGGTCGGGGCTCGGCGGCATATCCGCCGCCGTCGGGCCCTTCCTTGGTGGTTATCTCGTCGACGCCGCTTCGTGGAGGCTGATCTTCGGCCTCAACATCCCCCTTGCCGTTGTGGTGGTTGCAGTCGCCGTTCGTCATGTGCCAGAAACCATTGATCCCACGAGCGCACGGAGGCCCGACGTCCTCGGTGCCGTGGCAGGGGCAGCGGGACTCGCCGGCTTGACCTTCGCGCTGATCGAGGCGCCGGAGCGCTCGATTACGTCGCCTGCCGTGATCATCGCTGCGGCCGTCGGGTTGATTGGGCTTGTGGCGTTCGTTCTGGTCGAGCGGCGCGGGACCCATCCGATGCTGCCCCTCGACATCTTCTCCTCCCGCCAGTTCACGAGTGCCAACGTCGTCACCTTCGTCGTCTACGGGGCGCTCAGCGGGGTCTTCTTTCTTCTCGTCGTTCAGCTGCAGCAGGTCGTCGGTTATTCGCCGCTGCAGGCGGGCGTTGCGACCTTTCCGATAACGCTTCTGATGCTGGCTCTCTCGGCCAGGGCGGGGGCCCTCGCTCAGAGGATCGGACCCCGCCTGCCTATGGCGGCGGGGCCGATCACCATGGCCCTTGGTCTGTTGTTGATGACGAGGATCGGAGCCGGAGCCGCCTACCCGACAGAGGTGCTACCCGCGGTCATTGTCTTCGGCCTTGGATTGTCGTTCACCGTTGCGCCCCTGACTGCGACCGTGCTTGCGGCGGCAGATGCCCGCCACGCAGGCGTGGCTTCGGGGGTCAACAATGCAGTGGCGCGCGTGGCCGGCCTGGTGACCATCGCCGCCCTCCCCATAGTCGCCGGACTCACGGGCGATGACTACCAGAACCCCGCGGCGTTTGCCTCGGGCTTCAAGATCGCCGTGACGGTGTCGGCCGCTCTTGCCGCCCTCGGGGGAGTTATCGCCTTCTTCGAGATCGAAAACGACGTCTTGCCGTCGGCTGCCCCGGCGCGCAGGCACCACTGCGCAGTGGACGGGACTCCGCTCAATCCGCCTCAGGAGTTGAAGGTTGCCGGCTCTTGAGGGTCACGCCGTACCGGGTCCGGGTGACGAACAGGCTTCACGAATGAAGAACGTGGGCGCATGAGGCGCCGCATAGACTTGGAGGAAGAGCTCAAGGGGGCGCGCCTGAACCGCGCGGTTCTCAGGCGAGTGTGGCGATTTATCGCCGCCTACCACCGGCGGGTCTATGCCTTCCTCGTCACCGTGGCGCTGTCGTCGGGCATCGCAGTGCTCC
>JACCZU010000142.1 GCA_013695835.1 Candidatus Aridivita willemsiae
CCAGCCAGACGAAGGCAAGCCCGGCCCGATGTGTCCCAACGGATATCCGGGGACCGGGCGCACCGTCTAGCATCTCTGCGATGGCAGACGTGCGGACCGGCATCTCGGAGGAGCCGCTCGACATTCCGAGCTTTGTGGCTTCGGTGTCGGGGCCCGAGGTGGGGGGCGTGGCCGTGTTTATCGGGACCGTGCGGGAGAGCGCAGCGGTGCCGGGACGTGAGTCGAAGTCCGTCGTTCGCCTCGACTACGAGGCCCATCCCACGCTTGCGGCCACGCGCCTCGAGGCGATCGCAAGGGCCGCAGGCGAGCGCTGGGACCTGAGCCGTGTGCGCGCCGTCCACCGCACCGGGTCCTGCGGCCTCGGCGAGCCGACCGTCGTGGTCGCTTGCGGGGCGCCGCACAGGACCAGCGCCCTCGAGGCGTGCCACTGGCTCATCGACGAGCTCAAGGCGACGGTTCCCATCTGGAAGCGCGAGGTCTACGCCGACGGCTCCTCATGGGTCGGTGCCCAGGGGCCACCCGGGAGGGACCGCAAAGCAGGGGTGGCCGCCCCCCAGGGGCCCGAATGAAGGCGCTCGTGATCGCCGAAGGGGCGCTGCGCCTCGAGGACAGGGAGACCCCGGCGCCGGCGGCCGACCAGGTCCTCGTCGAGGTCGCAGGCACGGGCGTCAATCGGGCGGACCTGTTGCAGGTCGGGGGCCGCTATCCGGCCCCCCCTGGGTGGCCCAAAGACGTCCCTGGGCTCGAGCTCTCGGGGACGGTGGTCGCGGCCGGGCCCGGCGTGCGGTGGCTGAGCCCCGGCGACCGCGTCTTCGGGATCGTCGGAGGTGGAGCACACGCGTCCCATGTTCTGACCACGGAGAATCTCTGCACCCTCATGCCCGACGACCTCGACCCCATCGCCGCCGGCGGAATTCCCGAGGTCTTCATCACGGCGCACGATGCGCTTGTCACGATCGCGGGGCTCAAGCCGGGCGAGCGCGTGCTCGTGCACGGCGTCGGCTCCGGCGTCGGGACCGCAGCCGTGCAGATCGCGAGGGCGATGGGCGCGACATCGGTCGGAACCGCTCGCACGCCGGACAAGCTCGAAAAGGCCAAGGAGCTTGGGCTCGATGAGGGCGTTGTTGCCGGGGGCGAAAGCACGGATGCCATCGGGGAGGTCGATGTGGTCGTTGACCTCATCGGCGGGGACTATCTCTCCATAGACGTCGAGGTCTGCCGGCCCAAGGGCCGCATCGTCATCGTCGGGCTCCTCGGCGGCGCCGGCTCCGAGCTCAACCTCGGCGCTGTGATGCAAAAGCGCCTGTCGATAAGGGGAACCGTGCTCCGCTCGCGACCAGATCACGAGAAGGCGGCAGCGGTTGCGGCTTTCGGCGCGCAGCTGGTGCCGCTTTTTGCCGACGGACGGCTGCAACCAGTCGTGGACAAGATCGTCCCCTTAGAGCAAGGGCAGGAGGCTTACGATCTCGTCGCGTCCAACGCCACCTTCGGCAAGGTCGTGCTGTCGGGAGGAGGAGGGGGAAGTTAGATGGAGCTCGGGCTGAAGGGCAAGGTCGCGTGGGTCAACGGCGCCTCATCCGGGCTCGGGCGCGCAAGCGCGGTGGCCCTTGCGGGCGAGGGCGCTTCGGTTGCGCTGTCGGCGCGCCGCAACGACCTGCTCGACGAGATCGCGGCCGGCATCACCGGCGACACGGGGAGCAGGTGCCTGGCGCTCCCGCTCGACGTCACCGACAAAGATGCGATCGCCTCGGCCGCGCAGACCATCGAGGACGAGCTCGGGGGCATAGATATCCTCGTGTCCAACGCCGGAGGACCAACGCCCGGCTCCTTCGACGACCTCGACGAGGACGCCCTCTACCGCGCCTTCGATCTCACGACGTCATCGGCGTGGCGGCTTACCAAGGCGGCGCTGCCCTCGATGCGGGCGCGCGGGGGCGGATGCTTGATCTACATCACGTCGGTCTCGACCAAGGAGATCATCCCCACCTTGCTGCTTTCGAACATGATGCGCTCGGCAGTCGTTGGCATGGCAAAGACCATCTCAAAGGCGTTGGCCCCCGAGGGCATACGAACGGTCTGTGTTGCGCCGGGCCGGATCGAGACCGCGCGCCTCGTAGAGCTCGACGAGCACACCGCAAAGCGCACCGGGCGCACCCCGGCCGAGGTCGGCGAGGAGGTTGTCTCCGGCATCCCGGCGGGACGCTACGGCGACCCCAAGGAGTTCGGAGACGTCGTCGCCTTTCTTGCCTCCGAGCGCGCCTCCTACGTCACAGGAGTGACGGTCGTAGTCGACGGCGGGCTGCTTAACGGCATCCTGTCCTGAGGCAGCGTTGAGCAGATGACGTCGTATACCGGCGCCCCCCGCCAAGGTGCGCGCCTTGGCTACGGAGCGGCGGCGCTCGCTGCCGGGGCCGTGATCACGTTGGGCAAGGCCGCCCTGGTCGCCGCCGGTGCCCTTAGCTGGTGGCCGGGCGGCGAGTCGGCCACCGGCGCCGCCATCCTCTCCTTGATCGGCGCGTCCGGGCTGGCGGCGGCAATGCGGCTTCGGGTTGCGCCGGTTGGCGCAGGTCAAGCGGGTGCTGTGGCCGGGCTCCTTTCGCTGCTGCTCGACTTCTTTGGAGGCCACGTCCTGGCCAGGTCGATTGCGGGAGTCATGATGGTCGCTGGGTCGGTGATCGCGCTGAGCGCAGTCGACCTGGCCGTTGGAAACATTGCCGTGGGCGGACGCTGGCAGGTGTGGGCGGGGCTCGCCGTCAATGTCTTGTTCGCGCTGGCGTTCCTTCCGATGGGTTTGGTTGTGCCGGTGTGGGCGATGTTCCTCCTGTACGCGATATGGCTCATTTTCATCCTCGGCATGCTCAAGCTGCGCGACTCGCTCCCCTGGTTACTCTTGGCGAGCCCAGTTGCTGCGTTGCTCATCGTCGGCAGCCTTGTCTTCCTGGGAGGAAGCCTCTTGAACTGGGCCCCCTAAGCGCACGCAATCAGGCGTGAGCCAGACGCTCAGCGGTTGTAGGCCGGCGCCACTCCCCTCAGCACTTCCCACACGCCGTCGCACCGATCCAGGGTCTCCTTGTCAAGTGCCGGGCCGTCGCAGGCCGCGAGGTTGGCCTTGAGGTGCTCCATGCTCGAAGCCCCCACGAGGACCGCATCGGTTAACGGGCGCGCCAGCAGCCACCGAAAAGCAAGCTCGATCAGGCTCACGCCCTCGTCGTCGGCAATGCGCTGAAGCTCCTCGACGGCGTCGAACTGAGTGCTGTTCCAGTAACGATCCCTGTACATCTCCATGGCGAAGCGGGTACCCTCCTCGGGCTTCGCATCCGGGGCATGCTTGCCCGTGAGGAGCCCGCCTGCAAGAGGGTTGTAGACGATATTCGACAGACCGAGCTGCTCGGAGCAAGCGCCGTATTCCTCTTCGATACGCCGGGCAACAAGGTTGTACATCGGCTGCGACACTCTCGGCGCCTGCCATGAGTTGCGCTCGCTGAGGCACAGGGCCTCTGTCACCTGCCACGCAGCGTAGTTCGACAGACCTATGTATCTGACCTTCCCGGCGTCGACAAGGGCATTCATTGCACCCAGCGTCTCCTCGATGGGTGCATCAGGATCGGGTTGGTGAAGGTAGTAGAGGTCGATGTAATCGGTCTGCAAACGAGCGAGGCTCCCGTCGACGGCTTTGGCGATCGCAGCTTCGCTCAAGCCTCTGTCGTCGGGCTCGTCCCCCATCGGGTTGAAGACTTTCGTGGCGATGAGAACATCGCCGCGCCGCGACTTCGTGATGCCCCCGAGGATGCGCTCGGACTCGCCCGCGTTGTAGGCGTTGGCGGTATCGAGCATGTTGACTCCTGAGGTGAGCGCGTAGTCCACCATGTCCGCCGCGACCGATTCGTCGACCTGAGAACCAAAAGTCATGGTGCCGAGCACCACTCGTCCCGTCTCGAGGTCCGTTCCGTTGAGCTTGCGAGAATCCATCAGCTCTCCTCCGACTTCACGATAGATAGCCGCCATCAGCGGCCAAAGCTTGGCCGGTAATGTAATCGGCTTCTTC
Organism: Candidatus Aridivita willemsiae; assembly: GCA_013695835.1. Classification (GTDB taxonomy): domain Bacteria; phylum Actinomycetota; class CADDZG01; order CADDZG01; family WHSQ01; genus JACCZU01. Next base: position 4,046 of record JACCZU010000142.1, read on the forward strand.
TGAGCAGAGCCACGCGCCGATGCCGGCCATATCTGCAGGCTCGGCCCACCGGCCGATCGGGATGCGCGCCGTTATGGCCCGGTTCAAAGCGTCGTCGCCGTGCATCGGTTCGGTGAGCTCGGTACGCGTGAACCCCGGAGCCAGCGCATTGACCCTGATGCCAAAAGGCGCCCACTCCCTGGACAACGATCGCATGAGACCGAGCAGCCCCGCCTTGCTCGAGCTGTAAGCCGCCATCGGCAGCTTGCGCACACCGAAGTCGTAGCCTCCCAGGAATGCCTGAATCGACGAGATGAATAGGATCCGGCCCCAGCCGCGCTCGCGCATTGCCGGCGCGCACGCCACCGCGGTCAACCATGCAGCCTCGAGGTTGAGCCTGTGCACGGTGCGCCACTCCTCGACGGTGATCTCCGTGGCCGGCTTTCTCACGTTAGCGCCCGCCGCGTAGACACAGATGTCAAGGCGCCCCCACTGCCGTAGCGCGGCGTCGGCGCCGGCCTCAGGGTCGCCGTTGGTGAGGTCGACGGGCGCTGCAATCGCCTCGAGGCCCGATTCGGCCATGGACTTGACGGCATCCTCGGGCCGCCGGGACGCGACCGCGAGTCGTACACCATCCCGGCCGAGTCGCTCAGCGATCGCCAGGCCGATGCCGCGGCTTCCGCCCATGACGAGGGCGACCCTCCGCTCCCCCGCTTCAGTCTCAGCGGACACTCAGTGCTCCGTCGCGCAAGTAACGCCCGCATCGAGAGCGCACCTGCGCGCCGAGGGCAAGGCGCGAGGAGCGCGGCGTACCTGGAGGTACGCTGCCGACGAGCAACGCAGCCATCGGTGATGCAGGGGCCCTCGAATGCGTCGGTAATTTGCGCGGCGGGGCACTAAGAAGCGGGCTCGAGCAGGAGCTTGGCGTGGGTGAAAGGTCCCCCGGCAAGCGCCTCGAACCACTTCGCCCCCTCTTCGAGCGGATGGCGCGCCACAAGCTTGCCGGGAAGGTCGCCGACGAGGCGCACGGCGCGCCCGAAGTCTGTGGCCGTGTAGGCGAAGCTGCCGGCCACCCTGCGCTCGTTGTGAATGATCGGATAGAAAGCCAGCGAGCCCTCGTTGTCGTGCAGGCCGAGGAGCACGGCCGTGCCACCGGGGGTGGCGTGCTCGATAGAGCTGCGGCGGGTCGCGTCGATGCCGACGGTGTCGAAGGTGACGTGGGCTTGCTCCGTGGGCTCGGGGGCCGCCCTGAACCCGTAGGACTCGAGCTGGCGGCGGCGGCCTGCATCGATCTCGGCCACGGTTACTCGCCCCCCGGCGCGGCGCGCCGTCCATGCAACGAGGAAGCCGATGCTCCCGCCGCCGATCACGAGCACGTCCCGCTCCAACACCGGCCCCGCAAGCTCGGTGGCGTGCAGCGCCACTGCGATCGGCTCGGCGAGCGCCCCGCGCCATACGGGGAGGTCGCCGGGAAGCTCGTGGAGCTGGCTCAATGGGGCCCCGACCCGTTCGGCGAAGGCGCCTGGCCGGTTGAGGCCGATGAGGCTCCGCTCGGGGCACAGGTTGGTAGCCCCCGACTTGCATTGAGCACATACTCCGCAGGTGACAAGTGGGTTCACCGCCACCGGCTTGCCGACCCACCCCGCAGGGTCCTCGGCATCCGCGTTCCGGGTCACGGGCGCGGCGGCGCCTGCCTCGGCCACCGTGCCTGCGAACTCATGACCGAGAAGCAGTGGCGGTTTGCGGCGCGCCCGCATGCCGGGGCTGCCGAGATAACCTTCGAGGTCGGAGCCACAGATGCCGCACGCGGCCACATCCACGGCAACCTCGCCGGGCCCCGGCCGCGGCGCAGGGAGGTCGTCCCGAAGCTCCATCAGCTGATAATCGGAGAACATCAACCCGCGCATACCGCTACCCTCGATCTCGTCCAATGCCCCTCGGCCTTGACGTGCATAGCATGACGAGGCGGCGCCCGCGTGAAGGGGCCGACCGATAAGGAGGCGCCGATGACGCTTCACCCGCAAGCCAGGGCCGCGCTCGACCGCATGGTCGAGGGGAACCCGCCCCCGATCCACACGCTCTCCGTGGAGGAGGCGCGCGCTGCGCACATGGCCACGATGTGGATGAGCGCGCCGGGCGAGCCCGTCGCCAATGTCGAAGACCTGGTCGCGCCCGGCTCCGGCGGTGACTTGCGCGTGCGCGTCTACACGCCGGCCGGCCGAGGTCCGTGGCCGATCCTCGTCTATTTCCACGGCGGCGGCTGGGTCGTCGGCAACCTCGAAACTGTCGACGCCCTGTGCCGCACCCTCGCGAGCAGGACGCCGTGCGTCGTCGTGTCGGTCGACTACCCGCTTGCACC
>JACCZU010000089.1 GCA_013695835.1 Candidatus Aridivita willemsiae
GTCCAACCACCCTCGATTGATAGGCGGTACGGCACCTCACGGCCAGGGTGGCAAGCCTTAACCTCGTGAGGGTGATCTCTCTTACCAAGGACGCCGATCTCACTCTCGAGGCCCTCGAGGCGGTCGCTTTCGAGGGCGCTACGCTGTCGCTCGAGACTGAGCTGCTCGAGGTTGTCGAAGCCGGGCACGCCGCCATGCTTGCGGCCCTCGGCACCGGGGCTCGCGTCTACGGCGTCACGACAGGCATGGGCTACCTTGCCGGGACCGACCTCGTTCCCGCCGACATGCTGACCCACCAACGTAATCTGCTCGTCGGGCGCGCCGCCGGGTCACCCCCCTGGCTCGAGCGTGCTGAGGCGCGCGCCGTGCTCACCGCTCGGCTCGCCAACTTCCTGAGCGGCCATGCCGGCGTCTCCCCTGCGCTTTGCTCCTACATCACAGAGCGCCTAAACGACGACTTCGTGCCCGCTATACCCAGGCGGGCGGCGGGTTCGGCGGGCGAGGTGCTGCCGTTGGCCCATGCCTTCCAGACCTTCCTTGGGATCGGAACAGTCCTCGGCCCCGACGGCGCGCCCGAGCCCGCCGCCGACGCCCTTGCCAAGCGCGGGGCCGAGCCTTATGAGCCGGCAGCCAAAGAAGGTGTTGCCCTTCTGGCCGGCGCACCCGGAGCGCTGGCCCTGGCGGCGGCGCGCCGCAGGGAGGCAACCACGCTGGCGGACCGGCTGTCGAGGGTCTGGGCCTATGCGATCGGCGCCCTTGGGGCGCCGCTGGCTCCCTACGATCAGGCAACGGCGTCACTCGGCAACGATCCCGTCCTGACGTCGGTGATCGAAGACTTGGGCGGGTATCTCGCGGGGGCCGCACCGACCGGGTTCGCGCTGCAGGCCCCGGTGTCGTTTCGAGTCATCCCGCAGGTCGCGACGCATCTCAGGCGCGCACTCGCGCGTCTCGAGGACGACATCCGTCTCGCCCTCGGTGCCGTCACCGACTCCCCCGCTTTCGTGGGCGGGCGCTTCATCGGCAACGGGGCCTTCCACGCCATCGAGCTTGCCGCAGGCATGGACACCCTCGGCGCTGCCGTCATCCGCTCGGGTGAGCTCGCCGCTCAACACATACACAGGCTGCTCGATCACCGTTTCAGCGGTCTTCCCGACCAACTCACGCCTCACCCCGGGCCGCGCTCCGGTCTGATCGTTGTGCAGAAGCGAGCGGCAGGCGTGCTCAACGAGCTTCGCCGCCTGGCGTCACCTGCTTCCGTTGGGCTCACCGACACCTCGCTTGGACAGGAGGACGCCATGACGTTCGGGTTCGAGGCCGCAGAGAAGCTCCGTCGCATTGAAGAGCTCGTCATCGAGATCGCTGCGTGCGAGTTGGTCACGGCGCGCCAGGCGTGGGCGCTCCGCGGGCTGCCTGCGCCACCCGGCCTCGCGGCCATGGCGGCACTGGTCGAAGCCGTTGTGCCCCCCGTGAACGAAGACCGGCCGCTCGGAGGCGACATAGAAGCAGCGATGCGGCTGCTGCAGGGAAACGAGCTTTAGCAATGCCGGTCAGGCTGCCGTCCCAGTTCTTGTCACAGGCCACTGCTAGGCTCCAGTTTCATGGAAGCGCAGACCTGGACCGTAATCGGGCTCCTGGCGGCCACACTGCTTGGCTCGATCTTCTACTTGGGGTACCGGATGGATTCCTTGAGCGCAGAGATGCGCGCGGGCATGGATTCGCAGGGTGCGGAAACGCGGGACCGGATCGATGCTCTGAGAGCGGAGATGCTCGGGAGGAACGACGCCCTTGCCGCAGTGATGCACGTGGGCTTTGACACGCAGTCGTCTCGGACCGATGGGCTTGCCGCCGAGATGCACGTGGGCTTTGACGCGCAGTCGTCTCGGACCGATGGGCTTGCCGCCGAGATGCGCGCAGGTTTTGACGCGCAGTCGTCTCGGACCGACGCCCTTGCTGCCGAGATGCGAGCCGGTTTTCACGCCCAGGGTTCCCGGATAGATGCCCTTGCGGGAGAAATGCATGCGGGTTTTGACTCGCAGTCGTCCCGGATCGATGGGCTTGCCGCCGAGATGCACGCCGGCTTTCATTCGCTTGGGTCGCGGATCGACGATCACCTGAGAGAACACACTGGCTAGGGGGACGCCCACGCAAAATGAAGAGGACACGGCCGGCTCCAGTCAAGAGGGCGTTCTTCAGAGGGCGTTGCGCCCGCGCGGGCGGTGGCTAATCCGGCGGAAGCATAGGGATGGCGACGGCACGGTCCCGCGCCACTTCGGCCGCCTTGTCGTAACCTGCGTCGACGTGACGCATGACGCCCGATCCCGGGTCGTTGGTCAGCACTCGCTCGAGCTTGGCTGCGGCGAGCTCGCTCCCATCGGCAACCGCGACCACACCGGCGTGGATCGAGCGCCCGATGCCGACTCCCCCGCCGTGATGGACGCTGACCCACGATGCGCCGCTCGAGGTATTGAGCAGCGCGTTGAGTATCGGCCAGTCGGCGATGGCGTCGCTGCCGTCGGCCATCGCCTCGGTCTCTCTGTAGGGCGAGGCAACAGAGCCTGAGTCGAGATGATCGCGCCCGATGACGATCGGGGCCGAAACGGCCCCCGAAGCGACGAGCTCGTTGAAGCGGACGCCGACTCGGTCGCGCTCGCCGTAGCCGAGCCAGCAGATCCGCGCGGGGAGGCCCTGGAAGGCGACCTTGTCACCCGCCAGGGTGAGCCAGCGCGCCAGCGGCTCGTTGCCCGGCAGCTCGTCGAGCACGGCCTCGTCGGTAGCCTTGATATCGGCCGGGTCCCCGCTCAAGGCGGCCCACCGAAACGGCCCCCTGCCCTCGCAGAACAGCGGGCGGATGTAAGCGGGCACGAAGCCCGGATAGTCGAAGGCTCGCTTGTAGCCTGCGAGCTCCGCCTCGGCCCTCAGGCTGTTGCCGTAGTCGAACACCTCGGCCCCCTTGTCGAGGAACGCGACCATGCCCTCGACGTGGGCCGCCATGCTTGCGCGGCTGCGCTCGAGATAGGCATCGGGATCGCCGGCGCGCAGCTCGTCTGCCTCGGCGACGGTGAGCCCGGCCGGGATATAGGCGTAGGGATCGTGCGCCGAGGTCTGATCCGTGACCACGTCCACGGGCCAGTCGCTCGCGGCGAGCGCGGGGACGATCTCCGCCGCGTTTCCAAGCACGCCGATGGACAGCGGCGTGCGCGCCGCCTTCGCCTCTGCGGCGAGGCGCTTGGCGTGCTCGAGATCGTCGGCGGCGACGTCGAGGTAGCGGTGCCCGACCCGCCGCTCGATGCGCTCCTGGTCGGCTTCGATGCACAACGCGACCCCGTCGTTCATCGTCACCGCGAGGGGCTGCGCACCCCCCATACCGCCGAGCCCGGCGGTGAGGGTGACCGTGCCTGCAAGCGATCCGCCGAAGCGCTTGGCCGCGATCGCGGCGAAAGTCTCATAGGTGCCCTGCAGGATCCCCTGGGTTCCGATGTAGATCCACGATCCCGCCGTCATCTGTCCGTACATCGTGAGCCCGAGCTCCTCGAGGCGCCGGAACTCGGCCCCCGTGGCCCAGTCGGGCACGAGCATGGCGTTGGAGATGAGCACGCGCGGCGCCCACTCGTGGGTGCGAAAAACACCGACCGGCTTGCCGGACTGGATAAGCAAAGTGGAGTCGTCGTCGAGCGTTCGCAGTGCCCCGACGATGGCGTCGAACGCCGCCCACGACCGCGCCGCGCGCCCTGAGCCGCCGTATACGACGAGGTCGTCGGGGCGCTCGGCGACCTCGGGGTCGAGGTTGTTCATCAACATGCGAAGTGCCGCTTCCTGAGGCCACCCCTTGCAGGTCCGCTCCGGCCCCCTCGGTGCACGAACCGGTCGGGGGCCGGCGTTGCTACCGGTCACGTCGGTCGCCTCCTCTCTTGTTTCGCGATCCGGCCGAGCCCACCCCGCGCCTCACGCCAGCTCACCAACGGCCCCCTCGGCGGCGGCAAGCAGTGCGCCGGAACGAACAAGCTCTGCCCCTGTGGCGAGCTCGGGGGCGAGCTCCCGGTCCGGTCCCGGCCCCCCGGTGCGGTCGTTGACGAGGTCGCGCGCCGCGGTTGTGCCGGGGGCGGGCTCGAGTGGCGCCCGCAACGACAATGCCCTCGCAGCGCACACGGCTTCGATCGCAAGGATGCGGCTCAGGTTCACGAGCACGCGCCGAAGCTTGCGCGCCGCCCCCCAACCCATTGAGACGTGATCCTCCTGCATGCCCGAGGTCGGCAGTGAATCCACGCTTGCTGGTGCGGCAAGGCGCCTGTTCTCGGCCACTAGGGCCGCCGCCGTGTACTGGCCGAGCATCAGGCCTGAGTGCACACCCGCCTCGGCCGCGAGGAACGGCGGAAGGCCCTGGGAGCGCGCCGGATCGAGGATGCGGTCGAGCCTGCGCTCTGAGATTGCGCCCGCCTCAGCGGCTGCGATCGCGAGGAAGTCGCAGGCGAATCCGAGCGGCGCTCCGTGGAAGTTGCCGGTCGACTCGACCCGTCCGTCGGCCAGGACCACCGGGTTGTCGACGGCGCCCGCGAGCTCTCGGCCCGCCACTTCGGTCGCAAAAGCGAGCGTGTCCCTGGCGGCCCCAGCAACCTGGGGATGGCAGCGCACCGAGTATGAGTCTTGGACCGAGTGATCCGAGTGCCTGTGGGAGGCAACCACGCCCGAGCCCGCAAGGAGCCTGATGAGGTTCGAAGCGCTTGCGAGCTGTCCGGGGTGAGGCCGTATCGAATGGAGGTCGGCCGCGAAGGCGCGATCGGTCCCGAGGAGTGCCTCCGTGCTCATCGCAGCGGCGACATCGGCGGTCTTCAGAAGAACGGCCGCGTCGGCGCACGCAAGCACGAGCATGCCGAGCATGCCATCGGTGCCGTTGATGAGCGACAGGCCCTCTTTGACCTCGAGCCTCAAGGGGTTGAGCCCCGCTTCCTTCAGCGCCTGAGCGGCCGGGAGCGCCGCCCCGTCGGGGCCCGTGACCCTCCCCTCACCGATTAGCGCGAGGGCGACGTGGGCGAGCGGGGCAAGGTCTCCGCTCGCCCCAAGGGAGCCGTGCTCGGGTACGACCGGGGTGATGCCGGCGTTCAGCATGCCGATGAGGGCCTCGGCCACCTCAGGGCGCGCCCCAGGAAGCGCGGTAGCGAGTGTGCGGGCGCGTAAGACCATCATCGCGCGCACGACCTCGCGCTCGACCGGATCACCCATCCCCGCCGCATGGGAGCGCACCAGCGCCTCCTGAAGCTCAGAGCGGCGGTCGAGGGCAATCGGGACGCTCGCTAGCGCGCCGAAGCCGGTCGAGATCCCGTAGACGGCGCGCCCCGACGTCGCCAGCGTCTCGAGGACGGCGCGGCGCTCGGACATCCCCCGGCGCGCGGCCGGCGTGAGCTCGACGGTCGCGCCCTTCCTCGCCACTGCAACAACGTCGCCGGGGCTAAGCGCCCCGGCGCCGACGGCGACGGTCACTGCCGCCGGCTCCCTGATCTGAGCTTCATGCCCCAAGTGTGGCCTACTCGAGCAGGCGGCCGGCGACCTCGACCTCACTCGAGTCCGCGGCCCAGCCGGCGAGATGATCCGGCACCGGCGGAACCGGTTCAGACCCAACACTCAAACGCCCCCCCTCGTCGGCCACGACGTTGAAGTTAACGCACAGGCTGGGATCGAGCTCCGGATAGTCGGAGCGGATATGGGCCCCGCGCGTCTCGCGCCGCGCGAGCGCCCCGAGAAGCGAAGCCTCCGCCGCGGTGAGGGACGCCCGGAGGTCGAGCACGTGGGCGAGATCACCGAAGCCCTCAGAGCTCGGCCGGACGTCGATGTCGCCCACTGCTCCTTTGAGCTCGGCCACGGTCGCGAGACCGTGCTCCAGTGTCTCCTGGGACCGCACCACGCCGCAGCCTTCCCACATGGCATTGCGCAGCGCTCGTTGCAGCGGCCTCGCAAACTCGGCGCCGTCGTGAATAAAGCTCGAGAGGTCGTCATGCGCCTCGGCTACAGTTGAACGCGACCGAAGGGCGACGTCGCGTTCAAGCGCGAACGCCGCGGCCGCCTCGCCCGCACGCCGCCCGAACACGACGGTCTCGGTCAGCGAGTTCCCTCCGAGGCGGTTGGCGCCGTGAAGCCCCGCCGTCACCTCGCCGGCGGCATAGAGACCGGGCACGCTCGTAGCGTGGGTCTCCGGCTCGACCGCGACCCCACCCATCGAATAGTGGGCGGTGGGCGCAACCTCCATGGGCTCCCGTGAGATGTCGAGCATCTGATACTCGATGAACTGGCGGTACATGCGCGGGAGCCGTTCCAGGATGAAGTCCTTGCTGCGGTGCGTGATGTCGAGGAAGACGCCGCCGTTAGGACCGCCGCGCCCCTCGGCGATCTCGATGTAGTTGGCGAGCGCGACGCGGTCGCGCGTCGACAGTTCCATGCGTTCGGCGTCGTAGCGCTCCATGAAGCGCTCGCCGCGTGAGTTGATGAGCCGGCCGCCCTCGCCGCGCACGGCTTCCGTGACTAGGGTCCCCGCCAACTCTTCGGGAGCGACCATCCCGGTGGGGTGGAACTGGACGAGCTCCATGTCGGCGACCCGGCATCCGGCCTGCAGCGCGAGATAGATGCCGTCGCCGTTGTTCTCGTCGCGACGCGATGAGCTCTTGCGCCATATGCGCGTGTGCCCGCCCGCAGCCAGCACGACGGCGTCGGCGAGAAAGACGGTGCGGTCACCGGTCATGACGTCGAACGCAAGCGCGCCGAAGCACTGCCCGTCTCCGATCAAGAGGCGCGACACGTATTGGTTCTCGGCCATGAGGATGCCGAGCTCCCCCACCTTGGCGGCAAGGGTGCCCAGGATCGCCCGGCCCGTGTAGTCGCCGGCGAAGCAGGTCCGCCGGTAGCGGTGAGCCCCAAAGAAGCGCTGGTCGAGCGCGCCTCCTGCGGTCCGCGCGAACGGGCAGCCCCAATCGGCGAGCTCCCTGATCGCCTCGGGAGCCTCGCGCGTTGTTATCTCGACAACGCGCGGGTCGGACAGGAAGTAACCCTCCTTGAGGGTGTCGGCGAAGTGCTGCTGCCACGAGTCCTCGGGGTCAACGGTCCCGAGGGCGGCGTTGATTCCCCCGGCAGCAAGCACGGTGTGGGCGTCGTTGGCGGCGCTCTTGCCTATGACGACGACCTCGACGCCGGCCTGATGCGCCGCAATCGCACAGCGCAGACCCGCCGCCCCCGAGCCGATCACCAAGACGTTTGCGACGCTGGTGCGCGACCGGCTCCCCCTACTCACCGCCTACTCCTTGGGAAGAAGTATCCACAGGATGATGTAAACGACCTCTCCCGCTCCGAACAGGCCGAACAAAAAGAACGCCCAGCGCAGACGCGTGGTGCTGATCCCAGAAAACTCTGACAACCCCGCGCAGACACCGGCAAGCATCTTGCCCTCGCTGCGCCGCACAAGCGAGCGCTTTCCCATTTTGCGATCACCCCTTCGAGCCGTCGGAAGGTGCCGGAACTCGAATGGTCACATATCAGCGGGTCACGTAGGTGAAGCCTCCGGGCTCGATTCGCACCCGGCCGCCTGAGGGCACGACCGCCGATCGAATGAGCCTCCCCCTCGCATCGTAGGACCTTGCCCTCATCGGTCCCGTCCCAGCGAGCACCAGCGGGCGTGCCTCCCGTGTCTCGGAGAAGCTCCGGAGCAGCGCCTGTCCCCCGGCCTGTCCACCAAGCAGCAACCACTCGACCTCGGGCTGCACCATGACCGCGTCGAGCCGCGCAGGACGGGTGCCGTCGCCCGCATAGCTCACCACAAGCGACGTCGTGCCGCTTGGGACCGACGTGGCCGAGACAAGGTGGCCGACCGCCCTGTAGCCCCGGGTCGCAGTGACGCCTTGACGACCGGCTCCACCGTGGTCGACACCCCCTGCTGGGGCAGCGCCGAGGGCATAGCGCAGACCCGCCACCCCGGCGGCGAAGGGGCGGCGGTCGTAGACGGGGTAGAGGTGATAGCGGTCCCCCACTGGGAGATCGACGGGGATGCTCACCGAGCCGCCGTCGCCGAGCTCGACGTAGCTCCCGCCACCCCACAGGCTTTCGCCTGTCCACTCCTCCTCCGGCGTCACGACCTCCCCGCCCACAACCGAGCCCGCCTCTGCCTCGACGTAGCGCCACGTCGTCTGCTCGTCACGGGACGCGATCCGGGCGCGCGCCGCAACACGCGGATGCGCGTCGAGCGCAAGCATGGACAGGAGGCCGTGGATGGTGGACTCGGCCCCCGAGTTGCGGTTGACGGCGGGCGGGTCCTCGGAGGAGATGCCGTCGAAGGTGCGCCCGGTTGCCGGATCGTACATGGACTCGCCCGCCGGGTTGTTTCCGAAATACCAGGCCGCAGCGACCCCGGCCAGCTCCCTGAACGACCTCCGCCCGGCCACACTGGCGGTCCTCAGGAGGTTCTGGAGCGTGGAGTCGGTGCCGTAGGCGATCTGGGAGCGGTCCGTCGTGCCGGGGAGCCAGCCCTGCTCGGGCCCATTCTGGATCAGCATGTGGGGTGTGAAGCTTCCGGCCTCGGCCACAGCGGTCCGGGCCAGCGCGGGGCGGTTGAGGGCGTCGGCCGCCCGCACGAGCGCCCCCGCCATCTGGCCTGCCCACGCGTGCCACACCGAGCGCGACCGCGTCCACGGCATGATCGCCTTGAACGGCCACGTCCTTGAACCCCCGAGGTTCATCGCGGCGATTCCCCCAGCGAGCTTGGCCAGGGCTCGGCGGGCGCGCTCTCCGCCGCCGGCCTCGACATAGGCGGCGAGCCCGTAGACGGGCTCGGACGAAGCATCGGCGCCGTCGACAAGCAGCCACGCCGGCCACCTGAGGCCATCGGCGGTCACACGCTCCCCAAACCGTGGGGCAAGCACCTGCCGGTCGAGCGCGTCAATCGCCAGGTCCATGCGCTCTCCAAGGAAGCGGGCGAAACCCGGCCTGACGTCCTTGAACGCACGGTGGCCCTCGCCGAGCGCCCACATGGTGCGGCCAAGCCAGTACGAAGGTCCGGAGTCAGAGGGATCCGGCAGCTCCACGATGACGGGGCTTCGATTGAGGGCCCCGTTGGGCTGCATCCACAGCACGACGTTGCCGCGGTTGGGACCCGTCGCCGTCTGCAGGTAGGTGAGCCCGCGCAGGAGCTGGACGGCCCGGCGGCGGCTGCTCATGCTTCCCGTCTGACGCCAGTGGCGGAGGTAGACCACGGCCGCGCGGCTGATGTCGTCTGCGTTGTAGGCGCCCTGCTCGTAGGTATTCGTGGCGGGGTCATAGGCGCCGCCGCCGATGCGGTTGTAGCTGCCATCGGGCTGGGGCTCTGAATAGGTCCACAGCACGCCGATGCGGGGCCGCTGTGCGAGGCGAAAGGTCGTGTGCCTCGGCCGGCCGGGGGGCGCGACGTGGTCGGTCAGGAAGTCGAGGTGATCGAGATTGGTCAAAGACGCGCCGGCAAGCGGTCGCGCTGCACCCACCGGCGAGACGGCACCCACCAAGGCGACGGCAACCGCCGCAGCCGTCACGCGGCCCACCGCTCCCCGAGTCATTGTCCGGTCCATGTCGCTACCCCCTGACGTGCCCGCCCCCTACTTCTGTAGTTGACAACTAAAGCGGTTTATATATGATTGCGTTCCACTTGGCAACAGGCCGCTTGACCGTCAAGAAACGGGGGACAGCGATTTGCCCGAGCGCCGGCCGACGATCGCAGACGTGGCGAAGCGCGCCCGCGTCTCCCCCGGCGCCGTGTCCTTTGCACTCAACGACAGGCCCGGCGTAGCGCCGGCGACGAGGCTACGCATACTCGAGGCCGCCGAGGAGCTTGGCTGGCGACCGAGTGCGCGAGCGAGAGCCCTGTCACGGTCGAAGGCATTCAGCCTCGGGCTCGTGATGTCGCGCGACCCTGAGCTGATCGGCGCCGACCCCTTCTTCCCGCAGTTCCTCGCAGGCGTCGAGGCAACGCTCGCGGCGCGTGGGTACGCGCTCCTCCTCCAGGTGGTCGGCGAGGACGCGCGCGCGGAAGAGAACGGCTACCGGCGCCTCGCCGGCGAGGGCCGCGTCGACGGGGTGTTCCTCACCGACCTTCGGCGCAACGACTCCCGCTTCGAGCTCCTCGCCGAGCTCGGCCTCGCCGCCGTCGCAGTGGGCAGGCCGGAGGGTGCGTGTCCTTTCCCGTCCGTCGCGCCCGACGACCGGGTCGGGGCGCGGGCGGCAATCGCGCATCTGATATCTCTCGGGCACACGGACATCGCACACGTCGCAGGTGCCCCCTCCTACGTGCACTCGGAGAGCAGGCGCGCGGTGTGGCGTGACGAGCTCCAGCGCGCGGGTCTGCGCGAGGGACCCGTGGTGAGCGGGGACTTCACGGGGCCCGAGGGCGCGCGGGCCACCATCCGGCTCATCAACTCGGCGGCGCCGCCGACCGCCATCTTCTTCGCCAACGACCTGATGGCCGTTGCCGGCATGAGTGCGGCAGTGGCGGCCGGCGTCCGGGTCCCGCGCGACCTTTCTGTGGCCGGCTTCGATGACATCCCACTCGCCGCTCACGTGACTCCGGCCTTGACGACCGTCAGGCAGGATGTGGCGAGCTGGGGCCGGGCGGCGGCAGACACGCTTCTTGCTGTTGTCGAGGGGGCCCCGCCCCCGTCGCTGTCACTCGAGCCGCCCGAGCTGATCGTGCGGGCCTCCACAGGCCCGCCGCGCAAAGCAGGTGGGCCGATGGGCTAGAGGAATGGCCTCGTAGAACGGACGTTTGTTGGAAAGCCGCGACCAGACAAAGGGGAAAGAGATGTTGACACACAAGAAACGATTCACGAAGCGGGGACGCGTGACAGCGGCGGGACTGTTGTTGCTACTCGTCGCTGCGGCGTGCGGCGGAGAAGAGGCCGCCGATCCTCAGCAGGCGGCGGAGGCGACGGGTCCCATCAAGATTTGGTATTCGAACAACCCGGAAGAGATTGCGTGGGGCGAAAAGATCGTCAAGCAATGGAACGCCGACAACCCCGACGAAGAGGTGACGGGCCAGGAGATCCCCGCTGGGGAGACCTCGGAGGAGGTCATTCAGGCCGCCATCTCCGCCGGCAACGCGCCATGCCTCGTCTACAACACGGCGCCGGCCGCCGTCCCTCAGTTCCAAAAGCAGGGCGGACTCGTCAACCTGAGCGACTTCCCCGACGCGGACAGCTACATCGAAGAGCGCACCGGTGCCGACGCTGCGCAATACCAATCACCAGAGGGCGGCTACTACCAGATGCCATGGAAGACGAATCCCGTGATGATCTTCTACAACAAGAAGATCTTCGAGCAGGCCGGCCTCGATGCTGAGAACCCGCCGCTCACCACCCACGACGAGTTCCTCGAGACGGGCCAGACGCTGATCGACGAGGGCGGAGTCGAGGCCGCGATCTGGCCTGCTCCGACATCGGAGTTCTTCCAGTCGTGGTTCGACTTCTATCCCCTGTTCATTGCAGAGACCGGCGGCACCCCATTGGTCGAGGACGGTCAGGCCCAGTTCGCGAGCGATGCCGGCCTTCAAGTCGCGGATTTCTGGAGCCAGATATACGAAAACGGGCTGGCCAAGAAGGAGGCCTACAACGGCGACGCCTTCGGTGAGGAGAAGTCGGCCATGGCGATCGTAGGCCCGTGGGCCATCGCGGTCTACGGCGAGTCAATCGATTGGGGGGTCGTGCCCGTCCCAACTGCCGACGGCACGCCGCCCGAGGAAACGTTCACCTTCTCCGATGAGAAATCGGTCGGGATGTACTCGGCGTGCGAGAACCGCGGCACGGCATGGGAGTTCCTCAAGGAGTCAACCAGCGAAGCCAACGACGGCGCCCTGCTCGATGCGACCGGTCAGATGCCTACGCGCCCCAATCTCACCGACACCTTCTCGGACTACTTCGACAAGAACCCTGAGTACACACCCTTCGCCGAGCAGGCGAACCGCTTGCAGGAAGTGCCTGTGGTCGAAAACTCAATCGAGATGTGGCAGACATTCAGGGACTCGTACTCACAGTCGGTGATCTTCGGCAAGCAGTCTCCCGACGACGCCTTCCCCGAGGCTGCCGACCAGATCGAGTCGCTGGTGAGCGAGGGCTAGGCGGCCATGGCGACCATAGCTGCCACCGCCCCGAGGGCGCGCCGTATCAGGCGCGCCCTCGGGCGCCATCCCGTCGGACTCTTGTTCGTGCTGCCCTATGCGGCTTTCCTGGTTCTTGTCTACGCCTATCCTCTTGGCCTCGCCGTCTACATGTCCTTTTACGACTATTTCTTCGCGGCGCCGGGTGCCGTAGTAGAACGGCCGTTCGTCGGCTTCGACAACTACACCACCGCCTTTGGGGACGCCATCTTCCTCGAGTCGCTTGGCAACGTCGTCACCTTCCTTGTCATCAACGTGCCCCTCACCGTCGCGTTGTCGCTTGTGCTTGCGACAGCACTGAACGCAAAGCTCCCACTGCGCGGTTTCTTCAGAACCGCCTACTACATCCCCTACGTGACGGCAAGCGTCGCGGTCATCGGCGTGTGGTTGTGGCTCTTCAGCGACACCGGGCTCGTCAACAGCGCGCTCGGGCCCGTGGCGCCGGCCCCGCCGTGGCTGGTCAATGAGTTCTGGGCGATGCCGATGATTGCCTTCTTCGCGACGTGGAAGCAGCTCGGCTTTTACGTCGTCCTCTACCTGGCGGCCCTTCAGAACATCCCAAGCGACCTCTACGACGCAGCCTCAGTCGACGGTGCCGGCGCGCTAAAGAGCTTCAGGCACGTGACCGTGCCGGGTGTGCGCCCTGCGACGACGCTGGTCGTAATCCTGTCCACGATCGTGGGCGCCAACTTCTTCACCGAGCCCTATCTCTTGACCGGAGGTGGAGGTCCCAACAACTCCTCGGTCTCGCCGGTCCTGCACATGTACAGAAGGGGCATCGAACAAGGCGACGCCGGCTACGCGGCCGCCATTGGAGTGCTCCTCGCAATCGGGGTGATCGTGATCTCGATGGTCAACCGATTCATACTGGAAAGGGATTGACGTGGCTCAGAGCGCCGTCAGATCGAGACCAACGACAGATCGCAGGCGAGAGAAAGCGGCCGCGCGCAGCACAAGGGAGGGGCCGGAGCGCGCCCGATCTCCTCTGGCGCGGGTGGCTCTGCTCGCGGCACTGGCCGCCGGGGGGCTCCTTTTCCTGTTCCCCTTCTATTACACGATCGTGGGCTCGTTGCAGCTCGAGCCCAACGCCGATATATCGGGCGCGTTTCCGAGCCCAGGAAACTTCAGCCTGGAGAACTACGCCGCCATCAATGAAGCGTTGAACCTCGGCCGCACGCTCCTTAACTCCGGGATATTCACGGCGGGCGTCATTATTGCGACACTCGCCTTGGGGCTGCTGGCCGGCTACGCCCTCGCGCAGCTCGATTTCAGAGGGCGCGGCGTGATCTTCAACGCCATGCTGCTGGTCCTGATCGTCCCCTTCCAGCTGCTGATGATTCCTCTTTACGTCATGATCGTGCGCTACTACGGGCTCGCCGACAACTACCTCGGGATGATCCTTCCATTCGCCGTGAACCCCACCGCCGTGTTCATCTTCAGGCAGTTCTTCAAGCAGATACCCGTTGACCTCTTCGATGCGGCGCGCATCGACGGCGCGTCTGAGTTCCAGGTTCTGAGGCGGGTCGCAATCCCGATCGCGACGCCGGCAATCATCACGGCCATCATCGTCACCTTCATCGGTCCCTGGAACGAGTTCCTGTGGCCCTTCCTGATCACCAAGGAGCAGAGCCTGCAGCCCCTCGCAGTTGCGCTTGCGAACTACATCTCGAACGTTGCGGCCCGCGCGGCGAACCCGTTTGGCGCGATCCTTGCCGGCGCAACCGTCCTTGCCGTTCCCGCCGTCGTGCTGTTCGTGGCCACTCAGCGCTGGTTCGTGCAGGCGCAGCTCGGCTCGAGCGTCAAGGGCTAACGGCTTTCTCTTGGAGGAGCCGCCCTACACGCTGCAACGCCTCGGCGTGATCATGGCGCCCGATTCGGACGACCCCATGCAGGCGTGGGGCGTGCTCAACCCTGCATGCGCCCGCTCGCGCGACGGCGACCTGTGGCTGTTCCCCCGGCTGGTGGCCAAGGGAAACTACTCGCGCATCGGGCGCGCTCTGGTGTCTTACGATGGCGCCGGCGCGCCTGCGGGTGTAGGCGAGCTCGGGGTCGTGCTCAGCCCGGACGAGTCGTGGGAGCAAAACGCCGGAACCAGCGGCGTTGAGGACCCCCGCATCACCTTCATCGAAACACTCGATGTCTACGTCATGGCTTATTCGGCCTACGGGCCGCTCGGCTCGCGCATCGGGCTTGCTTATTCCGCGGACCTCGCGGTGTGGCACCGGCTTGGTCCGGCGTCGTTCGCCTACGATCCCAGCCTGCGCGCCGACCTGAACCTCTATGCCAACAAGGACGCGATGCTCTTTCCCGAGGTGGTCGCAGCGCCCGACGGCACCCCCTCCTACGCGATGCTCCACAGGCCGGTGTGGGACCTTTCGTGGATAAGGCCCGGCGAGCGCGAGCCCCTGCCGGCCGGCCTGCACGAGGCGCGGCCCGGCATCTGGGTGTCGTTTGTCCCCGCGCTTGCCGTCGAGGCCGACCTGGTAAACCTCCCCCGGTTCACCCAGCACCACCTTGTTGCCCTCCCCGAGAAGCCGTGGGAGGCGCTCAAGATCGGGGGTGGAACGCCGCCGGTTCGGGTCCCCGAGGGATGGCTCATCCTCCACCACGGCGTCGACGGCAACATCGTCACGGGCCGCGACCTCCAACCGGGCGTGTTGTACTCGGCGGGGGCGATGCTGCTTGACGTCGACGACGTGAGCCGGGTCGTTGCCCGCTCGAATACCCCACTCCTCGAACCCTCGCACGAGCTCGAACGCGACGGCATCGTGCCCAACGTCGTCTTTCCAACCGGCATCGATGTACGCGCCGACGGGAGCGCCGATGTGTTCTACGGAATGGCGGACTCACGCATCGGGGCGGCGCGCCTTACGCACGTGGACGCGGCGCCGGCGTGACTGCGTTGCTCGGGCGAGCTCAGTCGGTCAGAGCTCCCCCTGCGGCAGCCTCACGACGAAGCGCGCCCCGGTCGGCTCCTGATCTTCGATGCTTATCTCGCCGCCGTGGAGCTCGACTATCCAGCGGGCGATGGCGAGCCCGAGCCCGCTGCCGCCGTCCATTGCCGCGCGCCCCTCGTCAAGGCGGTAAAAGCGCCCGAACACGCGCGCCGACTCCGTGGGAGGCACACCCGGGCCCTCGTCGGTGACCTCGAACGCAACCGCATGGGCTTCCCTCTGCGCGCCGACTACGACCCTTCCCCCCTGAGGCGAATGCCTCACCGCGTTGCTCACCAGGTTGGAGATCACCTGATGCACGCGCTCGGGGTCCGCATAAAGCTCTAGATCGGGGGGCCTGACCTCGACGGCGACGTTGATGTGGGCCGAGCCGTCTGTGTGTTCGGCGTTCACGCGCCATTCGTGCACGGCGCGCTCGAGCAGCGAGCGGGCGGCAACGGTCTTGCGTTCGAGCGGCAGGGCCCCCGACTCGAGGCGCGAGAGGTCGAGCAACTGCTGCACGAGGCGTCCGAGGCGCTCAACCTGATGCAGCATGGTCTCGAGCGTCGCCCGATCGGGCGGCTCGATCCCGTCGACGATGTTTTCGAGCACGGCCCGGAGCGCGCTGATCGGCGTGCGAAGCTCGTGCGAAACGTTGGCGACCAGGTCTCTCCGCGTCTGGTCGAGTTGGGCGAGATCGGCGGCCATGTTGTTGAAGGCGCGCGCGAGGTCGCCGACCTCGTCCTGGGACGTCTCGGTCACGCGCTTGGAGTAGTCACCCGTGGCCATGTCACCCGCAGCGACGGCCATCTCCCGAAGCGGCGAGGTCATGCCACGCGCAAGGAACTGGACCATGGCCAGCGACAGGATCCCGGCGGCGAGCCCACTAACCCACAGCGGCGCCCCGAGCCTGACGCCGACGTAGACCGAGACGACGGTCACCCCGACGGCCGCCACGATCACGGCCCCAAGCTTGAGCTTGAGGGACCCGACGCGATCGAGCGGCCTCACGGCTCGGAGTCCACTTCGCCGAGCGCGTAGCCGACGCCGTGCACGGTGCGCACGATGCCGGGCCCGAGCTTCTTTCGCAGGGCGCGCACATGCGAGTCGACGGTCCGCACCCCATAGGGATCTGCATATCCCCACACGTCGCCGAGGAGCTCCTCGCGCGCGAACACCTCCCCCTTGTTGATGGCGAGATGCACCAGAAGGTCGAACTCCGTCGGCGTTAGATGCACGGTCTCTTCGCCCCTGCGCACGCGGCGGCCTGCCCTGTCGATGGCCACATCCTCATGTCTGATGACCGCGTCGTCGCCCCCTTTCCCGCTCTGCTCTGACCGCCTCAGGAGCGCCTTGATCCGAGCCACAAGCTCGCGCGGGCTGAAGGGCTTGGTGATGTAGTCGTCGGCGCCGACACCGAGCCCGATCAGGACGTCGGTCTCGGCGTCGCGCGCTGTGAGCATGATGACCGGCACCGGCCTCTCGCCCTGGATGCGCCGGCAAACCTCGAGCCCGTCGAAGCCCGGGAGCATGACGTCGAGCACCACGAGATCCGGTTTGATGCGTCTGCATAGGTCAACCCCCGAGGGTCCGTCGGCCGCGGTTTCGACATCGAAGCCTTCGCCCCTCAGCCTCGCGGCCACAGCAGCCGCGATGGTGGCCTCGTCCTCGATGACGGCGATGGTCCGGCGCATAAGCTCATCTTAGGGACCGGCCGTACTTGACGGCCGGTGGAACTATAGAGATATCGTGCAGCCCTGCGCGAGGCCTAACCGGTTCGTATCACTACGGTTCTGAGGCCCCCTGGGGTGGCTGAGACCGTGACCTCACGGCCCCTGTTGGTGCGGCGGAGCTCGTAGGGCACCCTGACGCCGTCGAGCGTCACCCGCTCGATGCGCTCGCCGTTGTAAGGGATCGTGTGCCCCACCCTGACCACGGCGCCGGTGGTCGCAAGCACACTCGTATGGTAGACGCCGGCGGCGCGACGAGCGCTTGTCATCACGTTCACGAAGCCGCCCCCGAGCCGGATGTTGCGGCCGGCGATGCGGCGCTGCCCCCCTGGGACCTGCGGGACGACCTCGATCATGCCCCGCCCGAGGTCGGGGCGAACGCCAAGCTGCTGGTGGACGACCGGCCAGATCGTGCCGTAATTGCCCCACGCCTGAAGCACCTGGGCGCGCTCGTTGAACGGCTTGTCGATGCTGCGGCCATAGTCCGGCGAAGGCGCGATCTCGGGCATGCTGCCGGGCTGCTCATCGGGGCGGGGAAGCTGCAGCCTGCGGTTTGCCCTCG
>JACCZU010000196.1 GCA_013695835.1 Candidatus Aridivita willemsiae
CGAATATCTCCTCGCTTGCGATGCGATGGGATTGCGACACGCCCGTAAACACCGTGGGAGGGAACCAAAATCCTTGTGCCGGCAGCTCGCATGGGGCCTGGTACATGTCGGCCCCCTCATCGACGCCGGAGTCCACAAGCGATTTGATCTTGTCGAGCTGGGCGCGCGAGTTGATTGCGCCGATGTCGGTGTTCTTGTCGAGCGGATCCCCGAGCCTGAGCGTGCCGAGCCGCCGCTTGAGCTTACCGAGCAGGCGCTCTGCGACCGACTCCTGCACAAGCAACCGCGATCCGGCGCAGCAAACGTGGCCCTGGTTGAAAAAGATGCCGTTCACGACACCTTCCACCGCTTGATCGAGCGCCGCGTCCTCGAACACGATGTTCGCAGCCTTGCCACCGAGTTCGAGGGTGAGGTGCACCTTCGTCCCCGCGATGGCCCGCTGGATCTCCTTGCCGACTTCGGTCGAGCCGGTAAAGGCGACCTTGTCGAGATCGGGATGCCGAACCAGAGCCGCCCCCGTGGCGCCGGCGCCGGTCACTATGTTGACGACTCCTGGGGGGAGCTCGACCTCCTCACAGATGGTTGCCCACATAAGGGCCGTGAGCGGCGTCGTCTCCGCGGGTTTGAGCACGACCGTGTTGCCCGCTGCGAGGGCCGGCGCGATCTTCCACGCGAGCATCAACAGTGGGAAGTTCCACGGGATGACCTGTGCGGCGACGCCAAGTGGCTCCGCACGCCGGCCGGGCCAAGCGTACTCGAGCTTGTCCGCCCAGCCTGCGTAATAAAAGAAGTGAGCGGCCGCTAAGGGAACATCGACATCGCGGCTCTCTCTAATTGGCTTGCCGCCGTTCATGGTCTCTAGAACGGCAAGCTCCCGAGCGCGCTCTTGCATGACGCGCGCGATCCGAAACAGGTACTTGGCGCGATCTGCGGGCCTTATCGCCGACCACGTACCGAAGCCCTTGCGGGCCCCCTCGACGGCGCGCTCGACATCCTGCTCGCCGGCGACGGAGACCGCTGCAAGGACCTCTTCGGTTGCGGGGTTGATGGTCTTTGAGTAGTGCTTGGAGGTGGGCTCGACCCATTCGCCTCCGATAAAAAGCCCATACGTGTCCCGGATGGAAACGATGTCGGTCGACTCGGGAGCGGGGGCGTAGTCCCAGGTTGGCACGGTCAATCCAATGTGTATCTGTCGGGGTCCGAGTAGCGGCCGGTTCTCTGTTTGTCGATCTGCATCAAGAGGTCGTTGAGCAGAGAGGACGCTCCGATGCGAAAGAGGTCCGGCGTGAGCCACCCGGCCCCGAGTGTTTCGTTCATGATTACGAGATAGCGGATTGCGTCCTTTGCGCTCCTTATCCCGCCTGCGACCTTGAGCCCAACGGTCCGTCCTGTGGCGTCGGAGAAATCGCGGATCGCCTCCGCCATGACGAGGCAAGCAGGGAGCGAAGATGCCTGCGGGATCTTGCCTGTTGAGGTCTTGATGAAATCCGCCCCGGCCGACATCGCAATCAGCGACGCCCGCCTTATGCGGTCGTAGGAACCAAGCTCTCCGATCTCGAGGATGACCTTGAGGTGAGCAGCGCCTGCGGCTTCCTTCGAAGCCTGGACCTCCTCGAACACCGCCACCTCCCCCCCGGCGAGAAAAGCTCCCCTGCTTATGACGATGTCGACCTCATCCGCCCCGGCGGAGACCGCGTAACGGACCTCTTCGAGGCGCGCCTCGAGCGGCGCCTGCCCCGAAGGAAACGCTGTAGCAACGGACGCGACCTTCACATCCGTGCCGCTCAGCGCGTCGACGGCCGGGGGCACGAGACTCGGGTAGATGCACAGCGCTGCAACGTGGGGGATCGAAGGATCGGTCGGAGCAGGGCGCAGCGCCTTTGACGCAAGGGCGGCGATCTTGCCCGGCGAATCCGAGCCCTCGAGCGTGGTGAGGTCGCAGCAGCGTATGGCGAGATCGAGCGCCCACAGCTTCGAGTCGCGCTTGATCGAGCGCGTCGCAAGCGCAGCAGCACGCGCTTCGAGCCCGACTGCGTCGACCGCGCCGCCGGCCTCTTCGACCACGACGCCGGAGAGTGGCGGCGGGGCTGTCTGGACCATGGCTAGGCCCCCGCAGAGGGCATAAGCGGAAGCGAGATGCGCCGCGGCCCGCGCGGCTTTGGCGGCACAATGTTTGCAAGCTCCTTGGCGGTGGTGTCGAGCGCCTCAGCAACCTCGCTGTCCGGCGCCTGCAGGACGATGGGCGCGCCCCAGTCCGCAAACTCACGCAGCTTGGGGTCGATCGGGATGGAGCCGAGGAGCGGCACGCCGAGGCGGTTGGCGAGGAGCTCGCCCCCACCCTCGCCGAAGATGTGGTACACCTTGCCGTCGTCGCCGCGGAAGTAGGCCATGTTCTCGACAACGCCGGCGACCTTGAGTCCCGTCTTTTCCGCCATGAAGCCCGCCCGCGCCGCCACTTTCTCGGCGGCGGCCTGAGGAGTGGTGACAATGACCATGCCTGCGCCGGGCAGGAACTGCGCAATGGACATTGCGATGTCGCCGGTTCCGGGGGGCAGGTCGACCAAGAGGTAGTCGGGGTCATCCCAATGAACGTCGGTCAAGAACTGCTGGAGGGCCTTGTGAAGCATCGGCCCCCGCCACATAACGGGGTTGTTCTCGTCGGTGAACAGCCCGATCGAAACGACCTTTATGCCGAACACCTCGGGTGGAATGACGACGTCGTCGATGACGGTGGGCTGTGCATGGATCCCGAGCATGCGCGGCACCGAAAAGCCCCACACGTCGGCATCGAGGAGGCCCACGCTGTGGCCGAGCTTGGCCAGGGAGGCGGCGAGGTTCACCGTCGTCGTCGACTTGCCGACACCGCCCTTGCCCGATCCGACTGCGATCACCTGAGTCGGCGAGTCTGCGCTGTCGAACTGAGCCGGGGCCTCCTTGCGCACCGAGCCGACGACCGCCTTGCGCTCTTCCTCGGTCATGTGGGTGAGCTCGACGGTCACCTCCTCGATAGCGGGGAAACGTTCCCTGAGCTTGGCGGGGATGACCTCCCTGAAGTACGACTCGAAGCGGTTGCCGGGGGCCGAGAGAGCGATGAGCACGGTCACGCCCCGGCCGCCGATCGCGATGTGGCGCACCATCCGAAGATGGTTCAAACCCCGATGGAGCTCGGGATCCTGGATCTCGCCGAGGAGGGCCGAGATCTGGTCTCTGGAAGGCATCGACATGGACGGGATCACTCCTTCGTGGCTCGCTCATTTCAAGCGTAAGGGATGAGGCCGCCGAGGCTTTTCGGGTGGTGGACAATCCTGGTGTACATGAGTGAGGAGACGGAGGTCTGCATCGTTGGAGCCGGACTTGCCGGCCTTGCGTGCGCGCGCCGGCTGAATCTGGCCAAGACCGCCTTCGTGCTGCTCGAGGCGTCCGACGGCGCCGGCGGGAGGGTGCGCACCGACTCCGTCGACGGCTTCCTGCTCGACCGCGGCTTTCAGGTCCTCCAAACCGCCTATCCGGAGGCCGTGCGCCACTTCGACTACCCCGCGCTCGACCTGAAGCCGTTCCGCCCGGGCGCGCTCGTGCGCACCGAGGGCCGCTTCTGGACGGTGGGCGACCCGCGCCGGCGCCCACGCGACGCGCTTGCTTCGCTGAGGGCGCCGGTGGGAAGCCCGGCCGATAAGGCGCGCGTCGCCAAGCTGCTTCGCCGCGTGAGATCGGCGTCCGTCACCGAGCTGCTCAACCGGCCGGAGACCACCACGATCGAGGCGCTTGCCGGCTCCGGATTCTCCCGATCGATGATCGAAAGGTTCTTCAGGCCGCTGTTCGCTGGAATCCAGCTCGACGGGGAGCTCGCCGCTTCGAGCCGCATGTTCGAGTTCGTCTTCCGAATGCTCGCCGACGGCGACAACGCGGTGCCCGCAAGGGGAATGGGCGCGCTGCCGAACCAGCTTGTCTCAGGGCTCCCCGGGGGTGCGCTGCGCCTGAACGCTACCGTCGACGCGGTCACAAAGGGCAAGGTGACCCTTCATGACGGCGCCGAGATCCTGGCGCGCGCCGTCGTCGTTGCAGCCGAGGCGCCTGCGGCGACCCGCCTCCTTGGAGTGCCTGAGCCGGCGTCGCGCGCCGTGTCCTGTTACTACTTCGCCGCGGGCGAGCCTCCCGTCGACGAACCGCTGCTCGTCTTGAACGGGGAGGGCGAGGGGCCGGTCAACAACCTCGCCGTGATGAGCAATGTTGCGCCGTCTTACGCGCCGGCCGGTTCGGCGCTGGTCTCGGCCTCCGTGCTCGAGCCGCCGTCGCCGAGCCGCGGCATGGCGGTACGGGGCCAGCTGCGCGGCTGGTTCGGCGCGGCGGTGGACACATGGCAGCACCTCCGCACCTACGACATCGCCCACGCGCAGCCCGATCAGAGCCCGCCGTTTCCGACCGAGCGACCGGTCAAAGTGTCCGACGGGCTCTATGTCGCAGGCGATCATCGCAACACCTCGTCCATTCACGGCGCGCTGCTGTCGGGCCGGCGGGCGGCCGAAGCCGTCCTCGCCGATCTCCGCTGACGCCGGCCCGGCGCTCACCAGTCAGACCCGAGTCGGCGAGGCTTCGGTGGGGGGCGCCGTCTTACTCCTGCGGTCCCACCGAGCCAGGCCCATCCTTGTTTGTTGCAAGGCCGGCGGCCGCGCTCGCCATGCCGAGGGATGCGGTCCAGCCGCCATCGATCACGAACGCATGGCCGGTCACATAGGAGAGGCGCGCGGAGGCTAGGAGGGCCACCGCCTCAGCAACCTCCTCCGGCC
>JACCZU010000197.1 GCA_013695835.1 Candidatus Aridivita willemsiae
TGAACTGGGAGTTGGCAAGCGGGGCGTTGTTGAACCAACCGTTGTTCGGCGCCTTGCCGACAAGAAAGCTCGAATACATGAACAGCCCAGCCGCAAGAAAGATCCAGTAGCCGAAGGCGTTGAGCCGGGGAAAGGCCATATCTCTCGTTCCGATCATGAGCGGGACGAAGAAGTTCCCGAAGCCAGAAAGGGTGGGCACAACGAACAGGAACATCATCGTCGTGCCGTGCATGGTGAACATCTGATTGTAGGCTTCGGGGTCGAGTATCTCGAGATTGGCAGCGGTCAGCTGGGCTCGCAGGATCAGCGATTGGATCCCGCCTATGACAAAGAACAGCAACCCCGTGTAGAGGTACTTCATGCCCAGCTTTTTGTGATCAACGGTCTTGAGCGAGGTGCCGAGCCCCGGGCCCTCACCCCATACCGTCTCAAGCCTCTCCGCGATGGTCGCCACAGACCCCTCTCTCCTATTCCAACGACTCGAGATAGTCGAGCAGATCATCGAGCTCCTGAGCCGACAGCTCACTCGGCGGCATGCTGGCGCCGTCCTTGACACCCTGAGGGTCGACGATCCACTCTGCGAGATCCGCGCGCGTGTTGTCGAGCACTCCAGCGGCGATCGTCCCCCTGGCGGCGAGATGGGTGAGGTCGGGGCCGAGCTGCGCATCTGCGTCTGTGCCTCGAATGGCGTGGCAACCGGCGCATGTCTCATTCATGAAAACCTCTTCGCCCGCAACCGCGCCCGGATCGGCCGGCTCGGCCGCCTCCTCGGCCTCGTTTGCGAGCCATGCTTCGAAATCGTCTTCGCTCTGGGCAACCACATAGAAGATCATTTTGGCGTGCTGTAGGCCGCAGTACTCGGCACACTGCCCCCGGAACCTGCCCGGCTCGTCGGCCTCGATCCACATCCGGTTGACCTTGCCTGAGATCATGTCGGTCTTGGCCTGCAGCTGCGGGACCCAGAAGCTGTGGAGGACGTCGTCGGTCGTGAGCTCGAGCTCCACGGGCTGCCCAACCGGAATGTGTATCTCGTTGGCGGTGGTGGCGGCGGGGTCCGAGTAGGTCGCCTCCCACCACCAATCGTGCCCCTCGACCGCGATGGTCATGGTGGTGTCGCCCATGGGAGCCGAAAGCGCGGCCATGTCCCGCAACGAGACCACGAACATGGCCGTCAGGATGATGGCCGGGATGACGACCCCGCCGACGATGACCACCGGCTCGCCCCAGCGTACGTCGCCCTGCGGCACAGGCCCGGCGCGGCGGGACCTCACGAGTGCGACTGCCATGAAACCGAGCACTATCAGAAACACGACGGTGGAGATCCCCAACATCAACCACCACGTCCCCGCGATGCGGGCGGCCCCCGGCCCGCGCGGATCAAGCGTCGAGGGTGCATCCTCGGGGGCACAGGACGAGGCGACCACGGCGATTGTCACGGCGGCAAACCCCATCGCCTTCTTGGCCGGCCCGGCCCCGCCGCACGGCCTGCGCTCGAGAGCCCGCTGGGCCCGATGGCGAGTCTCCACGCCGCCCATTATTCCCCCACCGGCGACGCGCCGGGCGACTGTGTGCGCAAGCGAACGGCGGATGTGGGTCGTCCGCCTGCCGGTGAGGATTGTTGGGCGGCGCATGGTGGTTGGAGGGCTCAAGAGACAAACCGGCGAGGAGGCCACATGAGCGAAGTCGTCAGGTTCCATTTCGACCCAGGTTGCCCGTGGGCGTGGCAGAGCTCGCGCTGGATCCGCGAGGTGGCCAAGGTGCGGGGCGTGGAGGTCGAATGGAGACTGTTCAGCCTTGCGATCGTCAACGCAGACAAAGAAGATCCTCTCGCCGATGCCCACGCCAAGGGCACGGCCGCTCTGCGCAGCCTCGTCCTCGTCCGCCGGGAGGGAGGCAACGATGGCGTCGACCGTGTCTACCGGGCCATTGGCGAACGAACGCACGAGCGCGCCGAGCCGCTCGAACCCACGGTCGTCGGACCTGCGCTTGAAGACGCCGGCTTTGACCCTGGGCTGCTGGACGCGGCCCTGGCAGACGACTCGACCATGGACGACGTGCGCGCCGAGCACGACTCGGCGGTTGCCGAGGTCGGCTGCTTCGGCGTGCCGACGCTCGTTGTCGAATCGGGCAAGGGGCTGTTCGGGCCCGTCATCGCCGACGCCCCCACCGGTGAGGAGGCGGGAGAGCTCTGGGACCATGTCCGGTGGATGATCGAGAAGGAAGGGCTCTTCGAGCTGAAGCGAGAGCGAGACCGCAAGCCCGGAGCCCACCAGGACTAGCCGGCCGCACAAGGCGGCGGGGCGCTAACGCCTCAGGTCGATCTCGTGTGCGCCTGCGAGGAAGCGTGCCAGTAGGTCGATGCTTGCCTCGACGTCGGCGGCGAGGGCCATCTCGTTGACGGTGTGCACGTAGCGGGTCGGCATCGACACAGT
>JACCZU010000205.1 GCA_013695835.1 Candidatus Aridivita willemsiae
CCCGGGTCCTTCGAGGTCTGTATCAGCGTGTAGTAGGCCGTGAGCACAAGGTGGCCCCCCGAATCCGAAAAGCGCGACTCGTAGGTGACGAAGCGCATGGCGCCACCCCTCTTGCCCGGCTTGGTCACATCGGCTGAGATCCGCATCGTTCCCGCGAGAACCTCGCCGGCGACCGGCAGGCGGTCGTAGACGAACTCCTGCTCTCCGTGGAGCACGCGGCCGTACTCGAGATTCGCCCCAAGCGCCTCCTCGCGCTCCTCTCTGGTCACCTGCCACGCCTGCGTGACCGTGAAGGTGGGAGGGGCGAGCGCGTCTGCGAGCCCCCTCGCCTCCGCCTCCCTGACGTCGAAATGGACCCGGTCGGTGGCCCCGACCGCGAGCGCGAACTCACGCACCTTGCCCCGCTCCACGGGCAGGTCGAAGGAGATCCTGGCTTCGGTCACGATCCCAAGGTTAATTCTTCGTTACCTCCGTCGCTTTTCCTCCCGGCTGTGGTTAACATTGAGGTACACGAGAAAGGAGGTGGTCCAAACTGTCAGATAGTTCCGACGGACCTCGTGAGGTGGCCGGCTGCTAGTGGCCTAGTTCCTCGAAGCTTTTTGGATTCTGAACGGCTTTAGTTTGGGCCACGGGCGGAGTCCACACCGGTTCACCGGCATCCAGCGCACTCGGCTTGGTCCACCGAGCGTCATAGCGACGAAGAGCCAGGATGGAGCTTTGAAACCCAAACCGGCGCAGGGCAATCCCTGCGCCGGTTTTTTTGTGGCACCTTCTCTCCCCGTGGGGGGAGGCAGAGCTCGACTCAGCCGTTGGGGCTCAGGACCGCTTTGGTGACGCTGCCGGCCCGCACGTCTTCGAGCGCGCGGTTGACGTCCTCGAGCGCATAAGAGGACACGAGGCTCGCCAGATCGAAACGCTTGGTCAGTTGGGGAAGCGTGCGCACGAAGTCGACCACGTCAGCGCCCGAAAGGCCCCACGACCCGAATACCTTGAGCTGCTTTCTGGTGATGAGGTGCGGATTGATTGGCGTGGCGCCGGCGTCGGTGTACTGGCCGAGAACCAGAAAGATCGCGTTGAGCCTGCACATCTCGAGGCCCTCGGCGACCGCCGACGGCACCCCTGTCGCCTCGACCACGACGTCGGCGCCGCGCCGGCCCGGCGTCTCGTCGACCACGGCCGCGACCCGCCCAAGCAGATCGGTTACGTCAAAGACGTCGATAACGACGTCGACGACCCCGAGCCCCCGCGCGCGCTCGAGGCGCGCCGCCGGGCCCCCGATCATCACGATTCTTGCCGCGCCCGCCAGGCGCACATACATCGCCGCCGCCAACCCCACAGGCCCGCTGCCCTGTATCACGACCGTGGCGCCCACCTGCGGCCGGGCGAAGCCGAGCACACCGTGCACGGCTGTTGGACCGGCGCAGCCAAGGGCGATGGCCGCCTCCAAAGAGACGCCTTTGGGGAGGGCCACGATGGTCGAACCGGGGTCGAGATACTGGAAGTCGGCCCACGAGCCGGACAGATAAGGAGGCTCATCGGCTCGCCGGTTGATCCCGTAGACGCTGCGATCCTCGCATAGGGTCGGCTCGCGCTCCTGGCGGCAGTAGAAACAGCGACCGCAGGCGATGCTCGATGCCCACGTCACCTTGTCACCAACCTCGAGCGGCGCGCCGAGCGCATCGCCCGTCACCCCCTTGCCGAGGGCCGCAACCACCCCGACGCCCTCGTGGCCGAGCACGACGGGCCTCGGCATCGCAAGGTGGCCGTCCCGCAGGTGCACATCGGTCCCGCACACGCCGCCGCCCTTGACCTCGACCACGACGGCCCCAGGGCCCGGGTCTACGACCTCGAAGCTCTCGATCTCGAGCTCGGCCCCGAAGGTGCGAAGCACGGCCGCCCTGGCATTCGAGAATCCCATTCCGCCACGCTACAGGAGCCGCGCGCCCGGGCCCGCTCGGTCCCCTTGTCCTTTCAGTTCTTTCCGGTAGATGCCGACTGCAAGAGTGTGAACGTCTTGATCATCGAAGCGGACGCGGCCCTCGGCGAGGCGATCGCGGCCGACGTGAGAAGCCTCGGTCACGACGCTCGGGTGGCTGCAAGCAATGCGGATGCTCTTGGCGATCTCGATCTGCCCCCCATAGACGTGCTCATCCTTGATAGTTCCCTAACCGCGGCCGAGACCGATGTTCTGCGGCGCGCCGCCGGTGGGCGGGGAGCCCAGGCCCACACCATCGTTGTCGGCGTCATCGAATCGCGTGACACCGCCCCCCGGGACCTCGCCGGCGGCGCCGACGACTACCTGCTCGCGCCCATTGCGAAGATCGAGCTGTGGGCGCGTCTCGAGAACGCGGGTCGCACCTTGGGAGCCCGCAGGCGCCTGGTCGAGCGGGAAGAAGAGCTGCACAGAATCACGGCAGAGCTCCTCGATCAATCGAGGCTTGATCCTCTAACCGGAATCGGCAACATCCTCCGCATGGAGGAAGACGTCGGCGCACTTCACTCACGCGTTCACCGCTACGGAGGCAGCTACTGCGTGGCCATCTGTGACATCGACTACTTCAAGTCCTACAACGATGCCAGCGGGCGCATGTTCGGCGACGAGGTGCTAAAGACCGTGTCCCAAACTCTCGCTGCGGAGTGCAGGACCAGCGACTCCATCTACAGGTACGGAGGCGGCCAGCTCCTCCTGCTGCTTCCAGAGCAGACCCTGAGCGGCGCGGTGCGCGCCCTCGGGAGAATGAGGCGCTCCATCGAGGAGCTCAAGATGACTCATGGTGGAACCGCTCCCCCTTCGGTCGTGACGATAAGCGCCGGCCTCGCAAGCTTCAAGTCAGACGAGGATCTCGAGGTCGACGACATCCTGAGGCGAGCCCAAGCCGCCCTCGATGTGGCCAAGAGACACGGCGCCAACAACGTGGTCGCCGCCGACGGCGCCACCGTCGCTGCGCGCTAGCGCTAGCCCGTCCGCCTGCGCGCCGCGTCCTAACCGAGGAGCTCCGTGAAGCCTTTCTCGTCGAGCGTCGCCAGCCCAAGCGAGGTCGCCTTGGCCAGCTTGCTTGCGCCGGGGTCGACGCCCACAATGACATAGCTCGTCTTCTTCGACACGCTCGACGTGACCTTTCCCCCGCGCTGCTCGATAGCGCGCGTCGCCTGGTCCCTGCTGTAATCCTCGAGCGTTCCCGTGATGACGAACGTCTTGCCCTCGAGTGCCCCGCCCCTGGCTTTGGGAGGCGCAACGGGGTCAACCCCGGCGACCTTGAGGCGATCGATGACACGCTGGTTGCGCGGCTGCGAGAAGAAGGTGGCTATGGAGCGAGCGATGATTGGCCCGATGCCCTCGAGGCCCTCGAGCTCCTCGGCGCTCATGCCCCGCAGCCGTTGGAGTGAGCCAACCTCGGCCGCGATGTCAAACGCCGCCGTGCCCCCGACGTGGCGGACGCTTAGGCCGGCGAGCAGGTTGCCGAGCGGGCGCGCCTTCGAGCCCTCGATCGCCGACATGAGGTTGTCGACCGACTTGTCGGCGAAGCCCTCGAGGCTCGCCACCTGCTCCCGGGTGAGGTAGTAGATGTCGCTTACGTCTTTGAGCCATCCCGCCTCGACCATGGCCAGGATCGTCTTGTAGCCAAGCCCTTCGATGTCCATCGCCGAGCGCGACGCAAAATGGAAGAGGCGCTCGACGCGCTGCGAGGGGCAGTCGAGCCCGACACAGCGGC
>JACCZU010000222.1 GCA_013695835.1 Candidatus Aridivita willemsiae
CCTGAAGGCTCCCCGCAGCTCGCAGCAAGCTCGGCCGCGACGCGCTCGACATCGGCGGCCAGCCGCTCGGCGGCTGCGCGCCTGGCCCCCACCCTGCGGGCAAGCTCGGCCCGCAGCTCGTCGAGACCCCCCCCGGCCACTGCCGAGGTCGCGATGAGGGGGACGCGGCGAAGCCCGTCGGCCTCGAGGAGGCGCCCGAGATCGCTCTCGCACGCTTTGAGGGCGACCTTGTCGAGGCGATCGGCCTGATTGAGGAGCACCACCGTCACGGCCGAATGTCCGGCGAGCGGTTGGAGGTAGCGCTCGTGGACGGCGGCGTCTGCGTACTTCTGCGGATCGACCACCCAGACGAGGAGGTCGACGAGCTCGACGAGGCGGTCGACCTCGATGCGATGAGCTGCGTCGGTCGAGTCGAAATCGGGGAGGTCAAGCAGCACAAGCCCCTCGAGCGCGTCGCCGCCCGTCGAGCGCTTGATGTGGCGGCGGGACGCACCAAGCCAGTCGAGCAGAGGGCCCGCCTGGTCCTCGGCCCCAGAGCCCGATTGTGCCCACACGCAGGCGTGAGTCTCACCGGTCGTCGGGCGCCTGACCCCGACGGCCGAGAGCTCAACCCCGGCGAGCGCATTGAAGATCGAGGACTTGCCGCTTCCCGTGGCGCCGGCGAGCGCAGCGACGGTGACCTCCGAGCCGAGCCCGAGGCGCTGCCCTGCGCGCTCGATCACAGCGGCGCCCCGCCCCACGACATCGGGCTCGAGCCTGCCGCCTGCGATCGAGACCGCCTCCCTCAGCGCCTCGAGCCGGGCGTCGAGATCGAGCCGCCGGCGTCGCACGAGCGCCCCCGTCACCTTCGCTCCGCCCTCACCTGGGCGGCGGCCGCCCGCAACGCATCCGCCTCATCTCGCTCGGGGGAGGAGGCGGCGGCGACCTCGTGGAAGCGCTGCGCCTCCGCCTCGAGCAGCCGTTCGATGCGCGCGCTCAGATCGGTCCGCGCCGCCTGCGTCAGCGTGCGCACGGCCTGATCGCCGAAGAGCGCCTCGAGGAGCTTCTGGCCCACCGTCGCCGTGCCCCCGGCAACCGCTATCTCGCCGCCGGTTAGCCCTCCGGTTTGAGCGAACACGGCGACCATGAGTGCAACGCCGATTGCGTTGACGCCGAGCGAAAGTGCCCGGCCGAGCGATCTCTTCGACGCGCCTTCGGCAGACACGAGTGCCATGACGTGCCCCTGCCACTCCCTCACCTCAGCGGCAACCGCATCCGTAAGCTCAGGAGAGGCGCGGCACAACGGCCCGTCGATCAGGCCGGCGCCGCCGTGCACGCCCCGCCACGCGTCGCAGGCGGCCTCCGCCGCTCGATTGGCCGCTTCTACGACGACGGTCTCGACGCTCGACTCGAGCGCGGCTTCGACCTTGGCGGTGGTGGTCGGCTTCCCGGTGAGCGCGCCGCGCACGCGATCCCTCAGAAAGCCGATGCGTGACTCAAGCGACTTCATGAAGTCGCCCGTGCCGACGAGCTCCTGCCAGCGAGCGAGGACCTCGCCGCGCAGCAGTGCACCCCCGCTAAGCGCCCGGTCGGTGTCGTCCCGGGCTCGCCTGTAAGCGCGCTCGACCCCGGAGCGCAACGCCGCCGCTGCTTCCGCCTGCGCGGCGACGGCCCGTCCGAGCTCGTCGACCCGCCCTTCGAGGCTGTCGAGCGCGCCCTCGAGGGTCATTCGGACGAGGGCGGCACGCTCTTCTGCGTCGCCTGCGAGTGACCCGAGCCAGTCGCGCACCTGCGCCATGCCCTCTTCGGGAATGAGTCCGTCTTCGAGCCGCGTCTCCGTGATGGTGTAGACGCGCGCGCGACCGAGATCCTCGTGCTCGAGCATCTCGCCGAGGTGGGCCGTGACCTCGGCCTCAGCGCCCGCCGGCACGCGATTGAGCACCACGGCAAGGGCGGTGCTTCGCTCGGCCGCGCTGCGCAGGTACTGCCACGGCACTGCATCCGCATAGCGCGCCGCGGTTGTGACGAACAACCACAGGTCGGCGGCGGCGAGCAGCTGCGCTGCGAGCTCGCGGTTGCCGGTCACTATCGAGTCGATGTCGGGGGCGTCGAGCAGGGCCATGCCGGAGGGCACGTCGTCGTCGGCGACGAGGCGAAGCCGCCCTCCGCCGCCGGCCGCCGCCGCGCCCGTGGTGCGCGACAACGAAGGGAGAACGCGGTCGCCCTCGAACCAGGCGAGCTCGGCGCGGTTGGCGATCAGCACGGGGGAGCGCGTGGTCGGGCGAAGGACTCCGGCCGGCGATAGCTCCCGGCCTGCGATGCTGTTGACGAGCGTCGACTTACCGGCCCCCGTGCCGCCTCCAACGACGACGAGCAGCGGAGCGCCGAGGTCTCTAAGGCGCGGCACGAGGTAGTCGTCGATCTGCTCGGCCAGGGCGCGGCGCATCGAACGGCTTTCGGCGACTCCGTCAACCTCGAGCTTCAGCCGCAGCGCGGCGAGAGCGGTCCCCAGCCGGAGCAGGGCGGCTACGAGACCGGCGCCGGACGCAGAGGATGTCACAGCGATAACCGTACCCAGGGGGGCGCAATCCCCGGGCAGCACCCG
>JACCZU010000099.1 GCA_013695835.1 Candidatus Aridivita willemsiae
GAGCTCGAAGCGAACCTTGTCTCGCGCGTAGACCTGAGGATCGTCCATCGCAGCGCGCAGTTGCGGATAGACGTCTGCGCCCTGCACTTCGAGCTTTGTCATCCACGCGATGTGGTTGATGCCGGCGCACTCGTAGACGAGCTGCTCATGGTCCACGCCGAGGTAGGAGGCGATCTCGCGCGCGGTGTTCGGGATGCTGTGGCACAGCCCCACGGCGCGCACGTCCGGGAACGCCTCGTAGCCGGCCCACATCAGCATGCTCATCGGGTTCGTGTAGTTGATGAGGAGGGCGTCCGGTGCGACGGCGGCGATGTCGCCGAGCAGCTCGAGCATGAAGGGGATGGTTCTGAGCCCCCGGAAGATCCCACCAATGCCCATGGAGTCCCCGATCGTCTGCTTGAGCCCATAGCGACGAGGGATGGCGAAATCGATGAGCGTCGCCTCGTGCATGCCGATCTGAACCGCGTTGATCACGAAGTCGGCGCCGTCCACGGCGGCGCGCCGTTCTGGACACTGCACCACGGTCGCGCGCGCACCCAGCTGCGCCGAGGTCCTGCGCGCCATCATCCCCGCCGTATCGAGCCGTCCTGCGTCGATGTCGTGAAGCGTGATCGTCGCGCCGTGCAGGTCCTCGAACAAAAAGATGTCGGTCAAGAGGTTCCGGGTGAATACGACGCTTCCTGCGCCGATGAAAGCGATGACCGGCCCTGCCCGGGTCACGGTTGCACCACCTCGCAGCAGACATCTCCTGCGTCCGTGACTCCGGCCGCTGCGCGCATGACATCTTTCTGCTCGCCCGAGATCACGAGGTACTCGTGATTGCGAAGGTGCGAAACGCGCCCGACCAGCTTGCCTGCGGGGTTGTGTATCCCAATCTGCGCCCCGACGTAACGCTTGGAGTCGAAGGTCAGGACTCGCACCGCCCCTCGCTTGGCGCACAGCTCGGTGATCTCCTCGAGGGTGGTCCACGACTCGTCGTTATAGGAGAGCACGAGGATGCCGGCATCGACCAGGCGCACTATCTCGGCAAGCGCGTCCCGAAAGCGCGGCTTCGAGTTGAACCTGCTCCTATTGGCGGGATCCCTGCAGTCGCTCCTCTTGCACGCGACGCCGTAGACGGGCGGCCGGTCCCACGCAACGAGGGTCTCCCAGATGTGGTAGTTGCCGAAATAGGAGTGCTGGTTGTACGGGGGATCGAGGTAGGCGAAATCGACGCTGCCGGCGGAGGCGGCGGCGGCCGCGGCGTCGGCGCGCAGGGAGTAACCGGTGCCGGGGATCAGCGCGGGGGCCCTGAGCTCAAGGGGGTTGTACGAGCGCGGCGCCCACGACTTGAGGTAGGCCATCTGCACGCCGGTGGTCGAGTCGACCCTGTCGGCGGCCTCAAGCAGGCTGGTCAGCAGCAGCGGCTCGAGCCACGATCCCGAGAAGTCGTCCGCAATCCTGGAGCGCACTGCATCGACCCGCCTGCCGTTGAACGGCTGGAAGTAGCGCGACTTGACGCAAAACGTCTCGGTGAAGTAGCCGTGGCGGCCGGGCAGCCGGTTGAGCAAGCCGAGCGCTTCGCTAAGCTCGGCCTCGTCGATGGTGGCCGCATCCGCGGCGACATAGCAGGCCCCAAGCACCTCCGAGTAACGGGCGCTGTCGCACGCCCACACCACCCCGCCGCGCCGCTTGAGCTCCTGGGCGACGCGCGTCGTTCCCGTGAAGAGATCAAGAGCGGTCGCCGCGCCCGACGCTTCGAACAACCGTCCGAGCGCCGGGACGAGCCTGCGTTTGGACCCGAGATACTTGATCACCCCCGACACCCTACGGCGCAGAGGACCGAGGCAGCCGGCTTGCCGGAGGGCCATGGAGCTGCCTGTTGACCCGGCCGACATCGAGATGCTGAGCGCTCTTGAAGGAGAAGGCGGACGGGCGCGGACCGAATGAGGCGGCCAGGTCCGGATCCCGCCCCTGCTTATTCGCGCAGGATCTCGGCCGCCTTTAGCGCCAGCCACACCTCGAGACGGCCTTCTTCCGAAGCGAGGTCGCGGCTAAGCAGCTCGTCGGCCTGGCGGAGGCGGTAACGGAGCGTGTGACGGTGCACGCCGAGGGCGGCGGCGCCCGGCTCCCACCGGCCCCCCGCCTTGATGTAGGCCTCGACAGAGGCGACGAGCTCCGAGCCCCGCGTGGCGTCGTGCTCGATGAGGGGGCCGAGCACGGAGCGCACGAAGCTTTCGAGCACGGGGCGCGATTGGGCCCCGAGCAGGAAGCCGTAGGCGCCAAGGTCGGCCACCGACGCCACCTGCCTGCCTTCCGGCGCCGCCCTCAGCGCGAAGCGGGCACACAGATAGGAGTGACGCAGCCCCCTTGGCGGGACCCCCTCGCCGACTCCGACCCTCACCTTGCCGTCGCCGAGCTCGCGCCCCAGGGCCGCCGCAAGCTCGCAGGGATCATCGTGTGCCACGAGCGCAGCCGCGCCTCCCGTCTCGAGCATCGTGGCGATGGTCTTGGTGCGCATGCCGAGGACTCGCTCTGCTGCGGTTGCGAGAGAGTCCCCCGCAGCCCCCGCCTCGGCACCGCCTTCGATGACAAGCACGGTCAGGGCCGGGCCCGAGAAGCCGAGGAGCTCAAGCCTCCGATCGAGCTCGGCCCCGTGGAGTCGCCCAGCGCAGGCGTCGCCGAGCGCGTCGCCCATGACCCGCCGCTGCGCCTCGGTGACGGCGCGCCTGGCCGCAAGCTGGAGGCCGAGGACGGTCGTGGCGTGGTGGACAACGAGGCGCTCGTGGTTCCCGAGGCGGCGGTCCTTGCCAAAGACAAGAACTCCCTCCCGCGTGGAGCCCGCCGTAACGGGCACCGCCACCTGGGTACCCTGAGGGCCGATCTGGGAAGCCGCGCTCGGCCCCCCAGGCTCCGACGTGCGGCTCGAGAGCTCATCCCATACCGCAGCGGGGTCGACCGACCCGGCTCCCGACTCCCCACCGGCGATGAGGCCCCCGCTGAGATCGAAGAGCAGGGCCCACCCGCCGCCAAGGCGCGCGACCTCGTCGAGGACGTCGGCAGGGCCGGCGGAGGCTGCGACCAGCGCCGCCAGCCGTTCGTGCACCTCGACCGAGAGCCTGGCCTCCCTCAGCCGGTCGTCGGTGAGACGCACTGAGATCGCCTCTGTGATCGCTATGAAAGGAACCTCGAAAGGCACCTCAATGATGGGAAACCCGGCGTCATCGGCCGCCCTCACCAGGGGGGCAGGGACCGCATCGAAGCCAAAACCGACCCCAAAGCCGAGGCCTGCGACCCCCGCTGCGGCGAGCCGGCGCACGTAAGCGGACCCCTCGGCCGGGACGAGGGCCATGCCGGTTGTCAACAGCAGCTCACCCCCCGAAAGCCATGGGGTCGGATCGACGAGCTCGGAGGTATGCGCCCACCGGATGGCGCGCCCAAGCGCCTCCCGCCCTGCGACCGGACGCAGCTCGAGATGTGAGAGCTCGATGAGATCTTGGATGGTTACACCCATAGCTCGCCAGAGTGTACAAACGCCGGCCCCCCCCTGTGCCCGCTTGCACTTAGAGGCTGGGCGGGACCGCTGGTAGCGTCGCTGAGGGATGAGGGTGGTCGTGTTGGGTGGAGCGGGAGCCATGGGCCGCGTCTGTGTCAAGGACCTGGTTGCCTCGGATGTCGGTGAGGTCGTGGTCGCTGACCGGGACGGCGCGCTCGCAGAGGAGGTGGCCCGTGACGTGCGGGCCCTCGCCGCACGACCCGGGTCGACTGTGACTGCGCACGCGGTCGACGTGACCGGCGACTCGCTTGTCGATCTCCTCAGCGGTGCCGACGTGGTGTGCAACTGCGTCAACTACACGCTCAACCCGACGGTGATGCGCGCCGCTGCGAAGGCGGGGACCAACTACCTCGACCTCGGTGGGCTCTTCCACGGGACCCGGACTCAGCTTGCCCTCGCAGATGAGATGACCGACGCAGGCATTCTCTGCCTGCTTGGGATGGGCGCGACACCGGGGACCATGAACGTCATGGCGGCCCTGGGCGCCGGGGAGCTCGATGAGGTCGGCTCAATCCGCCTCCGCTGCGGCGGCAGCGATCCAGAGCCGGCGCAGGCTGCCCTGCCGGCCCCTTACGCCATCGACACCATCCTCGATGAGTTCACCATGCCGGCGATGGTGCTCGCCGGCGGGGAGCTCGCCGAGGCGCCGGCCGCTTCCGACGATGAGGAGTTCTCCTTTCCCGAGCCGGTCGGGGCAGGCATCGCGCTCCTAACCCTCCACTCGGAGCTCGCCACGATGCCTCTAACCTTCAGGCGGCTCGGGCTCGCCGAGCTCGACTTCAAGGTCGCCTTCGATGCCGGCATGATCGCTCGCTACCGGTTGGTCACGGCGCTCGGCCTCGCAGACACGGCGCCCGTGACCCTTGAGGATGGCACCGAGGTCGTCCCGCGCAGCCTCATCAAGGCGCTCGCAGGGACCCAGCGGTTCTCGGGCAGAGATATCGAGTCTCTCGTAGTGGAGCTTGCAGGGACCAAGGGCTCAAGGGCGCTCACGGTTCGAGTCGAAGAGCTTTCCTATCCCAACGCGACCTACGGCGTCGGGGGGGCCGACGCAAACACCGGGATACCGCCTTCGATCGCCGCGCAGATGATGGCTAGGGGCGCCATCAAGGGAACCGGCGTCAAGGCGCCCGAGGAGGTCGTGCCGCCGGTCGAGTACGCGGCCGAGCTGGCCAGAAGGAACATATCGATCGAGGTCCACGTGACGCAGCCGGCTTGAGATCGGCCCGAGAGCAAAGGAACGCCACATGAGTGAGACGACGACAAAGAAGCTGCCGGGCCCCATCTCGTCCGAGTTGGCGGCGCGGCGCGCCGAGGCGGTGCCCCGCGCCGTCTTCAACACGGCACCGATCTTTGTGGCGTCCGGCGACGCCGGCGAGGTCACCGATGTCGATGGGAACCGCTTCATCGACTTCGCCGGAGGGCTCGGCGTTCTGAACGTGGGACGCGGGAACCGGCGCGTGCTCGAGGCCGTGCACGCGCAGGCCGACAGATTCCTGCACGAGTGTTTTCACGTCGCCATGTACGAGGGCTACGTCGAGCTTGCAGAGGCCCTCAACCGTCTGGTCCCCGGGGAGCACCCCGCCAAGACCATGCTCGCCAATTCCGGCGCTGAGGCCATCGAGAACGCGGTCAAGATCGCCCGCTACGCCACCGGGCGTGACGCCGTTGTCGGCTTCACCAACGGGTTCTCGGGACGAACGCTTCTGGGCATGACGCTCACGGCGAAGGAGATGCCCTACAGGCATGGCTTCGGGCCGTTTGCGCCTGAGGTCCACCGCGTCCCGTTTGCCTACTGCTACCGCTGTCCGCTAAACCTCACCTATCCATCGTGCGACATTGCGTGCGCCGATTACGTCGCCGACATGATCGACTCACAGATCGGCGCTGCGAATGTAGCGTGCATGGTTGTCGAGCCGGTTCAGGGTGAAGGCGGATTCGTGGTCGCACCCGACGGTTACCTGCCCAAGCTGCGCGCCCTTTGCTCAGAGCGCGACATCCTGCTAGTTGACGACGAAATCCAATCGGGGATGGGCCGCACGGGCAAGCTTTTCGCCATCGAGCACTCGGGCGTCATCCCCGACATCGTCACCACCGCCAAGTCCCTCGGGGCAGGGCTCCCGATCTCAGGAGTGACCGGGCGCGCCGAGATCATGGAGGCACCCCATGTCGGCGGCCTCGGGGGAACCTACGGCGGCAACCCGGTTGCGTGCGCGGCGGCCCTCGCCGTGCTCGACGAGCTGACGGCCACCGACATGCTCGCGCGCGCCGAAGCTCACGGCCGCAT
>JACCZU010000230.1 GCA_013695835.1 Candidatus Aridivita willemsiae
TGACGAGTCAGTATCCGGTAGGCCTCGGAAGGGGCGAAGCGGAGCCTGCCCTTCTGAGTCAAAGACGGAGGCATTCTCCTGTAGAGGAGGTTGTTGTAGCGTCCTGCGCTCGGAGGAAGACTGGGTAGGCGGTCCTCGAGGTTCGAGATGAAGCCGACCTCCGGGTGGCGAGCGAGGAGCTCATGCACCAAGGAAGAACCGGAGCGGCCGTTGCTGATCAGGAAGACGAACTTGCTCAAGATAACGACCCTCGCTGGGAAAGCTGAGACTGACGCTGAGCCTGTCGGCTCGGACGGTATACGACTTTGTTCCCGCATGAGCAGGCGGCGAGTGCTCTGCTCAAGAGTTCCGATTCCTTTCACGTTGGCTTTCGTTGCGCGCCACTTGTAGTTAACCATGGCGAGCGTAGGTGCGGTGGTTTTTTGACACCCCGTGCACATTTGCCATCAAGCTAGGTCCGTCATCCAACAGGTGCGGGTAGTGGCGTGTGCGAAGCGGCCCGTCTCGGATTCGAGGGGACGAAGCGTCGCGGGGCGGAAGCTCCTGACTATTCCTGGTTGATGCCACGGACTTCGCGGGAGTGTTTGTTCGGTATTTGCCCCTCCTTCACCTTCCGGCCACATTGAACGCCCATGTTCGCTATCGGGACGGCTGCTGTTTGAAGGCCGTCGTGCCGTCCTGGGAGGAGGTTTGGTTCCGGCGTCACATTGGGGGCGGCCCGGAAGGACCGGCAGGGATCGAGGGCGCGACCAACGCGGCCATCTTGCACGGCTCCTGGGTTTCCTGCTGAGCGCGCGGTTGTCATCCGCGCCAGTCATAGGGAGGGTTTGTTGAGCACACGCAGGTTCAATGGGCGGCGCGCCGTGGCAATACTCGCGGCTGCCGCTGTAGTTGTGGGCGGTGGAGCGGTCGCCTGGGGCCAGCTCGCAGAGAGGTTCGCAGGACCGCAGGGCGACGGGACATCGATTACTCCGACCGGGTTACGCGTTACTCCGGTCGGCAGCCAGGAAAAGCTGGGGGAGAGGCCATACGGCATGGCCCTCAGCCCCGACGGAGAACAGATTCTGATCGCCAACGACGGCGTCTACAAGCAGTCGGTCATGCTCATCGACGCGAACACGGGCAGCGTCACCGATACGATCCCGTACTTCGCGCCCGAGGGCGTCTCGTTCGGCGTGGCCTGGGCCCCCGATGGTGAGCGCGCCTATGTTTCCGCAGCGCCGAACGACAAGGTGCGCGTCTTCGATGTGGCCGGCAGAAGCCTCGAGGAGACGGACCCGTTCGAGCTCGACAACGAAGATGTCTGGCCGACTGGTCTTGCCGTGTCCGAGGACGGCGCCAAGCTCTACGTCGCCGAGAACGTCGGCAACGCTCTGACGATCATCGACACCGCAACCGGCGAGCAGTCCCGGGTGCTGATCAGCGACCGGGTTTGCCCTGTGCTCAAAGTCGGCTTTGACAGCTCAAGGGGGAAGCGCTGCAACTTCGCATATGGAGTCACGCTTTCGCACGATGGCGGCACGGCTTATGTCACCAACTGGGGAAAGCGCTCGGTGGCGGTCGTTGACACGGCCTCCGAGGAGCACCTCGACAACATCGCCGTCGGTACCCACCCGAGCGCCATGGCCTTGAGCCCAACGGGCGAGGATCTCTATGTCGCCAACTCTGACAGCGACACCGTGTCGGTGGTCGACACCGCCACGAACGAGGCGACGCGCTCGTTCTCGATGCGGCCTTATCCAGGGGCGCCGGACGGTGCAAGCCCGAACGCGCTCGCAGTCGCACCGGACGGCGAGACGCTCTACGTTGCCAATGCCGGCAATAACGATGTCGCCGTAGTGAGGCTTGCTGGCGAAGACAGGCTCGCCGACGAGGTTGTCGGCTTGATCCCGACCGCTTGGTATCCGACAGGTGTGGCCGTCGCCAACGACGGCAGCAACCTGTACGTGGCCAACGCCAAGGGCCTGGGCGCGGGGCCGAACCCCCGTGGCCCGGACCCGACCAAGAATCCCGAGTCCACGCCGGGGCAGTACATCGGTTCGATGATCGACGGGACGCTTTCGACCATCGGGGTTCCCGACGAGGAGCAGCTAGCGGCCTACACCGAGCAGGTCGTCGACAACAACCAGTTCGA
Source organism: Candidatus Aridivita willemsiae (assembly GCA_013695835.1). Lineage (GTDB taxonomy): Bacteria > Actinomycetota > CADDZG01 > CADDZG01 > WHSQ01 > JACCZU01. The sequence goes on from JACCZU010000230.1 coordinate 2,135, forward strand.
TAAGCGCTATGGCAACTCGGCCGATGTGCTCGAGAACATCGAGCATGTTATTTACATCGTCAAGGAGAACCGCACCTACGACCAGGTTCTCGGCGATCTCCCCAGAGGCAACGGCGACCCCTCGCTGACGCTGTTCGATTATCGCTCGGCGCCGAACCACCACAAGCTTGCCAGGCAATTCGTGACGCTTGACAATCTCTACGCCGCCGGCGAGGTGTCCACCGACGGTTGGGAATGGTCGACCGCAGCCAACGCAAGCACATTCACTCAGAAGTCGTGGCCCACGCTTTACGGCGGCAGAGGCTACTTCTATACGGGCGAGGGGACCTCTCTCGCCAACTCACCGAGCAGGAACCCAGAGAACGCTTACATTTTGGGATGCGCTAAGCAAAGCCGGCTTGAGCTTCCGCAACTACGGCTTCTGGACAACAAGCGAGGCTCCCGTCGAGGTCTACAACGAGCCGAACCTCGCGCGGAACACCGACCGGGAGTTCCCCGGCTACAACCTGTCCATCCGTGACCAGGTTCGCTACCGTATCTGGCTCGAAGAGTTCCGCCGCTACAAGGCTTCGGGCGAGATGCCTTCGGCACAGTTTGTCCGGTTTTCAAATGACCACACCTGTGGGACCGACCCGGCGTGTCCGACTCCTCAAGCCATGATGGCCGACAACGACTGGGCGATGGGCAAGCTGATAGACAAGGTGTCGCACTCGGAGTTCTGGGACAGCACCGCCATCTTCGTGATCGAGGACGACGCTCAGGACGGCCCCGACCATGTCGACGCGCATCGCACCGTCGGTTACGTGGTGAGCCCCTACACCCAGACGAGCGAGGTCGACTCGACCTTCTACAGCAGCGCCTCAATGCTGCGCACGATGGAGATGGTCTTCGGGCTTGCGCCGCTGACCTACTTCGACGCGACGGCGAGCCCACTGCTCAACAGCTTCACCGACGAACCCGACTTCGGCGCCTACAACGCGGTGAAGCCGGCGCAACCACTCGGCGAGATGAACCAGCCCGAAGCGCCTATGGCGAGAGCCTCGTCGAGGATGGACTTCAGCCGGGAGGACATTGCTCCGTGGCACACGCTCAACCGGGCGATCTGGAAGGGCGTTAAGGGCGCCGGCAGCAAGATGCCTGCGCCGCAGCACAACCTGTCGATCGAGGAAGAGGAAGAGGAGGAGTAGGCCGCAGGGAGTCACAAGCCCGCGCGGAAACGCACGGAAGAGACGGCGCCCCCAAAAGGGGCGCCGTCTTGCTTGGTCCGCCGGGGACCGAGCCGAAAGAGAACGCGATCCGGCGGTAGTGTCATCGGACAATGGGGATTATTGGGGGGCCGGCCGCCGCGAGCGCATTGCTGGCAGCGATGGTGCTGGCCGGGGGATGGGCGCAACCGGCCCTCGGGGTCGGGCCGCGCGGTACAGCCGACGACATCATCGTTGTCAACGGCAGGACTGAGGTCGCACGCAACGAGTCGGCGGGCAACATCTTCGTGCTCAACGGCGGAGTGCTCATCGACGGGCGCGTGGAGGGCTCGGTCGCGGTCGTCAACGGCGGTGCCGATGTGGTGCTCGGAGAGGTGGCAGGGTCCGTCGTCTCGGCCAACGGCAGCGTGCGGGTCTCGGGGACCGTGCTTGGCGACGTGGTCGTCTTCAGGGGCAAGGCGGTGCTCGAGGATGGTGCGAGGGTGGCCGGCGATGTCCGCTCCAGCTGGGAGCCGATGATCTCTGAGGGGGCGGTCCTCGAGGGACGAGCGCGCAGCCTCTATGGCGTCGGCGACGTCGTCCCCGGCAGTCTGCCACTGGCGGCGGCGCGCGCCGGCCTCTGGTTGGCGGTGAGCGTATCGACGTTGGTATTGGGACTGCTCCTTCTCGGGATTGCCCCGGGGCCGGCTGCGGCCGTTGTGGAAGGGATCTCGTTCAGCTCCGCAATCGGCTTGGGCCTCCTGGCTTTCCTCGGCATGCCGCTGCTCGCCCTGATTGCGTTTGCCACCGTCGTCGGGATCCCCCTTGGTGCAGGGCTCTTGCTTGCGCTCGCCCCCCTTTACATGCTCGGCTACGTCGTGAGCGCGTGGAGCCTCGGACGGGCAGTGGTTCGGCCGCCGAAGTCCAGGTGGGCTGCCTTTCTGACCGGGTGGGCGATTCTGCGAGTGCTCGCCCTCCTCCCCGTCGCCGGCGCCGTTGCGTGGCTGATTGCCGTCATCCTCGGCCTCGGCACTCTGCTGACGTCGGCGCGCAGGGACCGGGCACCGACCCTGGAGCCGGCCGCGCGCGCCTCTTAGTGCCCCGCCGCGTAAATTGCCGGCGCATTCGAGCGCCCCTGCATCACCGCGCAGGTGCGCTCTCGGTGCGGGCGCTACCTACGCAGCGGAGTACTAGAGGACGGCCTCGAGGAAGCGGCGCGTGCGCGCGTCGCGCGCGCCGGAGATGAGCTTGTCGGGCGGGCCCTCCTCGACGACCTCGCCTTCGTGGATGAACACCATGCGGTGCGCGACCTCGCGCGCGAAGCCCATCTCGTGGGTCACGACGACCATGGTCATCCCCTCCTTGGCGAGGTTCTTCATCACCGTGAGGACCTCGCCGATGAGCTCGGGGTCGAGGGCCGACGTCGGCTCGTCGAAGAGCATGATTTGAGGCCGCATCGCGAGCGCGCGCGCAATTGCGACCCGCTGCTTCTGGCCGCCGGACAGCCGGATGGGGTATTCGTCCCTCTTGTCGGCGAGGCCGACCTTGGCGAGCAGCTCCTCGGCGAACTTGCTTGCCTCCCCCCGGCTCTCTCCCTTGACCGTGCACGGCGCCTCGACGAGGTTCTCGATGACCGTGAGGTGCGGGAACAGGTTGAAGTCCTGAAACACCATCCCCGCCTTGAGGCGGATGGCGCGTATGCGCTCTCTGCGGGCGCGCGACGGAGCCCCCGCCTCGAGCCTGGTCCCGTCGACCTCGACGCAGCCGCCGGTGGGCTCCTCGAGGAAGTTGACGCAGCGGAGCAGAGTGCTCTTGCCCGAGCCCGACCGCCCGAGAATGACTACGACCTCACCCACGCCGACGTCAAGTGAGATGCCCTTGAGCACCTGGAGCCGTCCGAAGTGCTTCTCGAGGTTCTCGATCCGGATGACGGGGCTAGTGGTCATGCGATTCCGCGCGCACGTGGCGGCGCCACTTCCTCGCGCACGTGGCCGCGCCCCATCTTTGTCTCGAGCCTCTTCTGGAAAAACGAGAAAATGCTTGTCAGCAGCCAGTAGATGAGGGCCGCAACCGTCAAGGTTTCGTAGGAGTGGCTCTCGGCCTTACCGACCGATTGCGCTCGATAGAAGAGCTCTGCCGCTCCTGCGAGTCCGACGAGCGAAGAGTCCTTGAGCATGGCGATGAATTCGTTTCCCGTAGGCGGAATGATGACTCGGACGGCTTGCGGGAGCACGATGCGCCGCATCGTCTGCGCCGAGCTCATCCCGAGGGCGGAGGCGGCCTCCGCCTGGCCATGGCCCACCGACTGAATGCCCGCCCGAAAGATCTCGGTCATGTAGGCGCCATAGTTGATCCCAAGGGCAAGGATCGCCGCAAACGCGATGTTGTAGACAAGAAGAGGCTGGACCCATTCCGGCACTCCGGGCTTGAAGGCCAGCTGGGGGAAGGCGAAGTAGATAAAGAAGATCTGGACGAGTAGAGGGGTCCCGCGAATGAACGAGACGTAGAAGTTGGCCACTCCCATGAACAGAGCGTTGTGAGACAGCCTGCCGAGCGCACCGAGGAGTGCCAGCACGACCGCCAAGGCGATACCCCCGAAGCAGATGAACAAGGTGAGCGGCACGCCGCCGAGGATGAAGGGGAGCCATTCCAGGATGAAGGCGGTGTCGTACTGAAAGGCGATGACGAACAACACGAGAAGTACGCCGATGGCGCCGTATACGAGACCAAGCTTGACCTTGAAGGGCACTCCTTGAGCGCGAGCCTCGAAGCCCGACCGCAGACGGCCTAGCGCGACCCCGCTCGCGCCCTCACCGCGTGCAATAAGTCGGTGCTCCTCGGCGATCGGCTCGCATCTGTTCCCTACGTCTTCTTGGTGAGGTCGTCGCCCTTGTACCACTTCTCTGAGAACTCGGTGAGGGTGCCGTCGGAGTGCATGTCCTGGATGATCTTGCTGACCTCATCGAAGAACGCCTGCGGGTCCTCGGGAGACTCTTTGTCGACGGCCACTCCGAGCGGCTCGTAGAAGAGTGGGTCGCCGACAACCTTGATCGGGGTGTCATTTTCGATTGCCCCCTCGAGCGTCGGGAGGGCCGACATCACCGCATCGAGACGCGCTCCATCGCCGAGGGCGAGCTCCTGTATCGCTGTTGTGTCCGTGTCGTAGGTCATCACCTGCGGGTCGTCGATAACGAACTCCGGTTTCTCACCGGGGATCTCGAGCGTGCCCTCGAGGTACGACTCGTAGCTGCACGCCACGCACGACCCGATGGTGGCGCCGTCGAGGTCGGTCGCCGGATCCTGAATGTCGGTGTTCTCCTGATGCACGGCGACCGACGCCGGCGTGTAGTAGTAGGCGGGCGTGAACAACAGAACCTTTTGGCGCTCGGGAGTGATGGTGATCGATCCGACGCTTAGGTCCCAGCGCCCGCTCCACCCCCCCGACGTGATCGCGTCAAAGGGTGGTGTCACGTATTTGACGTCGACGCCGAGGCGCTTTGCGATTTCGGCAGTGACGTCGATATCGAATCCCTCGAACTCACCGGCGGGGTTACGCGAGGACTGGGGCGGATAGGCGGGATCGGTGGAGGCAATGAGGGTGCCGCGCTCCTTTACTACCGAGAGGAGGTCGTTGCCCTCCTTGCCCGTGGTGCCCGAGCCACCTCCATCGCCGCCTCCGCCCGCTGTGGTCTCACCGCCACAGGCTGCGGCAGCCACCAACACAAGAGTGATCAGCGTTACGAGTGCTCTGCGCACGAGTGTCTTCCTCCCCACTAAGTAACCTACCTGCTTGCTCTCCTCGGGCGTTCGAGGAGTTCTCTCGCCACATTCTCCCTTACAACGGCCCTCGCGTGGTGAATCCGTGCACGACGATTGGCTTGACTCCGCGGCCGTCAGCTCCTTGCCCTGCGACCGAGCCCCGCCAGCGTCTCCCGCCTCCTCCGGCGCTTGAGGTCGCGCAGGACGACCTTGGTGGCGTTGAGCGCCGGGATGCCCATGACCCCGCCGCCCGGGTGTGCGCCCGACCCGCACAAGTAGAGGCCGTGCACCGGCGTCTTGTAGGAAGCGGCCCTCGGCGCCGGCCTGAAGGAGAAGAGCTGGTCGAGAGAGATCTCGCCCTGAAAGATGTTGCCCCCGACGAGGCCAAAGCGACTCTCGAGGTCGGCGGGGGACAGGACCTCCCTGTGAATGACAGAGGCCTTGAAGTTGGGCGCGTATTCGGTGATTGTGTCGACGACCCTGTCTCCGAGCGTCTCCCTGTGGTCGTCCCAGGTTCCCTCGGCGAGCTGCGAGGGCGCGTACTGCACGAACACGGTCATGATGTGGGCGCCTTGTGGCGCAAGCGTCGGGTCCTTGGTCGTCGGGATGACGCAGTCACACAGTGGGTGTTCGGAGGGCCGCCCGTATTTGGCGTCGTCCCATGCGCGTTCGACGTAGTTGATCGACGGGCTGATCATTATCTCGGGGTGCTGGGGGCCGGGCTCCTTACCCGGCATGGCGATGAGATCGGGAAGCTCCGAGATTGCCATGTTGACCTTTGCCGAAGAGCCGCGCGTGCGGTAACGCTCGATCTCCGTTGCGAACTCGGACGGCAGGTTGGCGCGGCCGACAAGCGACAGAAAGGTCGTGTGTGGGTGAGCGCCGGAGAGCACGACCTCGGAGTGGAGGACGGTGCCGTCGGCGAGCGTCACGCCCGTTGTGCGCCCGCCCGCCACGTCGATCGAGGTGACCTCTGCGTTGGTGTGGATCTCGGCCCCCGCGGCTCGGGCTGAGGAAGCGATCGCCTCCGAAAGCGCCCCCATGCCGCCGCGCACGAAGCCCCACGCCCCGGTGACGCCATCGGTCTCGCCCATGCGGTGGTGGAGCAGAACGTAGGCGGAGCCTGGGCTCATAGGCCCGCCCCATGCGCCGATCACGGACCCGGCGCACATCGCGCCCATGATCGATTCGTCGACGAAGTACTGCGACAGGAAGTCGTACGCCGACATCGTCATGAGGTCGGTCAGGCGCCCAATGTCTCTGCGCGCCCCGAAGGCGTAACGTCCAAGCCCGGCGACCTCTCTGGCGTCTCCCGGCGCACCTCCGCCGGCTTCGGGCGGGACCCTGTAGAGGAGCGGCCGGATCATGTCGGCAAGCTCGGACAGGGCCCGGCTGTAGGCGAGGTAGCCCCTGCCGTCGGCGGGGGAGATTGCCCCGATGGCCTCGGCCGCCCTGGCCGGGTCGTCCCACAGCAGGAAGCCGCGGCCGTCGGGGAACGGGGCGAAGTAGGCGGGGTCGAGCTGGTAGACGTGGTAGCCGTAACGCTCGAGGGCGAGCTCAGACACGATGCGCGGCGACATGAGGCTCACGACATAGGACGCGGTTGAGACCTTGAAGCCCGGCCACAGCTCCTCGGTCACGGCCGCGCCCCCGACGAGATGGCGGCGCTCGAGCACGGCGACCCTCATCCCTGCCCGCCCGAGATAGGCGGCGGCGACGAGCCCGTTGTGGCCCCCGCCGACGATGATGGCGTCGTAGCTTGCGGCGCCGGCGGCCGGAGTGGCGGCCGCGGTCGATGACTCAGACATCCTCGTCTTCCTTCCTCTTTCCCGAAAGCGGGTTGCCCCAGCCCGCCGGGGCGGGCGCGAGCGGCGTAGCGTTGTCATGACAGCATCCCCCACGCGCGTCCCCTCGAGACCCACAGCTCGCAGTGGGACCGGCGCCGACGGCCGCGCTCGTTGGTCACGCCCGCTGTGAGTTTCCGCCGAACCTCGCAGCGTGGGGTGCCTAGTCCGGCTAGAGCAAGGTCTTGTAGATCAACCCGGCGAGAGCGCTGCCCGCAACCACCAGCACGACCTTCCATCTGTATCTCCACAACCCAACAAACGCGATTGCTGCAAGACCTGCAGCGAAGACGTCAAGCGTTGCAAGGTCGGGAACGGGGAGCGTCACGCCTCCGAGCGAGCGCTGAGCGACGGTCGAGAACAATGTCGCGAGGGCGAATGTCACCGCAAGGTTGAGGATGACGCCCACGACCGCTGCGGTGATGGCCGAAAGCGCGCCGTTGAGCCTCGAGTGACCCCTCAAGCTTTCGATGAACGGGGCGCCGAGAAAGATCCACAGGAAGCATGGAGCGAATGTCGCCCAGGTGGCGACCACGGCACCGAGAACGCCCGCCACCACGGGGTCGAGGCCACCTGGAAAGCGGTAGGCGCCGAGGAAGCCGACGAACTCGGTCACCATGATCAAGGGTCCCGGCGTCGACTCGGCGAGACCGAGGCCGGTGACCATCTGGCCGGGCTCGAGCCACCCGAACTGCTGCACCGCCGCCTGATTGATGTACGCGAGAACCGCGTAGGCCCCTCCGAAGGTGACAAGCGCCGCTTGGCTGAAAAAGATGCTCTCCTGGGTGAGAACATCGTCTCCGCCGCGCCACAGCGCGACCGCAAGGAGGGGGACCCACCACACGGCAAGCCCGGTGATAAGCACGCGGAGCGTCCGTGCCGGGCTCGGCCGGGCGCGCTCGAGTGAGGCGTCGCCGACCGCCGAGCCCCCATCTCCCGCGTGTGCATCGGGGGTCGCAAAGGTGCCCGGGCTGCGCCGGGCTCCGAGGTAGCCGATCCCCCCGGCGCCGAGCACGATGAGGGGAAAGGGGATGGTGAAGATGAAGATGCCGACGAAAGCCGCCACTGCGATGGCAAGCAGCGTGCGATTTGTCAGCGCCTTCGAGCCGACACGGATCACGGCCGAGGCGACGATGGCTATGACCGCAGCGCCAAGGCCGTAGAAGACCGCGGCCACCCATGCGACGTCGCCGTGGGTTACGAACGTCCACGACAGAGCGAGGATCAAAAAGAAAGCGGGCAGGACGAAGAGCACGCCGGCGGCGATGCCGCCGAGGGTGCCGTTTAACAGCCATCCGATGTAGATCGCAAGCTGTTGCGCTTCGGGCCCGGGCAGGAGGATGCAGTAGTTGAGCGCATGGAGATAGCGTCCATTGCTTACCCACCGGCGACGCTCGACGAGCTCGTCATGCATCAAAGCGATCTGCCCGGCAGGCCCCCCGAAGTTGATGAAGCCGAGCTTGGTCCAGAAACGAAGCGCATCCCGAAACGAAACACGCGTTGGTTCCTCGGGTGCGAGCGCCTCGTCGTCCGTCGTCGAAGATCTCCGGGGGTTCAAGTTAGTGGTGCACTAGGGGAAGCGCCGCCACTCGAAGTGCATGCCGTCGGGCAGGGGCCACCTGCCGCCCCAGTTGAAGCCCCACTTCCTCATGACGCGTACGAGCTTCTTTCCCTGATGCGGACGCGCCCCGAATGGGTTGCTTGCTGCGTTGATGTCGAGCGCGATGCCGTAGGTATGCCGCGAGATGCGCTTGCCTGCCGAGGTTGCTATGAAGCGGGGGTTGTAACAGCCTGCGTACTCGCTCCTTCTGACGAGATGTGACAGCCGCTTGCGCCGAAGCTCGCCGAGCGCCCGTCGCAACTGATGGAACAAACGCCTGTGACAGGTCACGTTGCCCAGGATCGGGACTCTTCTGTGCCTTATGTTGCGTTTGACCCACCGCGGCCGAATCTGAAGCGCCCCGCCGCCGGAGGGGCGCGCGGCGAACTCGCCGAAGGCCCTCTTGACGAAGGCCAAGGGCGTCACGACTTCGCCGTAGCGAAGCCATCTCGTCTCGCGACGGCCGGCGATGCGCAGGGGATGTCCGCGGCCAACGAGCCTCGTGATCGCCCTGCGCAGCCGCCGCTGCGACACACCCTTGGGCTTGCGAATGAGAAACGACCGGCTCGGCGCGCCCCACGATCTTGGGGCCGGCTTGCGGAGCAGCACCTCGTAGGCCTTGGCGGCGCCGTCGGGCACAGCGCCGAAGGTCCTCACGGGCGTGCCGGATATCCTCATGCGCAGCTTGCCGTGCCCGCCCCTGAGCTTCCTTTCCGTCCTCGACACGAGCCCCTTGCGGCGACCGAGCCTCCGTATCGCCCCCCGCTCGCTCTTTGGCACGAACGATGCGTACTCGCGCGGCTCGACGAAGGCGGCGTCGATGGGGATTCCATAGCCTCCTCGCACCCTCTCGAGGGTCCGCTCGGAGCGGGTGCGCGCGGATCGCATCCAGCCCAGGCTCGACAGCACGGTCGTCGCCCGCACCCGGCGGATCCGGTCGAGCACCCTTTCAGTTTTTCGGGGCAGGTTCAGAGGGGACCAGGCAACCAGGACGTGCCCGGCTGCCCGCCGGCCGCGCGCGGCCGGCTTGAATCCCTCCGTCGCTGCTACCGAGGTTGCGTCTGAGCCCCATGCGGTGGGCGCGTCCGGAACCGCCACTGCAAGGGCGAGCAAGACGGCGAGAAGGGGTGCGCTGAGCTTGGCCAAGAGCGCGAGGCTAGTCGACTGCCGAACCATCCACAAGCAAAGGAGCTGCATGCGAGAGGACCTGAAGGCAGGCGCGACGTTTCCGGATGTGAAGCTCCTCGATCACTCGGGCAACGTGCGGTCGTTGTCGGAGCTCGCCGGCGGTGACCCCGTGGTGGTGCACTTCTACCGCGGGTGGTTCTGTCCGAAGGAGCGCCGGTTCTTCGCCGGCCTGCTCGAGCTTCAGGCTGAGGCCGAGGTCGCCTACAGCCGGATCGTGTCGATAAGCGTCGAGCCGCCCGAGGTCCAGGCCGCCTATCGCGCCGGGCTTGGGGCGCGCTGGACCTTCCTCTCCGACGAGCACCGTGTGTACGTCGAGGAGCTCGAGCTTCTCGAGGCTGCCGACACCGTGCACCGGCCGTTCCTGCCTACCGTCTTCACGCTCTACCCCGACCTTCGCATCTGTCGGGCCTACGGCGGCAACTGGTACTGGGGCCGGCCCACCCTCGAGGAGCTGCGCGCCGACATGCGCACCATCTCGAAGGAGATCCGCTCGGACTGGGAGCCGTCCGGCAAATGAGATGGTGCTGGTTTGGGCTCGCCGAGGATGTTTCCGAGGACGCCTTCGCGTCCGCAGCGGCGAGGGATCTCCAGGGTGAGCCGGCGGGATATCTGGCCGCATGGGATCCGGACGCCGGGCACCCGAAGGGGACGGCGCGCATCTCGGGCGCCGTGATCGACCCATCGGGGCCTGAGATGGCCGTATCGCTCGTTCTCCCCCCAAGCGGCGTCCAGGTCCTGTTCGATGATCCTGCCGTCGTGGCCGCAACCCAGGCGGTCTACGAGCGTCCCGGCGTATCGTTCGTTACGACGCTCACGACCGACCCGGTTCATTTCGGAGGCGCTGTGACGGGCACGACCGCGCCGTGGCCGGGATGGTGGTCCGACGACCCCTTCGAGCGCATCTTTCCGGCGCGGCGCCTACTGGTCGAGCCGGGGTTGTTCAACGCCGTGGCTCCGCCCGCAGGGCCCGTCCACCAGCGCTACGCCGGTCTGCCGTGGCCGGCAGAGGGCTTCGAGTAGCCATCGCTCGGAGTCGGCGGTGACGGCAAGCTCCGTCGCAGACTGCGCTATAGCGACGGTGAACGACGGAACCTCTTAAGGGGCCAACCTCTCTGACTGCCGTCCGGCCTCAGTTGTGCTGCGGCGCCGGCCCGGCCGTATTCTCTTGTCATGGCGCACAGGGTCGAGGGAGGAGCTTCCCGCATGACTGTGCTCAAGCGGGCGCTAAAGGAGTTCAAAGAGGACAATCTGACCGACTGGGCGGCGGCGCTCACCTACTACGCAGTGTTGTCGGTGTTTCCTGCGCTTTTGGTCTTGATGGCGCTGCTCAGCCTCTTCGGACAGCATCCCGAGACGACCGAGAAGATGCTCGACGTCGTCGCCCAGGTTGGGCCGGAAAGGGCGGTGACCTTCTTGAAGGGCACCATCAAGAACATCACCAAGGTGCAGTCGGGCGGGGCCTTTCTGAGCATCGGCCTGTTGGGGGCGTTGTGGTCGTCGTCGGGCTACATCGGGGCGTTCATGCGTGCTTCCGACTCGATCTACGAGGTCGAGGTGGAGCGCACGTGGAAGAAGTTCCCCCTCCAGGTAGCAATAACCGTTCTGATGGTGGTCCTGGTCGGGATCGCGGGTGCCGCCGTGGTGCTCACAGGCCCCGTGGCCGAGGCGGTGGGAAACGTAATCGGGCTTGGCGACACCGCAGTGACCATATGGGAGTTCGTCAAGTGGCCGGTGATCATCTTGTTGATGATCTTCATGATCTCGGTGCTCTACTACCTTGCGCCCAACGCTCGTCAGCGCGGCTTCAAGTGGATAACGCCGGGCGGGGCGCTCGGTGTGTTGATCTGGATCATCGCCTCGATCGGCTTTGGGATCTACGCGGCCAACTTCGCCAGCTATGACGAGACCTACGGGGGCATCGGCGCGGTGATCGTCTTTCTTCTATGGCTCTACATCACCAACAACGCGTTGCTGTTCGGCGCTGAGCTGAACGCCGAGATCGAAAGAAACAGAGAGCTTCAAGAAGGGCTTCCGGCCGAGGAGGAGATTCAGCTCCCCCCGCGCGACGTCAAGAAGCCAAAGCGAGTGGCTCCCGCAGGACCGGCCGAGTAAGGGGCCGACTGTGCCAGAATCGGGCGCCAGCGAACCGATCTGGGAGGCTCGATCATGCGTATCACCAGTTTCCGCATCCGCGCGGCCGCGCTCGCGCTTGGCGCCGTGACCGCGACGGCAACCTGGGTCGCACCGGCCGTGGCTCAGGTGGCGCGGCCGACGCTCGTCTACGAGCTCCCCGGCAGCAACGTCTTCCCTGAGGGCGTCGCAACCAGAGGCCGCTCCTACTACGTTACGAGCACCTCAACGGGGGCCGTGTTCAAGGGTGACGTCACAAGGCCCAACCGGGAGGCGCAGGTCTTTTTGCCCGGAGGGGCCGACGGCCGTTCGACCGCAATAGGCATCAAAGCGACTCCCGACCGGCTTCTCGTCGCCGGCGGCGATACCGGAACGCTGTTCGTCTACAACCGCCGCACAGGCGAGCTCGTGCGGCGCTACTCGAACGGCGTCGCGGCCGGGGGCACCTTCCTCAACGACGTCGCACTCGACCCGGCCGGCAACGCTTACGTCACGGACTCGCTGCGCCCCGTCTTCTACAAGGTTCCGGCCCGCGGCTTGCGCAGGTCGGCAGCGGGCATCGCCCCGTTAAGGGTGCTTCGCAGTTTCGAGGGCACGGCCTTCGAGTACGAGGACGGGTTCAACGCCAACGGCATCGCGATCACTAGGGACGGGCGCTACGCGCTCATCATCCAATCCAACACCGGAGAGCTGTTCAGGGTCGGTCTTCACAACCGCAGCGTTACCGAGGTCGAGGTTCGCGGGGCGACGCTCACCAACGGTGACGGCCTCCTGCTTCAGAACAGGCAGCTCTACGTAGTCCGCAATGCGAACGAGGTCATCGTCAAGGTTGCGCTGAACGATAGCTTTAGCGCGGGCCGGGCGGCGGGGCGCAGGATGAACCCGACGTTCATGTTCCCGACGACCACAGCGGCGTCCCGAGGACGTTTGCTGGTCGTAAACAGCCAGTTCGATGCCCCGACCGACCCGGTAGAGCCGTTCACCGTGTCGAGCATTCCGAGGTTCTAAGCGGGCGGCCCGGCGTATCCGGCGAGCGCCTCAGGCTTCGTCGGAGCCGACGACGACGTGGGTGGTTACGGAAAGAGACAGGGATTCGGGGGCCGTGCGCACCTTCCAGTCGAAGTGATCGGCGAGGGCTAGCGCGGCTTCCCTTGAGTCTTCGGTCGACCAGAACACCGTCGTATGCCTGTAGTCGCGCGCCGCCGGGTTGATGGCAAGCACGTGAAAGCCGAGGTCCTGGAGCTCCTGCAGGACGCGGTCGTCTGCGCCCTCTGACCCACTGGCGTTGAGGAGCTGTACCGTGACGTCTTCGATGATGAGCGGCCTCGGCTCGTCGTCTCCGGTGTCGACGGTCCCGCCGGCGCCTGCATCCGAGGTCTCCTCGGGGCTCACCGCGCCGCCGTCCTCGGCCGCCGCCGGCTCGGCCGGGCTGGCGGAGAGCACCTGGCCTGTGAGGTAGCCGCCGGCCAGCCCGGCTGTGACTATCAGCGTGGCCACCCCCGCCCACCTGACCAGCCGCCACACCCTGAAGTTTCTCTGCCTTGCCGCCAAATGTCCGTCCCATGGTCGAAGCTCGAACCCAACTGTAGCGAGACGCCGAGGTAAGCGGCACGCCCCCTTATCGTGTGCCACAGGTGAAGCTCTCAACTTACGGTCCGACAGCCGGGCGCGCCCTGGCGGCCCTGGCCTTCGCCGCTCTCCTCGCCACGGCCTGCGCCGGCGACCCCGCCCCGGAGGGCGCGCCCAGAAACAACCCTAAGGCTGAGGGCAGGAGCGAGCCGGAGGGCGCCGGGGATGAGTCGAGGCGAGGCTCCGGCGGGGGCGAAGGGGACGGCGGCAGGGTCGCAGGAGGCGACGCCTTCGCGCCGGGCAAGGTCGCCCTTGGCCTGCGTCCCGTCGTCGACGGCCTCACCCAGCCTCTGCTCGTCACCGGCGCCGGCGATGGCAGTGGCCGTCTCTTCGTCGTCGAGCAGGGAGGGAACATCCGCGTCTTTGCCGGCGGGCGGCTTGCCCCTGAGCCGTTCCTCGACATCTCAGACCTCACGGAGCCGGGGGGCGAGCAGGGTCTCCTTGGCCTCGCTTTCCATCCCCGCTTCGATGCCAACGGCCGCTTCTTCGTCAACTACACCGACACTGCGGGCGACACGGTCGTTGCCGAGTACAGGGCGGATCCGGGCGCGGGCGTGGCCGACCCGGGATCCGCAACGACCCTGCTGCAGATCGACCAGCCGTTTCCCAACCACAATGGTGGCCACCTCGCCTTCGGGCCCGACGGTTATCTCTACGTCGCTACAGGCGACGGCGGCAGCGGCGGAGACCCGTTCAACAATGGGCAGTCGCTCGACACCCTGCTCGGCAAGTTGCTCAGGATCGATGTCGACGCGGCCGGGGGCGGCCTGGCCTACGGAATCCCTCCGGACAATCCCTTCATCGACAGGGACGGCGCCCGCCCCGAGATCTGGGCCTCCGGGCTGCGCAACCCGTGGCGGTTCAGCTTCGACCGTGAGGCAGGCGACCTGTGGATCGGAGACGTGGGGCAGGAGGAGCTCGAAGAAGTTAACCGCGTTCCGGCCGCCAAGGCCGGCCTCGACTTCGGATGGGACGACCTCGAGGGGAGCGACTGCTATGAGCCGGCGTCCGGGTGCGACAGGAACGGTGTCGTGTTGCCGGTGGCCCAGTACACCCACGATGAGGGATGCTCGGTGACCGGCGGCTTCGTCTACCGCGGATCGCAGTACCCCGAGCTTGGGGGCGGCTACTTCTTCGCCGATTACTGCTCGGGGAGCGTGTACGGGATCGTGGCCGGCAGCGCGGGGCTCACGGACCCGGCGCCCCTGCTGCAGAGCGAATCGTCGGTCAGCTCCTGGGGCGAAGATGACGAGGGCGAACTCTACCTCGTCGATATCGCAGGGGGGCGGGTGCTGCAACTCACCGCCGAAACATAGCCATTCCCCGCCGGGCCCGGGTTATCTTGTGACCGTGCCCATCACCGTGCCCATCACAATGGTCGAGTTTCCCGCCGACGACGCCGCAAGGGCGCGCCGTTTCTGGGGCGAGTTCGCCGGAGTCTCCTTCGAGGAGCGCCGCGGGACAGACGGCGAGGGCTGGCAAGCGATCGTCGCAGGTGATGGGCCTGCGCTCGGCATCCACGAGCGAGGCGCCGGCCCGGGCGATCGATTCTCGCTCCCTTACCTCGAGGTCGACGACCTTCAGGGCAGTCTCGAGCGCGTCGCTGCACTCGGGGGCGAAGTGATACACCCGGGGCAGAGATGGGCCATATGCCGGGACTCGGAGGGTAGCCCGTTTGGGCTCATGGCCGCCACAAGAGGGAGATAAACTTGGAAAAGCGCAGACTGGGGCGGCTCGGGCACATGAGCTCGGTCCTCGTGTACGGGGGAGCGGCGCTTGCGGAGGTGTCACAAGACGATGCAGACGCCTCCATCCAGCTTGCCCTCGACTCGGGGATCAACCACTTCGACACTGCCGCCGACTACGGGGAATCGGAGCTTCGCCTCGGGCCGTGGATGCCAGACATTCGCGCCCGAATCTTTCTGGCGAGCAAGACGGGTGACCGAACCAGAGACGGCGCCCTCCGTTCGATCGAGCGTTCGCTCGAGCGTCTCGAGGTCGAGAAGCTAGATCTCCTGCAGCTTCACGCCATCGGCGACGTCGCCGATCTCGACCGCGCCACCGGCACCGGGGGAGCGCTCGAGGGGGCGCTCGAGGCCAAGGAGCAGGGTTTGATCGGCGCCATAGGCATAACCGGCCACGGCCACGACGCACCCTCGACGCACCTCGAGGGCCTTCGCCGCTATGCGTTTGACACTGTGCTCACGCCGCTCAACTACCTCCTTTACCAGCGTGACGACTACCGGCGCGATTACGAGGCCCTCGTGGCCGAGGTCGGGCACCAGGACGCCGGGCTCCTGATAATCAAGCCGGTGTCCAAGAACCTGTGGCGGGAGGGCGAGCAGCGCTATGCGACGTGGTACGAGCCGTTCGACAGGCAGGATGAGATCGACGCAGCGCTCGCTTTCGTGCTGTCCCGCAAGGAGATGACCGCCATAGCAACGGCCGGTGACATCCGGCTGCTGCCCATGCTCGTGGCCGCAGAGAAGCGCCTGAGCTCGATCCGGTCCTCAGACGCCGAGGCATTGCTGTCCGGGCTCAGCGATTACGCGACGCCGTTCGAACCCGCAGCGGGGAGGGTCGGGCCGCTGTAGGCGGCCCTCTCGCCTCGACCCGCCCGGCCGTGAGCTAAGCGAGCACGTGCGGTAGCCTCGCCGTCGTCGGCGAAGCTCGAGCGGGAGGTATGTGGGATAAAACGTGTTGTGGCAATGCTGTGCGCGGTGATCGTGACCGGTGCAGTCGTGGTGGGTGTGGTGAGCGCATCGGCAGAGGGGAGCCGGGTGTCGACCGGGCTCACGGGCGAGGCCGAGGTTCCCGGCCCTGGGGACCCGGACGGAAGAGGTCGAGCCGTCGTCTCCCTCAATGGTCGGGCCGTGTGCTTCGACCTCAGCTTTCTCAAGATCGGGCCCCCCATGGCGGCCCACATCCACGAGGGCCCCCCCGATGTCGCCGGGCCCATCGTGGTCACGTTCTTTATGGACGAGGCCGGCCTTCCCGCCGAGCTCAGGGGTGTGCGCGGGTGCGTGAGGCACGTCGACAGGGACCTCGTTGCCGACATCAAGGCCAACCCAAACGACTATTACGTGAACGTTCACAACGCCGCCTTCCCGGCCGGCGCAATCAGGGGTCAGCTCAGGGACAACTGAGCCCGACTCCTCACCGGTGTAAACAAAGGAGGCCCCGTTTACGAGGGGGCCTCCTCAACGTGGAGGTGCACATGGCGCTCAAGTTTCAGGTGACGTTTGACTGCGCAGGGCCCGACGCTCTGGCGCGCTTCTGGGCCGAGGCGCTCGGCTACGAGCTCCAAGACCCTCCCGAGGGATTCGACACGTGGGGGGCATATCTCGCCTCGGTCGGTGTTCCGGAAGACGAGTGGGACACGGGGAGCTCGATCGTCGATCCCGAAGGGGTCGGGGCGCGCATCTATTTCCAGCAGGTGCCGGAGGGAAAGTCGGCCAAGAACCGCCTCCATCTCGATGTCGATGTCTCGAGAGGGCGTGCGGCGCCGCTTGAGGAGCGCAGGGCTTCCGTCGACGAGGCGGTCGTGCGCCTCGCAGCTCTCGGCGCGACCAAGCTCTACGAGGCCAGCTTGGACGACCACTATGCCGTCACCATGCAGGATCCCGAGGGCAACGAGTTCTGCGTGCGCTAGCCCCAACTCGGTAAGCTGCTATCGCCGCTCCGGCACTCCTTACGGAAACTTTCCCCTCTGGCTCTCAATTCCAGGCGTCCCTTTGCCGAATAAGAGTCGTCGGCCCCATGTCTCACGCGCGAGGGAGAGCTATGTCGGTTAGAGCCAGAGTTCCGTTTGGCCCATCGCTGCGGCTTGCGCTGAGCAGGCTCGGAAGCGAAGCCCATCAGGGCCGGTGGCACCGCTCGCCGTCTCTCCCTCCCGTTCGGGTCACGGGGACGCCGGGCGCCCTATCGAGTGCGGCGCGTGGCGCACTCGCCGGCGCAGCAGTGGTCGCCGCCAAGCTGATCACTGCAGTCGAGGTCGTGGTGGCCGTGCTGCTCGCCTGGGTGGCGTCGCTCTTTCTCCTCGCGTGGTCGGTGGCAACCCTCCACTGATTGCCTGTCACGAGGCTCGGGAGTAGCATCGCCCCGCGGTGGCAGAGCTGATACAGATTCGAAGAGAGCTGGGGGGCAGGTGGCGGTGGGTCTACCTCGCGCCGGACGAGGAGGTCGAGCTGAGCTCAAGCGAGCATTACGCCTCCAGGGAGGCGGCCGAGGCCGCTGCCGCCCGCGCTTATCCGGGTCTGCGAATCGAACCGTCGGGGGTACAGGGTCCCGCCCCCGAAGCGGCCGCCCCCGACCTCATGGACGTGGGCGCTCTGGTCAGGTCGGCCGTCGTGTCTGGCGCCATGCTCGTGGCGCTGCTGTGGGTGGTTAAAAGGATTGGCGACAGAGCGGGCGGCCGATAGAGGACCAAGCCCCCAGCCCCCGAAGTGGTCGCCCGAGATATTGCCGGGCGGCGCTATCCAGAGGCGATGAGCGCAATACCGGCGAGCGCCAGGCCAAGCCCCGTCGTCTGCAGGGTGGTCATGCGCTCGTGAAGAACGACGCGCGCCAGCACGACGGTGCTCGCCGGATACATCGAGGTGAGCACGGCGGCGAGGGATAGCAGCCCGGTACGGGTGGCAAGCAGGAAGAGGATGTTGGCCGTCACGTCGAGGCATCCGGCCGCGAGGATGCCCGGGAAGCTGCCCGGGGCAGGCCTCAAGGATCGCCTTGCAATCACGGCCACTGCACCCACCACCGCAATCGAGGCGAAACGGGCCGACACCAGGGGCCATAGCCCGGCGTCTGCACCCGTGCGCTCGAGCAGGATGAAAAACACCCCGAAGGCCACGCCCGCCAGGAGTGCTTGCGGCATGCCGGACCCGGCGAGGCGGAGGGGCCCTCCGGCCCGCCCGGCCTCCTCCCCGCTCCCCGAGTAAGACACGAACCCAATCGCAGCAAGTGCAAGGACGACGCCTGCAAGCGCGCCTGGGGAAGGACGTTCGCCGGTAGCAAGGCCGAAAAGCAGGGGGATGACGGCCGCCTCAACCGCGGTGGTGGGGGCGATGATCGACATCCGGCCGCTCGCAAGGCCGCTGTAGAGAAAGGTTATGCCGGCGCCCCCGGCCACCCCCGCCGCCGCCCCGTAGCCGAGGTCGCCAGCCGAGGCGGCGCCCCCGCTGTACAACGCGAGCGCAAGGGCAAGCTCGATGAGACCTGCGCTCTGTGACAAGAGCACAACCGAGAACACGCTTGTGCGGCGGCTGAGGAGACCCCCGATGAAGTCGGCCGACCCATAGGTGATGGCGGCGCCGAGGCCGAGCAGGATCGTCACGGCTGCACAACATAGCCGCCCGGGGCGTCCGGCGAAGGTAGCCTGGCGACCAGTGGCAAAGAGCTATCACCAGCTTGTCGACGAGGCGCGCTCCGGGGTTACCTGCACCGAGCCCGAGCAGCTCAAAGCGCGCCTCGATGCCGGGGAGGAGATCGTGCTCATCGACGTGCGAGAGCCCTCCGAGTGGAGGGGGGGCACCCTCCCGGGCGCGCATCCCGTGCCCCGCGGGGTCCTCGAGGGGCAGGTCGACGCCCGCATCCCACGCACTGCGACGATCGTGCTCTACTGCGCGGCCGGCGCCCGCTCGGCGCTCGCGGCCAAGAGCCTCAAGGAGATGGGCTTCGCAAGGGTCGAGCACCTCGAGGGCGGCTTCTCTGGTTGGGCGGGGGCCGGGGGAGCCGTAGAGCCGCCCCGCTGAAGCGCTTGGCTAACGTCCGGGGGGCCCGCCCTTGGGGCTCATCCCGAAGATCGCCCCCGAGACCTTTGGGGTGTGGCTACGCGCGTCGGTGAAGGCCTTCTTCGAGGACGCCTGAGGCCATCCGGCCCAGCCGCAGGAGCAGGCTGCGATGAAGAAGGGCTTGCCCGAGCGGGGCAGTTGGTAAGACACCCACGCAGAGCAGGTGTGGCTCTGCTGTGTCTGCTCGAAGCGTCTGGTCAGCGAATCTTCTGTGTCTTTGCGCTGCGCCATGGGCGTGGTCTTTTCCTCGGTCCCGTTCTCATTTCACCTTTCCCCTATGACGCTCGAGGTAAGCGCCGGGTTACGGCGCTTTTTAACCACCCTTGAGGCAGTTGCCCGCCTGGTCTCAGGCCATGGACACGAGGTCGAGGAGGTCCTGGCTCCAATAATCGAGGGTCCCCTCAGGCATCATAAGAACCCGGTCGGGGACGAGCTCGCCGACGAAGTCCCGGTCGTGGCTCACGATGATCATCGAGCCCGGCCACTCGCCAAGGGCCCGCGCCACCGCCTCACGCGACGGGGGATCGAGGTTGTTGGTCGGCTCATCGAGCAGCAACAGGTTGTGCCTGCCTGAGACGAGCTGCGCTAGAGAGAGCTTGGTCTTTTCCCCTCCGGACAGGGTGCCGGCGTCCTGCATGGCCATATCGCCTGGCAACCCGAACATTCCGAGCAGCGCACGGAGCGCTTGATCGGCGGCCCCCGACTGCCTGCGCATGTGATCGAGGAGGTGGGCGCCGGGCTCGATGCCCTCGTGCTCCTGCTCGTAATAGCCGACCGAAACGCCCGTGCCGAGCCGCAGCTCGCCTGCATCGGCCGAAGTCTGCCCGGCAAGGATCCGAAGCAGCGAGGTCTTGCCGGCGCCGTTGAGCCCCATCACGAGAAGACGCTCGCCCCTGCCGACGTCGAAGCCGAGGTCCTCGAAGATCGGCGGGCCGCCGTAGCCCTTGGTGAGACGCTCGGCCATGAGCACGACCTTGCCGGCGCGCGGCGGTTCGGGGAAGCGAACGTTGATGCGGCGCTCCTTCGAGGGGGCCGAGATGGCCTCGGCCCGCATTCGTTCGACCCTCTTGTCGAGCGCTTTGGCCGTGCGGGCGCGCCGCTGGGTCTGGTGACGCATCGAATCCGCCAGCGTCGAAAGTCGCCTTATCTCCGACTGCTGCCGCCCGGCCACGCGGCCTGCGCGGTCTTCATCGCGCTTGCGTGCGGCGCGGTACTGGGTGTATGTGCCCTTGTATTCGGTGAGAGCTCCGTCGTCGAGATGAAGCACCCGGGTTATGGCGGTGTCGAGCAGCATGATGTCGTGGCTCACCACAATCAGCGCGCCCTTGTAGGAGCGAAGCCAGCCAATGAGCCATGTCTTGGCGTCCGTGTCGAGATGGTTGGTGGGTTCGTCGAGGAGCAGGGCATCGGCGCCGGCGAACAGGATGCGTGCCAGCTCGAGACGGCGCCGCTCACCGCCGGAGAGCGCCGAGGTGGGAAGGTCCACACGGTCGGGCGCAAGCCCAAGCCCCGCTGCGATGCGGCGGGCCTCGGCCTCGGCCGAGTAACCGCCCTGCATGTTGTAAAGCTCCTCGGCTCTGGCGAAGCGCTCGACGTTGCGCTTTGACGTGCGTTCCTCGAGCTGGAGCCTGAGCTTTTCGATGCGGGCGGCAGCGTCGTCGAGACCGCGCCCTGCCAAGATGTGCGTCAAGCCCGTCACTCCGCCGCCCCCGCTCGCGTCCCGCCTCCGGCCACGGAGGACACGATCCCCACCGTCGGAACGGAGGTCCTGGCGGAGATGGCCGAGCGCCCCTTTGGCCGCTACGAAGCCACCTTGTGGCTCCGAATCACCCGCAAGCACAGTAAGGAGCGATGTCTTGCCTGCCCCATTGCGGCCTACGAGACCGACGACCTCACCGGCGCGCACGGTGAACGACGCGCCTTCGACCACGAGGCGGCCACCCACGTCAACGCTGAGATCACGAGCCTGGAGCATGGATCAAGTATCGGCCACTTCATCGCGGTTGGTGTTTAAGGAATGGCGAGCGGCTCCTCGCTCGCCAGGTACTTCATCTTTCGCCGTGGGCCGGTCCAGCCGACGTCGGGGATGAGGACGTCTCTCTTGGCGGCGATGCGCTCCCGGTGTGGCATGAGGTCGGCAAGCATCACTCGGATCTCGGAGTCGATGTCTCCGCTCGGCCTGTAGCCGAGCTCGAAGAGGTGGTCGTGATCCGGGTTGTAGTAGTGATCCTCTTGCTCGGCGCGCGGGTTCACGAGATTTCGGATCGTGGCGTGGAGCCCTGCCTCAGCGGCCACCTTTTGCACCTTCGTCGCAAGTTCGCCGAGGTCGTAAACCTCGGCGAACTGATTGAAGACACGGTAGTCACCCCTCTCTGGGGGATTTTCGACCGTGAGCGCGAGACATTGCATCGAGTCGCGCAGCGGCAAGAAGCCGCGTCGTTGGCTCCCTTTGCCGAACGGCGTGATGGGATGGTCGATGACCGCCTCGCAACAGAAGCGGTTGATGGCCGTGCCGAAGCAACCGTCGAAGTCGAGCCGGGTCGTCAGCCGTTGGTCGGAAGGACTCCCGGGAACTGCGCCCATCTCGTCTATGCGGGTGCCGAAGACAACGCCCTGCATGATGTCGGTGGCCCTCAGCCCCCACAGCTTGCAGGCGAACATGACGTTGTTCGAGCCGTGCACCTTGCTCCAGTGGTACCAGGACCCGGCGTCGCGAGGAAACAGGAGATGGTCTTTCCGGCCTCTGAAATCAACCTCGAAGAAGCCCTCGGGGATGTCGAGGTTGGGGGTGCCGTACTCACCCATCGTCCCCAGCTTGACAAGATGAGCGTCGGGGCAGAGATCTCGCATCGCGAAGAGGAGGTTGAAGGTCGACACGATGTTGTTGACCTGCACGAATATTGCGTGCTTGGCGTCGACCATGGAATAAGGCGCCGACGGACATTCGCCGAGATGCACCACGGCTTCAGGCCGAAAGTCTTCGAGCATCTCTGCCACCAACTCGTAGTTGGTGAGGTCGCCTTCCCAGAAGCGAAGCTCGGCGCCGTAGCGCTCCTTGAAGGCGTCCCTACGCTCTTGCATGGACGCGATGGGAATGGCGCTCCACGAGCCCATCTCTTCTTCGACCCAGCGTCTCCTGTAGAAACAGTCCGATCCGGCTACCTCATGGCCGCGCGCAGCCAGGTGCTGGGCGAGAGACCAACCCAAGTAGCCGTCGACGCCGGGAATGAACACACGCATAGCTGCTCTCTTCGTCCTTTGAAAGGGCCCCCCATGGGCCGGTCGGGTGCACGCGGATTCTTACACCTCCTGGGCGCTTGCAGTTACCGGCTCAAGCGGGAGGCGGAATGTATTCCGCGCTTGCCGCTCCGTCGTCGAAGCTCAGAACCCACACGCTGCCCTTCTTTGTCTTTGTTTCTGCGTGCCTCTCCCCAGCCTTCCCGACAAGCGCTGTAAGCACATCTGGGATGACGTTTCCCTGGCTGCAGACTGCGGTGACCGCTCGAGACTTTCCGAGTGCCCGCAGCAGGGCGATCGCCTCGCGTTCTCGCCCGGGCCAGCCGGTCTCTGAGAACAACGGCTCGGGCTCGATCGGCAGCCCGACGAGGCGCGCAAGCGGCTCGAGAGTCTGAACGCACCTGACGTAGTCGGCCGAGATCAGCTCCTGGATCCCCAGAGGCGCGAGGAGCCGGCACAGGCCGGCCGCCTGCTTCAACCCCAGGTCGTCGAGCGGGCGGAGGCGGTCGTCGGCCTTCCATTTCGAGCGTGAGCCGGCGCTTGCATGGCGAACAAGGAGCAGCGTGCCGGTCTGGACCGGGCGCAGGGCGAAACGCTCGAGGACCTCCCGGTCGCGATCGTGAGTCAAGGAAGACAACGCGTCGCCGATCGAGGTCCAAGCGATCTCATCCACCTCCTTGGACGGGACGAAGGCCCCCCCGGCGGCCTGCATCGCCCAGTAGCGAACGACCTTGGGCCGCTTCGAGTCCTTGGGGCCATGAAGGTAGGTGATGGCGCCAAGGGGCCTGCCAAGGCGCACCCTATGCCCGGTCTCCTCGAGGACCTCTCGGATCGCCCCGCTCAAGTCGTTCTCGCCGGGTCCGAGTTTGCCCTTTGGCAGGCTCCAGTCGTCGTAACGAGGGCGATGCACGAGTGCAACCTCGACGCCGTGATTGCCGGGCCCATCATGCCCGGGGCGCGCGTTTCCCTCCCGGCGCCACAGGACTCCGCCGGCGGCGCGCACCACATCGCCTTTGCCTAAGTCAGCCATGCGCGCCGCTTCTTGCGGTTGAGCTTCTTCCAGGCCGGTTCGAAGTCCGAGCGGGCCGTCTCCGCTATCCTTTGCTGTCTTTCGATCAACCTTCCTGCGGCGAGATGCCACCCCGCCCCTGGCTCCGCCGCTGCGGCGATGGCAGCGATGACTTCGCTCGCAACAACCGCGTCGTGGTGACGCCCAAGCACGTCCTGGACATCCCCGGCGAGTTCGGCGAACCTTGCCGCCTCGGCCCCCCTGGCCGTCCCAAGGGCCGGTGCGACCGCTTCGGCAGCGTAGCGAACGCGCTTTGCTTGGATGCGGATCCTGTGGAGATCCTCGTCGGCCGTATGCGTTGTAGCGCCGCGTGCGGATGCGGCGAGTTTCTTCCAGGCGCGGGCGACGAGAGGTGGCAGGGCCGACTCACATGGCACCGCTGCCTCCCCGGTGAGCGCTGGGACCGCTGCCGCCGCGTTCAAGCGCTCGAGCAACTCGCCGTAGCGGGGGCCGCGCAGGTACTCGCACAGGCACAAGCGGGCGCGCTCGTGGCGCCGGGCGAGCTCATCGAAAAGCGGCTCGAGGGAGGTCTCGAGCCCCCTCGCCGAAGCGCGCAGGTTGGCCTGCAAGACATCGACGTCCCTCACTTCGCCAAGCACGCGTGCAAGCTCGCGGAGCTCATCCGAAAGAGACCCCGCCCACTCCGTCTCAACGAGGTCGGTGAAAGTGCGCAGGTCGCTGCGGAGCCGGCGCGCAGCGACCCGCATCTGATGCACGCCGGCGGCGTGCCCGAGGCGGGCTGGAGGATCGTTGACGATCAAGCGGCCGACGTTGCCGGCGATTGCCGACGTGACCGCCACGGCGGCCGGTTCCGAGGGCGCAAGGCTGCTTGGAGCGCGACCGTCGGTCGCCGCGAGCACACCGCGGCCAAGCGCCCTTACTATCTTCGGCGCCCCAGAAGAGGGGACGGCGCCGGCGAGTTCGAGCGCCCTGCCGATACGGTTGAGGCCTTTGCGGTCGATGTCACGCGCCTCGAGCTCGACTTCGTGGAACATGTCGACGACCCGTCTCTTGTCGATGACGGAGACCTTGTCGTCGAGGAGCTCGGCAAGCTCCCGGCCTTCGGCCCCCACGAGCGACCACCCGCGGCGCATGGTGCGCAGCCGCCCGACGGGAGCGAGCTTCTCGGAGCGGACAAGAGCGGTGATGAGGTCGCGCGCTGCGTGCGGCACGCGGTTTCCCGCTCCGCTGATGTGGTGTTCGAAGCGCTCGGAACCGTCCTTTCCTGGAACGGGGAGCTTGAGCTGCCAGCCCGACCCGTCGCCATCGCCGGTTCTGTAGCGAAGGGTGATGCCGTTGCGGGCAAGCCGGTAATCGGAGGTGTCGTAATAGGTCGCCCTTAGCTCCTTGGTGGCGAGCTCTTCTACTTCTCGGACGCCGACCCCGCGCAGCAACTCCGGCGGCTCGAAGGGCCCTTCGACTTCGAACTTCAGCTCGATCTCGGTCGCAGGCACCCTAGACACGCTGCATCGCCCGCTTCATCATCTCCTTCTGAAGCTCGGCGCCGTCCTCGCCGTTGCTTGGGGTGCTGCGCTCCCAGGCGCCGTCGGGGGAGAGGATCCATGACCAGGTGTTGTCCCTGAGTGCGAGATGGAGCAATGTCTTGAGCTCCTCTTTCAGCTCTGGAGTCTTGATCTTCACCAGCGCTTCGACGCGCCGATCGAGGTTTCGTTCCATCATGTCCGCGCTGCCGATGTAGATCTCCTCGCCGCCATCGTTGCAAAAGAAGAAGATACGGGAGTGCTCGAGATAGCGTCCCAGGATGCTGCGCACGGTGATGTTTTCGCTGAGTCCGGCAACGCCGGGGCGCAGCGCGCAGATGCCCCGGACGACGAGGTCGATATCGACGCCGGCCTCGGACGCGGCGTAGAGTCCGTTGATGATCTTCGGGTCGACGAGGTTGTTAACCTTCATCTCGATGCGAGCCCTCTTCCCGGACCGGCTGTTGTCCGCCTCGCGTTCAATCATTCTCATTACCCATTCGCGCATCCCGTGGGGAGCAACAATCAGCGACCGGTACTGGGTCTGCTGCGAGTAGCCGGTCAGATAGTTGAAGATGTCGCTTACATCGGCGCCGAGGTCCGGGTCCGATGTTAGAAGGCCTAGGTCCTCGTACGCCCGCGCAGTCTTCGGGTTGTAGTTGCCGGTGCCGATGTGGACGTAACGGTTAACTCGCGCCCCCTCCTCGCGCACGACGAGACACAGCTTGCAGTGCGTCTTCAGGCCGATCAGACCGTAGACGACGTGGCAGCCGGCGCGCTCGAGCGTGCGCGCCCAGTTGATGTTTGCCAGCTCGTCGGAGCGCGCCTTGATCTCGACCAGAACCACGACCTGCTTGCCGGCCTGGGCCGCTTCGATGAGCGCGTCCACGATTGGACTCTCGCCCGAGGTGCGATAAAGCGTCTGCTTGATGGCGAGCACGTCGGGGTCGGTGGCCGCCTGCTCTATGAAGCTCTGAAAGCTGGTCCTGAAAGACTCGTAGGGATGATGAAGGAGCACGTCGCGCTCGCGCAGGATCGCAAACAGATCCGGCGCCGAGTCCTCGGCCGAAGATGCGGCCAGCGCCGGGTGGGTGATGGGCTGGAACTGCTCGTCTTTCAGGTCCGGTCGCTCGAGCGAGTAGAGATCCCAGAGCCGCGAAAGGTCGAGTGGCCCCGGGAGGGTGTGAACGTCCTGGGGCTCGATCTGCAGCTCACGCCGCAGGAGATCGAGAACGTGGGGCGGCATGCTTGTCTCGATCTCGAGGCGCACGGCAGGGCTGAAGCGCTGCTTGCGAAGCCCTTCCTCGAGTGCCTGGAGAAGATCCTCTGCGCCGTCGTCCTCGACGTCGAGGTCGGCGTTCCTCGTGACTCTGAAGGCGTGGTGCTCGACCACTTCCATGCCCGGGAACAGTTGAGCGAGATGAGCGGCAATGACATCTTCGACTGGAGTGAACGCTGTTTCCTCGGAGACTTTGATGAACCGGGGCAGGAGCGGCGGGACTTTGACCCTGGCGAAGCTCGTACGTCCGGTGCCCGGATTGCGCACGAGCACGGCGAGGTTCAGCGACAGGTTGGAAATGTAGGGAAAGGGGTGGCTCGAGTCAACGGCGAGGGGCGTCAGAACCGGGAACACGCGCTCCTGAAACATCAGATCCATGTCGTCGCGCTGACTGGGTTCGAGGTCATTCCACCGGAGCAGTTTGATCCCAGCCTCCGCGAGCTCGGGAACGATCTCTTCGCTGAACAGCCGGGCGTGCTCGGCCGCCATCGGAGCTGCTTTGGCGGCTATCGCCCCAAGCTGCTCGCGCGCAGTGAGCCCATCCGGCGACCTGCTCACCAGGCCCGCTTGAAGCTGCCGCTTCAGCCCGGCCACGCGCACCATGAAGAAGTCGTCCATGTTGGAAGCGAAGATCGAAAGAAACTTGGCCCTCTCGAGCAACGGCACGGCGGGGTCCTTGGCGAGCTCGAGGATGCGATTGGTGAAGTCGAGGGACGACAGCTCGCGATTGAGATAGAGGTGCTCGGTCTGCGGGAGCGTTTCAAGCATTGCCTGATCCTACCTATTCACTTCACGCAGTTAGTTCTGTCGCTACCGTAGCCAGGTCCTTATGATCGCTTTACTGAAGCCCCACGCATAGCGCCAGGTCTGTCCCTTCTTGGTGGTCCCCGACACCCTCCGGCGCACGGTGATGGGCACCTCGGCCGCCTTGAAGCCCTTGCGACAAGCGTCCAGAAACAGCTCGGAGACGTAGTACTGGTCCTGGCGCAGGTCCAAACGGTGAAACGTCGCCGGCGTCATGGCGCGATAGCCGTTCGAGGGATCGGTGATCTTGGTCCGGCCGAGGAGGGTAAGGAGCCGGGCGAAGAACTTGACCCCAAGCGAGCGGATGCCGGACTCCACCTCGAACTCGCCGAGGACGCGGGAGCCCTGGACGATGTCGGCCTGAGCGGACAGGACGGGACCCACGAGCCGCTCCATCTCCTTGGGATCATGCTGGCCGTCGGCATCCATGGTCACGATGACGCGTGCCCCGGTGCGATGGGCTACCCGGCACCCCAGCCTAATGGCCGCCCCGCTGCCGCGTCTGAGGTCTCTGCGGATCACCAACGCCCCGAAGTTGCGAGCGGCAGCCTCGGTTCCGTCGGTTGCACCGTCGCTGATCACGATTGGCCGCACGGCGAGGCCGGCCACGTCGTCGGGCATCTGCCCAAGCACCGAAGGGAGCCGCTCGGCTTCGTTGAAAGCCGGGATCACCACGGCGCAGCAGTTGCGCAGGTTGGGAAGGCCTTCGTCTTCGACTCGCCGCAGCGCCATGTAATCGACCATCGTGCCGATCTCGTCGGACAACAGATCGTCGCGCGAGAAACCTCTAAACAGCAGGAACAGGGTTATGACGTTGGAGATGACGAGCAGACCGACGATCTGACGTTCGTCACCCGGCCGGAAACCAAGGGGGGAAAGGATCGGCCGGAAAGCGGCAGGGTAGACGGCGGCAAGCGCAAGGCCGAGCACGGCCGTGAACACGACGATGAGCTCGCCCCTGCGAAGCTGGTCCTTGTTGTAGCGCCTGATCGCGAAGATGGCAAGCGCAACGGCAACCAGCCCGCCGAAAACCTTCAAGCCCATGCCGTCAACCTCTTTCCCGATCTGAGAGCCGCCCGCCGGACACGACACGAAAGGCCGCAGGGCCGCGAGCCAAGACCCTTCAAGGCTAGCACGAGAGTGCCCAGGAGCGGCGGTTGAGGGGCACGCAGCCGGGCCAGCTGTTCACATTGCGTTCATGAACCTGATGCCGTCGGGCAACATCCCGTTGCTAGCTTGACCACCGAGAAGCCTCCGTGGCTTGGGATTCACGCGGGAGGGGGCTTCTCGGGGACCGCCGCCGGCGGTTTCGAGAGTTCCTAGACGGGAGGACACCTGCATGACTGGAGTGCTCAAGGGGCGGACGAGCTTCCTATTCGTCATTCTCGCCGTGGCGCTGATGGCGGCTGCCTGCAGCTCAGAGGAAAGCGGCGGCGGGGGCGGCAACGCGAACGCACAGGAAGGGCTCTCGGGCGAGATCGTCGTCTCTGGATCGTCGACGGTCGAGCCGATCACGTCGCTCGTGGCCGAGAAGTTCTCGGGCGAGAACCCGGACGTCAGCGTCTCGGTCGACGGGCCGGGGACGAGCGACGGCTTCGAGCTTTTCTGCAAGGGGGAGACCAACATCTCGGACGCTTCCAGGCCCATCGAGGCCGAGGAGGTTCAGGCCTGCAAGAAGGAAGGCATCGACTTCATCGAGGTAAAGGTCGGCATCGACGGCATCTCCGTGCTTACGAGCCCAAGCTTCAACGAGGTGACCTGTCTCGACTTCGCGGACATGTACGCGCTTGTGGGACCCGAATCCAAGGGCTTCGAGAACTGGTCGGACGCAAATGACCTTGCCGAGCAGGTCGGCGCAGGGAATGCGCCTTACCCCGACGTGCCGCTTGACATCACGGCGCCGGGTGAGGAGTCCGGCACGTATGACACCTTCGTGGAGTTCGCGATCGAACCGGTCGCCGAGGAGCAGGGGCTCCCCGAGGACCAGTGGATAGCGCGGCCCGACTACACGGCCTCTGACGACGACAACGTCATCATCCAGGGCATCGGCGGGAGCGACTCCTCGTTCGGATGGGTCGGATACGCCTTCTATGCGCAGAACGAGGGCACCGTCAAGGCCTTCGAGGTCGACGGCGGCGACGGTTGTGTGGCTCCCACCCAGGAGACCATCGAGACCAAGGAGTACCCGATGTCGAGGGATCTCTTCTTCTACGTCAATGCCGACGACGCTGAGGACGAGACGGTGTCGGCGTTCGTGGACTTCTATCTCTCCGAGACGGGCATCTCATCCACCACAGAAGCCGGCTACGTCGCGCTCCCCGAGGACCAGTTTCAAGAGAGCGTGGACGCGTGGGAGAACCAAGAGACCGGATCGCGAGAAGAGGCTTAGGGAAGCCGAGACGGCTTCTCGGATAGGCTAGCGACGCCGGTTCGGGTGGACGACAGCATGCCAAGGGGATGGGGCCGGGTCACCGGCCCCATCCACATCGTATGAGAGAGAGCTAATAGATGGCTCAGGGAGTGCAGGGAGAAGCAGGCGCCCCTCTAAGCGCGCAGGATCTCCGCACCGCCCCGCACCGGCGCAGAAAGGAAGCACTGGTGATGAGGCTGTTTCAGGCCTTTGCCGCCCTTTCGGTCGTCGTGAGCGCGCTCATCATCCTGTCCCTGGTCGGTAAGGCGTTTGGCTTCATCTCGGCCGTGGACCTCGGCAACCTCTGGTCGGAGGGGTGGTTTCCCCGCCGGAACTTGTTCGACATCAAGACCATCTTTGCCGGCACCATGGTCATCAGCCTGATCGCAATGATTGTGGCCACGCCGCTCGGGCTCGGCGCCGCTTTGTACCTGTCTGAATATGCGGCACCGCGCGTCCGCAAGATCGTGAAGCCCGTTCTCGAGGTGCTTGCGGGGATTCCAAGTGTGGTGCTCGGCGTCTTTGCGTTGACCTGGATCAGCCCCCAACTCATTCAGCGCCTCCTCTCGGGCGCCGAGCTGTTCAACATGGCAGCGGCCGGGATAGCGGTTGGAGTGCTCGTCACTCCCCTTGTCGCTTCGGTCGCCGAGGATGCCTTTCGCGCCGTGCCGATGCCTTTGCGAGAGGCCAGCTACGGGCTCGGTGCAAGAAAGCGAAGCACATCGCTAAAGATCGTGTTTCCGGCGGCCATCTCCGGCGTTGTCGCTGCGTTAATCATCGGCATCTCGCGCGCCATCGGTGAGACCATGGTCGTCGCGATCGCGGCCGGGGCCAAGGGAGGCTCCCTTTTCACGGTCGATCCCACGGGTCCGGGGCAGACCATGACGGGTGCCATGGCATCGCTTGCAATCGGCAGCGACCAGGTGCGGGGCGCAGATCTCGCCTTTCCGAGCCTGTTCTTCGTCGGCTTCCTGCTGTTTCTCATCACACTCGTGCTGAACGTGGCCAGTGAACGATTCGTGCGACGCGTGAGGCAGAGATACTGATGGCCACCACGGTCACAGGTCCGAGTCCAACCGACGTTGTTCTCAAGAGCCTGCGGGGCTCGAAGGTCGACGTCAAAAGCCGATTGTTCGAAGCGGCCCTGCTTTTTGCCCTGTCGATCTCGCTGCTGTTCCTCGTGGTTCTCCTCGCCGATGTGCTTGTGGGCGGGATCGGCGTGTTTACGGACAGGGGGATGGGATTTCTGACGGCCGATCTATCTTCCCTGCCCAATATCGCGGGAGTGTCTCAGGGCATCGTGGGCTCGTTCCTCATGATGTTCTTTGTCGTGGGCCTGGCCTTCCCCTCCGGTATTGGGGCGGCCATCTACCTCGAGGAGTACGCCAAGGACACGCCTCTCAATCGGTTCCTCATCGTCAACATACGCAATCTCGCCGGGGTGCCCTCGATCGTGTTTGGGCTGCTTGGGCTCGCCATCTTCGTGCAAGCACTCGAGGGCTTTACCGGGGGGCGAAGCATGATCGCCGGTGGGATCACCCTGGCGGTGCTTGTGCTACCGATCGTCATCATCACAGCGAGCGAGGCTTTGCGGGCGGTCCCCGAAAGCATCAGGGAGGCCGGCTTCGGAGTCGGCGCCACCAGGTGGGAGGTGGTTCGCCATCATGTCCTGCCCATCGCAGCGCCCGGCATCCTTACAGGCACGGTGCTGTCACTGTCCAGGGCGCTTGGCGAGACGGCTCCCATCGTTCTAGTTGGGGCCGTGACCGGCTTCCTCGCAACGGGGGACCAGAGCTTTGCGGAGCAGCTGCGGGGGCCTTTCGTGGCCCTCCCGACGACGATCTTCAACTGGGCGAGCCTCCCTCAGGCTGAGTTTCGTGCAAACACGAAAGC